>WJMH01000001.1 GCA_014728045.1 Candidatus Omnitrophota bacterium
AGCCTGCGGCTGCGCCGAGCCCCTCGAGTCAAAGATCCTTCTTCCTGCTTCCATGTATTAAATTCGGTAAAACAATGTCGATCGTTAAATCTGACTTAAAACACTTCACCACTTTAGTTCCCCCTGGGGTACCCCAGGGGGGAATTTTTTTGCTCGGGGAAAAAGATCTAGTATAGAATTTGCATTTATTGCTCATTCATATTTACGTTTCTGCAGTCAGAAGAAACAGGTTTTTCTTAATTTCGTATAGTATTATAGGGAATTTGAATTTTATCTTTATTTTTTGTAAGATAGTGAATAAACTCCTTATTCATTCATGAAGACTTCAAATTTTCCTAAAATAACATTAATCTTTTTCTTATTTATTCTGGCGGGCACCTGTACGGGATTTTCAGATCTATCCGCAGATGCCACTCCGTGGCAGATGTCAACGAGCGGAGAGGAAAAGAACCCAAAAAACTCAAGACCCCGGAATATTTACGGAGAAACCTGCTTTTCCAAAAGAGTATATCTTGATCTGGCGGAACTGGCTCATGATTATTGTGTGTGCGGTGATCATGTTGAAGCCGATCGATTATATAAAAGGCTGCTTGATGAATTTCCACAAAACCACCTAATCTGGAACGATATGGCCGTTAACAGTTTTAGATCCGGGGACATCAACGCATCCGAAAGCGCGTTAAAAAGATCTCTTGAACTTAAACCCGATTATGCGTTAGCCTGGAGGAATATGGCGGTTCTTTGCTGGGAAAGCGATCTTAAGAGGGGAGCCCTTGAATACGCTGTCAAAGCAGCCGGGTTTGGCATGTCGGATAAATATCTCTATTATGCGGTACGCGCTTTTATTCTTGCCTCAGAAGCTTGTGAAGGCCGCCAGAGGGATTTAATGAGACTTCATGCGGAAATCTATTACCGCAAGATAAAGAACCCTTCGAAAAATTTGTTGAACGCAAAGAAAAAAATTAATAAGGTGAATCCATGTAAATAGAAAGGAATCAGCATGATCATATCAAAAGCAATGAAATCTGCTTTGTCTTCATTATTGGTCTTTACCCTGTTCTTGGGAGTAGCGGGCTGCGGGGACGGCGAAATATCCGTTACGGAAAAAACGGGAAAAAGATCTTCTGATGCTTTTTCCGCGACTTCCGTTGTAGACAGACAGGAGCTGGAGAAGAAAATGTCCGATCTGGGCCTTGAATTATATCGAGGAGCCGAGTTTTCTGAGATCAAGAAAGGAAGAGGCGACAATTACATGCTTGTGTATACAGTTCCGGACACTTCTCCGGAGAGTGTGAAAAAAGTCAGAACTTTTTATGCCCGGGAAATGAATGAGATAGCGTTGAAAAAAGGCCTTAAGAAGATAAGCTCAAATCCTCTTATTTATATGGACAGCCAGAATGAAGTGGTGGTGACCATTTCCAATTACTTGCCTCTGGGCAAAGACGAGCATGTTCTTACTTTTATATTTCCCGTAAAAGAATAGAAGCGTCATGAAGAATATATTATTTAGAATAATTATAGGTCTGCCTGTCTTTGCCGGTTTGTGGTTCATTGTTTCAATTCTGGGGCTTATGGTGCTTATAGCGTTTATGTTTTTTACACGTAATAACCCGGCTTTTGATCTGGAAATGGGTTGGATGGTCTTCATGCTTTTAGTTCCCGTCGCGGCAGTTATCGTTTCAGTGCCTGTTGCGGTCCGGCTTTCGAGAAAGATAAGCAATAAACTGTTTAAAAAAGGAGCTCTAATTGAAAAGTAGAAATATTCTTTATATCACGTTTCTTGCTTTGTTTCTTTTTCGGGTCCTGCCGTCTTCGGCCGGGACTATCCCGGCTAATATAAAAAAAGTGGCAGTTGTAGAGTTCAAGGGCCCCGGCAGTAGTGGAGAATATGCGGAGGCTGACCTTGTGAGCCAGATATTGGACAGCGGGCTGTATACGGTTGTCGAAAGGCAGAAGCTGGACCAGGTCCTTAAAGAGCAGGGTATGGTTGCCGCTGATTTCGTTGATACCCGGAAGATACAGAAAATCGGAAAGATACTGGGAGTGGATGCTATTATTTTCGGAAATGTTAATACATTTAAAGTGGAAGACGATAAAGGGACTAAACCCGTCGAGAAAGTGCACAAGGAATGGGTGGAGAAAAAATACCATACCGCAGGAGGCCAGGAAAAATACCGTAAACAGCTTCAAAAAACACCTTATTATGTTAATGAACCCTATTTGTACAGAAGGGGTACGGTTTCGGTGTCATATAAGATGATCGATATTAAGAACGGGACCGTGATCACACAGAACTTGCTTACAGAAAGCTATAATTCCGCCAATGCTAAGCCGGTCAAAAAGCTTTTCGGAGGTGTTAATTACGAACCTCTCAAGCCCGAGGAGGTTCCTGCTAAGGAAGCGGTGCTTGATATGCTTCTTGAGAAAGTCACCCGCCAGTTCGTCTCTTATCTCAAAGAGAATACATACCGAAAAAATAAATACATGGCAAAGAATAAAGTCAGAAAAATAACTAAACCGGTGGAGCTTACACGGTCTTGCGCCAATGGACGAACTATGAAAATAAAGGATTTGGAGTTTTTCGGGGGCGTGGACGGTCCGGAATATGCTTCAAAAAGTTTCAAGCCAGGGCAGAAAGTTTGGCTTACCTTTAAAATAATAAATTATAAACAGACCTCAAAGGGGGAGATATGGATCAAAGAAGATCTTTTGCTGGAAGATCCCGAGGGAGGGCTGATCATGGTCAGATTGAATATTTTGGACCTTCACAAGGTATACCCGAAAGACCTGGACAATGAGCCCTTACCCGTAAAAAACGATATAAAATTACCCGACGATGCCGTGAAAGGCCGTTACAAAGTAAAAATAAGAGTTCTGGATAACATTGTCATAGATGCAGATGTCGAGGAAGAAAGAATATATGTCGAATGAACGGGGGGTTAAGGTGGGAAAACTTAAGATCGTTGCATTAATATTAATGCTTGTGACGATGTTTGCCGTGAACGGATTCGGTATCGACTTAAAGGGGAAATGGGTCAGTGTGGAGCATTATATCGGTGACAAGGAAATGCCATTTCTGGCAGGTAAATCCGTTTTTAATTTTGGCCCCGAGAATAAATATGTACATGATATGGGCGGCTTCAGTAAAGAGGAAGGAACCTACAAAATAGAAGGGGATACTGTTTTGTTTATTCTTCCCGATGGAACTGAAAAAAAGGCCACTATAAAAGGTAATAAATTTATTGTTACGAACGAATTGACGAAGGTCAAAATAGTGTATGGCAGCAAAGAGTAACTATTTGTGACCGGCAACAATGTATAACTAGTTCAAGAGCATTTCATAGGTGCTTACCAAATATAAAAAATATTTCTTGTATGTGGTGAAATTAAATAGAGGAATATTAATAACACCATAGGCCAAAGAGATTCGGATCCAAAGATTTTCACCATTTTGTCAACTTCTGGGTGACCAGAGGGGGATATTTTGGGTAAAATTCGTCATTACTGGCTAAACAATGTATAATTTAGCTACTAGACTGAATTTAATAAAATATAGTCATTCGTAAGCGAACAATAAAAACAAGGAGGAGACCATGGTGGAAACCCTTGAGCCGATCCTGAAAAAACATCCCTTTTTCAAAGACCTGCAGCAGGAATATCTTGACTTTATTGTGGGGTGTGCCTCGAATGTGGTATTCAAAGAGAAGGATCTTATTCTAAAGGAGAATGATCCGGCCGATAAATTTTATCTTATCCGCGAAGGGATGGTCGCGATCCAAATAACCAATAAAATCACTATTCAGACACTCCAGAGCGGCGATATCCTTGGGTGGTCTTGGCTTATTCCTCCGTATAAATACAGGTTTAACTGCAAGGCTGTTGAAAAAGTGCGCGCTATAGCATTAGATGGAAAATGTCTGAGAGAGAAGTGCGAGAAGAACCATGACCTGGGATACGAACTACTTAAGAGACTTACCGTCGTTTTTACTCAGCGACTTGAAGCTACCAGGAAGCAGATCGTATCGCTTACGACATGAAGATGCTCGGGCTGTGCGATTATCTGGCAGTGATCACGGAAATCCGTATTTTCTGCTTGGAACTATCGCAACTTGTGTAACTCTGCTATAATAAGAACAAACAGCTATTATCAAAAGGACGGTTGTATGGCGGAAAAGACCAAAGGACAGATAGAAGCGGAAATAAGCGAGGCCATAATAAAATTCGAGATCGACCATATGGGAAGAGGTCCCAAAGAAGCGAAGACCTATCTAATGGACGATATGGTCTTTATCAGGCTCAAGGGAGTTCTTACCCCTGCCGAAGAGCAGCTTGCCAAGACCGCAGAAGGCGCTGACCTTATAAAGAAAACAAGGGTCCAGTTATTGGAAGGCGCGCGGGTCCTGCTTGAGAAGATCATTATGGATATCACCGGATTTCAGATAAAAAGCCTGCATTCTGATATAAGTACAAAGACCGGTGAAAGGGTTATTGTTCTGACATTTGAATGATCCAAGACTATTGACAGTTCGCGGCAAATTTGATATCTTAGTAACTGAGAGAAAGACATATTGGTAGATTAAAGGGGAATTCCTTGTTAAAAGGAGTTGCCTGCTAGTAAGCCGACATTAACTGTAGTTCTCCCTAATAGGGGAAAAAGACAGAAGATGTCGGCTTTTTTTATGCAAACCGAAGAAAGCAGGAGGAAAGAGGATGAAAGAAAAACACGCGGATTTATTAAAGGAAAAATGCAGCGTCGGCAGTTACGAAAAACTGACAGAACTTGACAACCCGAAGCTTCAAGAGTTCATCGCTGAATATATAGGACTTTGCAGTCCCGACAGCGTTCATGTCTGCGATGACTCAAAAGAGGACAAAGAATATATAAGGAACAAGGCAGTTGAGAATAAAGAAGAGCTGAAGCTTGCCATGGAAGGGCATACCGTACATTTCGACGGCGAGAAGGACCAGGCCAGGGATAAGCAGCAGACAAAATATCTTCTGCCTCCCGGAATGGACCTTGGCCCGGATCTTAATTCTGTCGACAAGCAGGAAGGCCTGGAAGAAGTCAAAGGTTATCTCAAGGACATCATGAAAGGCAAAGAAATGTATGTATTGTTCTTCTGCCTCGGGCCCACGGATTCGGAATTTTCGATACCCTGCGTGCAGATAACGGATTCGAGCTATGTGGCCCATTCAGAATATATCCTGTACAGGTCAGGTTATGAACAGTTCAGAAAGTTAGGCGATTCGGGGGATTTTTTCAGATATGTTCATAGCGCCGGAGAACTGACAGATGGGGTCAGTAAAAATATCGATAAAAGAAGGGTTTATATAGACCTTGAGGATAATATCGTTTACAGCACAAATACCCAGTATGCGGGCAATACCGTCGGGCTTAAGAAACTTTCCTTGAGACTGGCCATTCAGAAAGCTTCAAGAGAAGGGTGGCTTGCCGAGCATATGCTTCTGATGGGTGTTAACGGCCCCGAGGGAAGGAAGACATATTTTGCCGGGGCTTTTCCCAGTGCCTGCGGGAAGACTTCGACCGCGATGATAGAAGGCGAAACTATCGTGGGAGATGATATAGCATATTTAAGGAATAAAGAAGGCAAAATATACGGAGCGAACGTTGAAAGCGGGATATTCGGCATTATCCGCGACGTTAACCCCGAAAATGATCCCGTTATCTGGGAAGCGCTGACAAGACCAGGCGAGGTGATATTTTCAAATGTTCTGATGAACGATGAGGGCGTTCCTTTCTGGCTTGGAGACGGCAGAGAAACACCCGGGAAAGGAAGGAATTATTCCGGGGAATGGACAAAGGATAAAAAAGATAAAGAAGGTAACCAGGTCACGCCTTCACACAAGAACGCCCGTTATACGGTGAACCTTCACGCTTTGAAAAACGTTGACCCAAAACTTGATGACCCCGAAGGGGTTATAGTCAGGGGAATAATTTACGGAGGAAGAGATTCCAGCGTGTGGCCGCCGGTGCAGCAGGCTTTCGACTGGACGCACGGTGTGGTCACCATGGGGGCGGCCCTTGAGTCGGAAACAACCGCAGCGACATTGGGCAAAGAGGGCGTCAGGCAATTCAACCCGATGTCTAATCTGGATTTTGTTTCGATACCCCTCGGCAGATACATAGAAAACCACTTGAATTTCGTCAAGAATGTGGATGATCCGCCGGTCATCTTCGCGGTGAACTATTTCCAGAAGGATTCAGAGGGCAATTATCTTACCGAGATGGAGGATAAGCGCGTATGGGTCAAATGGATGGAGCTGCGCGTGAACGGAGACGTGGGCGCGATAAAAACACCTACAGGGTATATCCCCAAATATGAGGACCTTAAAAGACTCTTCAAGGAGGTGCTGGGAAAGGAGTATACCCAGGAACAGTACATAGAACAATTCACGTTAAAAGTCCTGGAGAACCTGGCGAAGATCGAGAGGATCTATGAAATATACAGCACTAAGGTCGCCGATACTCCGAATATATTGTTTGAGGAACTCATGGAGCAGGAAAACAGATTATCCAGGGAGGCCGGACAGAATAAATATGTGAGTCCCTATGTGTTTCAGCGGAAACAGGAGGTGAGGAAATGACCGATTCAACAATAAAACTGACTCGTCTGGGAGATATAAATTTTCACAAAAGAGGGAAAGTCAGGGATATCTATGATCTCGGGGAACACCTTTTGATGGTTTCCACCGACAGGATCTCCTGTTTTGACGTGGTGCTCCCGACCGTTATACCCCAAAAGGGGGAGGTGCTGACCAGACTTTCGGAATTCTGGTTCGATCATACCGGAGATATCATAGAGAATCATTTTATCAGCTCGAGCGTGGATGATTTCCCCGAGAATTTAATGAAGTACAGGTCAGATATACAGGGAAGATCGATGCTTGTTAAAAAAACCAGACCTGTCCCTGTCGAATGTGTTGTACGCGGGTACTTATCCGGGTCCGGATGGGAGGAATACAGCAAAGATGGGTCCATATGCGGGATAAAACTCCCTGAGGGGATGAAGGAGTCCGATAAATTGCCGGAACCCATTTTTACCCCGGCCACGAAAGAAGAGACCGGGCATGATGTGAATGTCTCACAGGAATTCGTTGGAAACGCCCTTGGCAAGGAATTGACCGAAAGGCTGAAGGATACAAGCCTCGCGCTTTATAAAAAGGCCAGCGCATATGCCCTTGAAAAGGGGATAATAATAGCTGACACCAAATTCGAGTTCGGCTGGCACGATAATAAGCTTATCCTTATCGACGAGGTTCTGACCCCCGATTCGTCAAGGTTCTGGCCCAGGGACCAGTACGCACCGGGAAAACCCCAGCCGAGCTTTGATAAACAGTATGTACGTGATTATCTTAAGACACTCGATTGGGATAAAACTTATCCGGGTCCCGAACTGCCACAGGAAGTTATCCTGAAGACAACGGAAAAATATCTGCAGGCGCTCAAGATGCTGACCGGAGAAAGCGTCAAAGCGTGATCCGTTTAGCCCGGCATCGATGTAAGGGAAAAATATCACTGGTTAATAAAATCCGATGGATAAGGAACCTTAAATGAAAGTTACTTCCAAGAGCGCAATAGAAGACTCCGTGAACCAGGCCATGAACAAATTCCTAAGAGAACACTTGGGGGAGCGTTCTGCTAAGGTCACAACTAAAATATTCGCCGATACGATAGTGATACGGGAGCGCGAAGTACTGCCCCCCGCGGAAAGGCATATGCTGAGAGACAAAAAGGGAATGGTGATGATAAAAGAGCTTAAGAAAAAGCTCATGGAAAGGGCCTCCCCTCTTTTAAGAGAGATTATCGAAGAACTGACGGGAGCCGAAGTGGTTGATTTCCACCTTGACATGGACATAAATACAGGTGAGCGTATCGAGATATTCACTTTGGACCAGGACATAGAAAGCCCGCTTGCGCATAAAAGCGCAAAGATAAAAAAAGGAGATTCCGAACATGGCGAATGATCCAAAGCGCGGAAGGCCCCGAATAGACAAGGGAAGTTATATCCATCCCACCGCCGTTATTATCGGTAATGTCAAGATCGGCAAGAAAGTCTTTGTGGCTCCCGGAGCGGTCATAAGGGCGGATGAACCCGGCAGCTCCATCTTTATAGAGGATTGCTGTAATATCCAGGACAGGGTCATAATCCACGGGTTGGAAGGGTCAAGGGTGTTGATCAAAGAGAGGACTTCCGTTGCGCACGGAGCTATAGTACACGGTCCCTGCATAATAGGCGAAAATTGCTTTATCGGATTCGGGTCGATAGTGTTCGATGCGGATATCGGGAACGATGTTATAATCAAGCATTCGGTGGTCATCGAAAAATCAAAGATCCCCCCGAGTAAGATTGCGGATTCAGGCATGATAATTAGCGGGCGTTCGGACGCAGACCGTTTACGGGACGTTGACCAAAAGACGAAAGAATTCGCCGAAAATGTGATAAAGGTCAACTTGGAACTTGCCAGAAGTTATCAGGACACGTAGAAAGATATGATAAAAGCGGTGTTTTTGGACAGGGACGGAACAATAAACGAGGACAGGGGATACGTGTATTCCAGCGACAGGCTTGTTCTTATCCCCCGTTCCATAGAAGCCTTGAAACTCCTGGAGGAGGAATTCTCACTTTTTATAGTAACAAATCAATGTGGAATAGGAGAAAACGTCTTCAGTCAGCGGGAGTATCTTGATTTCAATGAGTATTTTCAATCCCTCCTACGCGATAACGGTATATACATAAAAGATACTTACTGTTGTCCTCACAAGAAAGAACAAAGGTGTATCTGCCGCAAACCCAAGACCTACTTTTTGGAAAAAGCCGCAAAAGAATATGACATTGATATAGTGAATTCCTATGTTGTGGGGGACCACCCTCATGATGTGGAAATGGGTTTTAGAATGGGCGCAAAAACCGTTTATCTTCTCTCGGGCCACGGGACCAGGCACAGGGACGAATTGGGCGCAGCCCCCGATCACATAGAGAAGGATCTTTATGCTGCTTCGGTGCGTATACTTGAGGAGAATCGATAGATCATACGGCAGGACAGACAGGAGTAAGAACACCATCTTAACTCCCCCCGGGAAACCCGGGGGGAGTTTTTTGTTGCGGCGGAAAATCAATGTTCTAATGGGAAGAAGCCTTTTGACCTTCCTGGTGACCGAAAACCTTTGCCATGCGGGGTGGTGGAGTGTAAACTATTTCTAGTATAGAAAACCTTACCATCCTTCTTAAAAAGACCTGGCAGTATACAAGGCGCGGCCAGAGATCTGGTCTGGGGCTCTGAGAATTTCTCTATGAAGAAACTGCTTAAAAAAGTCATTCTGGGCATTATGTCGATAAGATTTAAACTGTTCGAGAAAGACCTTAAAAGGCCCGCCAGGAAACAGAGCGAATTTCTTTTGAACATACTCGCGCGTAATTCCGATACCGAATATGGTCGCAGATACGGTTTCGCAAGCATACATTCGGTCGAAGAGTTCCAGAAGCGCGTTCCGGTCGTTGAGTATGATGATATCGCCGGGCAGATAAACAGGATGCGTAAAGGGGAAAAAGGCGTTATGGCCTCCGAAAGGACCGAATATTTCGGTCTTACTTCCGGCACCACGAATGAACCCAAGTTCATACCAATAACTCCTGCTTGTCGCAGGCTCAAGAAAAGAGTGACCGATCTATGGGCGTATCGCCTCAGCCAGGATCATCCAGAGGTCTTGGAGGGGAAAATACTTGTCGTGGTCAATACCGCCGTAAAAGGGCACACCGAAGGCGGCATTCCTTACGGTTCAGAAAGCGGGTACGCTTACATGAATTTGCCCGGAATTATCAAAAAAATGCATGTCGTCCCCTGCAGGGTTTTTGATATCGGGGATTACCGGGTCAGATATTACTGTATATTGAGGTTCGCGGTCGAGCACAGGGACGTGACAATGGCGGCGAGCCCCAACCCGAACACTTTGTTCATACTTTCCCAGTATCTGCAGGAATGGAAAGACGATATCATAGAGGATGTGCGTAAAGGCGTCATCAGCGCAAAACTTGACATGCCGCTTGATATCAGGCGACACCTCGAGAAGCTATGTCACGCCTCCCCCGGGAGAGCGGACGAACTTGAAGACGTGTTCCGGGCAAGGGGAACTCTTTATCCCAAGGATATATGGCCCCGCATATGCCTTGTTAGCTGCTGGAAGGGCGGCAGCATGAAGGTCTATCTTGACGAAATGGAAAAGTATTTCGGGAAGGTCTCGGTAAGGGATTTCGGGTACATCGCTACGGAGGGCAGGATGTCCCTGCCGGTCGACGACAGCAGGGCAGACGGCATCCTTGCCATAAATTCGAACTTTTATGAGTTCATACCAAGCAGCCAGATCGATAAGGAGCAACCTGATATCCTGAGCTGTGAGCGATTGGAAAAAGGCGAGCAGTATTATGTTGTTCTGACCACCCCGGGAGGTCTCTATCGTTACCAGATGAACGATATCGTTGAAGTAACGGGCTATTACCATAGCACTCCTCTGGTAGAATTCATCCAGAAAGGGTCAAATGTGAGCGATCTATCCGGGGAAAAACTATATGAGTCCCAGGTCGAGGAAGCTATGAGGGAGGCCGCCCGCGAGAACCATCTGCTGATCCACTTCTTTACCTGTGTGGCGTCAGGGGGTTCAAGGCCGCATTACGAGTTTCTGGTGGAATTCGAAGAGGAGCCGGGTAATGAGGCCAAAAAACAGCTGCTCTTTTCGCTGGAAGAACAGCTATCCGCACAGAACTATCTATATGAAAAAAGAAGGAAACAGGACCTTCTCAGGCCTCCGGTGCTAAGGATACTCAGCCCGGGGGATTTCAAAAAATATCGATCAAAAGCCACTAACTCTTCGAACAATGACACCCAGTTCAAACCTTCTAAACTTGTCAGGGATACCTCGTTCCTGGATGAGTTCCAGGTAGAAGAAATCATTGAACTCTGAGACAAGTGCCAAGAAGCGTCCCGCCCCGTCGGGGTAAGGGCCGAAGCGCTCATTCCCCATCGACTTTGATAGTCCTGCGTATATACTGCGTTTTTGCAAATTTCGATGAACTTTTGCTCCGCCGTAACCTGTCTGTCACAATAGATTGGTAAAAATATACACTCGGAGGTCATATGCAAGGAGAAAAAGTCAATTATAAACCGTGTTATATATTGATTATGGCGGCAGTTCTATGCGCTGTGGCGTGCATGCTTTGGCCGGCATCTTCAGGTGCTGAAGGGGGGGTGTGCATAAACGAGATAACCGGGTCCAATTCAATGGTCTTGGACGAGGACGGGGACTCCCCTGACTGGATAGAGATATATAACAGCACCGGGGGAAAAGTGAACCTGCAGGGCTGGTGTTTATCAGACAAACCTGGGAAACTTACCAGGTGGGTATTCCCCGAGAGGATCATGGGACCGGGGGAGTATCTTCTTGTTTTCGCTTCGGGAAAACACAGGGCCCGACGGTCTGAACCCCTGCATACGGATTTCAAGATATCTGACAATGACAGGGGGATATATCTCTCCGATGAGGCCGGTGTTCTACAGGACCATATCACTATTGACAAATTGCCGCAGGATATATCCTATGGCAGGCATCGCGATACTGGTGAATTGGTGTATTTTCCCTCACCGACCCCTGGGAAAGCCAATACGTCCGCACCTTATTCACCGGTAGTGAAATATTCCGTTGGAGGCGGGTTCTATTCCGAACCGGTCAGCGTGGGCCTGTATACCGAAGGAACCGATTCCAGGATCTATTATACCATCGACGGGTCCACGCCAACCGTGGCATCAGAGGTCTATACCGAGCCGGTCAAGATCGACAAGAACACCACGATCCGCGCCATATCGCTTAAAGGCGGCCATCTTCCCAGCCCGCCGAGCGGTCAGACCTATTTTATAGGTTTCGACAGTAAGGGAATAGCCGTTCTTGCGCTCGCGACCGAACATGATAAGCTTTGGGACCCGCGACACGGGCTTTTCAGGGACATAACTTACAAGGATTACATGCTTAGGGAGAGCGTCAGGGTGCATGTTTCTTATTTCGACGAGGACGGCAACCAGGGGTTTTCCCAGGATGCCACGATAGGCGTCGTCGGTGCAAGTTCGCGTGAGGTCATGATGAGGCCTTTGAAGATAAACGCGGATACTCCTGTAGATCCGATGCACGAAGAATTCAAATACAAGCTCCTTAAGAAGGACATAGAGGCATTCCGCCATATACAGCTGAGGAACAACAACCAGGACGGGGTAAGATATCTTGCCGATCCTGAATGCATGCCTACGATGGGCATGAGGAACGCCCTTTTCTGCGATCTGGTCCGCGGACTTGAAGGCATTGAAATAAGGGATGACAATGGCCCGGTACTTTTCTTTATCAATGGAAAAAACTACGGGATGATGAATATCGGCGAAAAAAGGGATAATACCGGCATAAGCGAGAATAATCCCTCGGTCAGAAGCAGTGACGTCGATCTTGTGGTAGTTCGTGACGATATGGGCATGAGGATCGGCAGGCATATGCTCGGTAAAGGCGCCGCATATATCAGGCATGATTCGCGTGTCGTTTACAAGGGTTACGTGCAGGACGGGGCGATCGAGTACGAGGAGATATCCGCCAGTGCCCGGAGAACGGGAAGCACCAGGGCCGTTGATGATTTCATAGCGCTTGACCCTACCGACAGCAGCCAGCTTGACCCCAAAGGTTACATCGCCTCCATGGCGGCTCATACGATAGCCTGTAACACGGATTACGGTATGAACAATATAGCCTTTTGGAGGGAGGCGCCCGTAGGCGGGGAACCGGGCCCCTTTCATACATATACTTTCGATTTTGATTCCACTTTCGGCCTGGTCAAGTGGCGCGAGGATTATGACACGCTTCTGGATTACAAGGAATACACCAGACTCTTCTCCAAGTTCATGAGCAAGGAAGAATACAGGCTGGCTTTTATCAGGAAAATAGATGAATACTTGAACGGACCCTTCAAACCCGAAAGGGCCTTAGCTGTTATCGATCGGTTGGAGAGGAAAATGGAGCCATGGATAGAGCAGCATCTCGAATTGTGGGCGGACGGGCGGATGGACAGGGAAAAATGGAAAAAGAACGTCAAGCATCTCAAGAAATTCGTTTCGGTGAGGCCCAAGTATGTGAGGATGCATCTGGAGTCCTTTTTCGATTTTCCAGGGTATAGCGAAATGGAGTTTCAGGTCACTCCCGAGGACAATGGCACCATATATATGGATACAGGTGTATTTACCACTCCGTTGGAAGGCAAAGGTTTCTACGCCAAGATTCCTATGAAGATACACGCCAGAGCTTCCAGAGGCGCGGAATTTTCACATTTTCTAATAGACGGTAGAGAGATAGCAGAGACTGAGTATACTTTTACTCCGGAAGACGGCATGAAGATACAGGCCGTCTTCACGAAAGCGCCCTTGGCCCCGGTAGCGGATCTATGTATAAATGAGGTCGTCAGAGCCGGTGACCTAAAACTCATTGACGAAGACGGTAACAGGCAGGATTGGATAGAGATCTACAACGTTACCGAAAGCTCCATTAACATGGGCGGGATGTATATCTCAGATGACGAGGATGATCTGAAGAAATGGCGTTTCCCGGACGTGGAGATAGGTCCGGGAGAATTCCTCGTGGTCTTTCTTTCCGGCAAGAACAGGAAAGATCCCGGGAAGAACCTGCATTCCAATTTCAAGCTGTCCCTTGAGCCGCTTTTTCTGGTTGACGCCGATGGCGAGAAGATAACCGACAGGATAACTCTCGAGGAGATGAAAAGCATCGAGAAGGATTGTTCGGGGATCAAGTCACCGGATGGGGCATCACTTTTTGGGTCTTCAGCCATAGCAACGCCGGGACGTCCGAATATAAAAGGGTGACATTATTAATTCAGAGTGATAATTAAGATATCAAAATCAGAACAACCAGGAATAAAAAGGAGGATAAGATGATCAAGAACTTTAAAATGATGACGGCCATAATTGTCATGACCGCGATCGCGGCGGTACTGTCTTCAGAAGCGAGGCAGCAGCTGCAGGTCAGAGGTTCTGACACTATGGTGAACCTGATTCAGCGGATGTCAGAAGTATACATGGAGAAGCATCCCGGTAACAATGTTGTTGTCACCGGGGGCGGGTCTGGTACTGGCATAGCTGGATTGAGGAACCGGACCGTTGATATCGCCGACTCTTCGCGTGAGATCAGGCGGAGGGAGATTATAGATTCAAGGGCAAAAGGAGTGGACCCGGTCCGCATAATAATCGCCAGAGACTGTATAACGATAGTCGCCAATAAGAACAATAACGTTGATAAACTTACCACCGACCAGCTCGGTGCTATTTTCAGGGGGGATATAACCAACTGGAAAGAAGTCGGGGGGAAAGACATGCCGATAACTCTATATGGCCGGCAGTCCAACTCCGGTACATTTGTTCTTTTCCGCGAAGAGGTGCTTAAAGGTGACTATTCCGACGAGATGAGAAGAATGAACGGTAACGCCCAGATCATCGAGTCGATAAAAACCGATAAAACAGGTATAGGTTATGTTGGTGTGGGACACGCCAAGAACAGTAGTGGAATCGCTGTTATAAGTGTCTCAGGCGGTGAGAATTCGGAGTATATCGATCCGACACAGATCAGTGCCAGTAAAGCTGATGATTATCCCATAGCCAGAAAGCTCAACCAGTACACGAATGGTGCACCTTCTGGAGATACCAAAAAGTTCATAATGTTCGAATTAAGTCCCGAAGGACAGAAGATCTGTGAAGAAATGGGCTTTTTCCCGGTATCAACGGAAGATAAGGAGCATAACGAGCAGATGCTTGGAGGTTAAGGGAACAACATTTTCAAGTAATAAGAAGAATATGAACAAAACAGGGGTCTTTATGACCCCTATTTTAAGAGCGCCCCGACAAATACCCCTAAATCCTTTCATATAAAAAACTTACACATATTTTCATCAATATGTCTTTATCCGGACATTTCGGCTAAATAATTATAATATATAAACATGTAATACATTTGTAACCCTTCCTTGAAAACGCGGCCAGTGTTAGTATAATAAAAAGTAGAGTAATGGATCTTCGGAGGATTCAGATACAAGCAAGCGGATAATATAACTGAATATGATAATGCGGGTATTATTTTTTACGCCCGCAAAGTTAGCAAAACAAAAAATCAAAATCTGTGCCATAATCAGTTTTGATCCGATAACTCTTTGTCCGGGGCATATACAAATACAAAATACATCTTAATAAAAGAATATCCGGGAAAGTTAGTAAAATAAATAGTCACAAAGTTGTGACATTCTTGTTGCAGTATATTAGATATAAAATGATATAAAATTTGATATGAATCTAAGAAAAAGCAAGCTTATTAAGATCATAGCCATCATATTGATATTTACGCTCTTGAGCGAAGAGATCGCCAGGGCTGATGGATTTTCTCTGTTTGCTCCAAAGGATAAACTCCAGCCCCAGTATTTTTCCGGTCCGATAAATAACATTCTGCAGCACGAAAACTACATCAAATTCACTCTACAGTATATCTTAGAAAACTCTGTGTCCGAGATAGCAGAGAACCAGAGGCGTATCTTTGACCATAAACTCGTTCCAGGTAAGGGTTTTGTTTTTGATTTCAGGGAAGACCGGAAAAACAGTGAGAACGGGAAAAGAAAAGAGGGTTCGAATTGGGTCATTCCCTGCGCGATCGGTGACATAGATGAGATCCGGGAAGAACATGTGTACAGGTGGCCATATGAAGCTATTGTAAATGAGGATAAAGAAGTTCTCCGGATACGCAAAAGAGGCGAAAAACGGGAACTCTATGCCCCGAAAAACGACCAGAAGCCCGGGAAGTCCCAAATCGAAACTGAAAAAGGATCTTTTACCCGTCCCGTTGAAGAAGAACATGATCAAAGCGCTCAGTTAGATGGGGAAAAAACGCGCGCTCCTCCGGAAATAGATCCTGCTCCTAAAACCTCAGGTATTGAGTCACCCCACGAACCCCCGTTATCCGAAACTCTCAAGAAACTGCTCAAGACAGCCGCTTCCATTCACGGTTGGGAAAAACCTTCCTACAGGATGGGCCAGATAGAAGCCATCAATAAACTCAAGGACGGCACATCGGTAGAACTCAGGACCGGCGGCGGGAAGACCCTTACCCTGGGTGGTGCCGCACTCATGAGGTATATCCACACGGGTGAAAGAACACTTATTCTCACCCATGAAGATGCCCTGACAGAACAGGCGATGAGTAAGGACAGGATGGGAGAAGTCCTGAGCCACATGGGAGTGGCCACAGGCTTCATATTGCCTGATGAAACAGGAGAAGTCAAGGGTGTGCTTTACAGGGACGGCAGAAGTGAACGGACCAGTGCTGAAGAAGTATACAGGGAAGCCGCGATAATATATGCGAAGTGGGACAGGATCATACACCGGTATATGGGAGAGAAGAACGATTCTCAGAAGGAGGTCCTTAGCAAGAACAAGTATTTCACGCTGTTTGATGAGGCCGATCTTATGCTGGTCTTCGGCGCGGCCACTCCGGCGATTATTTCATCAGGCGGACTCGATAACGGCAAGACCAGGCTTGAAATACGCAAGCGGATAGATGGTTTTGTTGCAAGGGAGATATTGACCGATAAGAACACTTATTATGCACCTCTGGGGACGAAAGAGGTCTATCTGTCACTCTCCGGACAAAAGAAGACCAGGAAGGTATTGGAGGACATCGCTGCGATCTCGGATACGCACGCGGATATCGTGAAGCTCAGCGGGGAAACTTTCGTGCTGGACGCGTTAAGGGCGCATCTTTTTTACCATGAGGGCGAACAGTATTTTGTCAAAAGGGACGTTTCGGGAGAAGTAATCGGTGTTCTCGTGCGCGACGAGCAGACGGGCGCTCCCAAGGGTACGGTCACCCGTGACGAAAGAACCGGCCAATTGATCAGAAAAGGCATGTCCTTCGGCGAAGGTCTTCAGCAGGCCGTTGAAATAATGGCCGGTGTACCCGTCGGGAACCTCACCCCGGAAACCAAGACGGGGATGTCCATGACCATAGTTCATTTTCTGCGCAGCGGCGAGATAATAACGGATTTCGCCGGGGCCAGCGGGACGATGGAGACAGAACGTTTTCAGAGCATCTATCCCGGGAAGAAAGTGGAAAGCGTTGAAGGTGCCACCGAAAGGCTGATATCCACCGGGCACCACGGTTTCAGTTCGAAAAGTAAAAAAAGGCGGGAGCTATTAAAGAGACTCCGCCAGAAGATAGGCGATCACCAGCCAATACTGTTAAAGGCCGCATCCGACGCTGAAACGGAACAACTGAAGACCTTTTTGGAGTCCAGCCTCAAGGAAGAACTCTCCTCCGGCGGGATAATTGTAAATACAGCCGACGGGTCCTCACCGGCGGACTTCTCATCAAAAATAGCGCAGGCGGGTCATGCGAACGTAATAACCATCGTGACGAACCTGGCGCACAGAGGTATCGATATCGAAATAAAGGGTACAACGCTCAATCCGGATGGAACGGAAGGGGAGGAGGTCCCTCTGGTGAACGGAAAGATCCCGGGACTTCACGTCATATCACTTTATCTTGATGAGGCGGAAGCCTTCGAGATACAGACCAAGGGTAGAGCCGACCGGGGTAAAGATGAAGTGCAGGGTTCCTGGGAAGGGTTGTTTTCGCTCGATGAAAACCTCTTCACAAGGCACAAGGAACTACTCTCCCACCATCTGGTTGGCCTACGGAGGGCCATAGCTAGAGACGAGAAGGAACGGATAGAGAAACTTATCGCCGAGGTCCGTGAACTTATCGTAAGCGAGAAGAACAAGACCGATGAAAAGAAGCGCAAGTATGAGGACGAGGTATTCGAATACCAGATGAGAATATTACGTCTTCTGGGAATCACCCGGGGAGAAAAGAATTTTACCTCTTTCCTCAGGGGTATAGGCGCATACGAGGCTATTGCCGCGGATTGTTCTTCAGATGAAGAACTTTCCGAAAAACTACTCGCGCTTCGAGGTGCTATACAGACAAAGATACACGAGGCTCTCGAACTTTTTCAAACGGAACAGCAGAGAACAAGGAGCAGGATAAACTATCTGGCAAGCCTTTCTCAGCTTGGGGTAAGAGGAGCCTTCACGCAGCTCAACGAGGAATTGATAACCGCGACAAGGCTCGTGCGGAACTACAGGTTGAAGGTAAAGGATACCCGGGAATTCCTACGGGACCTTTTAACCGCATCCATGGGAGAAGGTATTTCCCGCGTAAAGCCTAGAACGCCTGGAACAAGCAACCGCGGAGCGGCGTTTGTTGAAGTAGTGAGCATTATGGCGGTTGTAAGCGCGGCGGCGCTCATTTCTCTCTGGGGTATACAGCCGCTACTTTCGTCTATCACGGATCCGGTCAGGCTTTCCCTTGTGTCATATCCCTTTGTTTCGACGGTGACCGCCACGACGCTTCTTATACCGGCGGTTTATCTCAGGCAGGCGTTCGCCCGGAAGATATCGCAACTTGACAACTCGACCGTCGATTTTCTGAGGTTTACGGCAGGAATAGGCCGGGGAAGCGGGATAAAAGCTTTCCTGAAATGGATCGGCAAGATGGTGCTTCAGATACTAGCTGGCCCGGGACTTTATGCGGGAGCGGGCACGCTCATAGCCGCGGTATCTCATCCGGTCATTCTCGCCGGCTATGCGCCGATAGCTGTTCCGGCGGCGCTTACCGGTATCGGGCTGGCTCTGATCGCTAATCTGGCCTTGATATATATTCACAATGGTCAATTCAGCAAGGTGAAACACGTCCAGCCGGGGCGTTTCCAGCACGGGTTCGATGTCTTCGTCAGGTCGATCGCTATATCGACCGGTCTATTGATAGCTATGCAGATAGGCGCCGGTTCCTTCGTTCCCACGGCTCTCGCCGCTGGAATAGTGCTTGCCTCGTCTATAGTGTCGGGTATCGCTAGCTGGAAAGCAGGCGCCGGATTTTATAAGGACCGACTCTCCTGGAGGATAGGTGCGCTGGGCGGCGTCCTGTCGACCGGGGGGCTGGTCGCTCTTGCTTCCCTGATCGGTTCGGGCAGCGTTTTCGGATCAGCGCTATCGCTGCTCAGGATCACGGTAGGCATTTTGGGAGTCGGTATAGTCTTGCTGCAGACTCTGCAGGCCCGTAAACTCGCAGAGGAGGCATCCCGGGAAGGTCAGAACCCGGTCAGGGCGGCGGTTGAGTCCTTTCTGCCCAGCACACGCAATATCATGATGTACGCAACCGCTATCCCGGCGGCTGTGCTAAATTTTACAGGCATTGCCCCTGCATCAATATTTCTCGTCGGTGTTACCTGCGGAGTGTTCCTGGTATACCGCTATAGCGTGAACATGGAAAAGCTCGTGGGAAGGTCCCTTTCAAAAGGGATCACAAAAGCTATGGGCGGCAGCATATTGATGAGCGCAGGCGTTACGCCCGTGGTCGTATTCCCAGAAAGAGCGTATGAAGCGCAGGAAGAGAGACTTGAATTAAGAGATTGGCTGCTTGAGAGCGGAACCCTCAGTGAGGTCCAAGCGAAAGCGCTCAGGCAGATGAGAACATATTCTAAAGAACAGTTCGCCGGCCTCAGGATACTTGGTCGGAATATTGAAAGTGTTCTGGATTCGGTCATGGATGATGGCGACCATTTACAGGATGCGGAAAAAGAAAACACTCAAGTTCCTCCGGACGGGGAGGGGAAGGATGTTTCTATAGACAAGGCCCCCGAGAAGCTGCTCCCTGAGCAGCAGAGACTTCTTGCTGATTCTCCACTGGCCATAACCCTTATAGCTTCACATATGGAGACGAAGGCACCTGTTGGTCTCCCGCGCCAGACGAATGAAAAGAAAAGGACCAAGCAGGATCCTGTCGACTTCATCCATGTAAGGAATATCAGCGAAAGCACGGTTAATCTTGCCGATTACAGCA
>WJMH01000002.1:0-47500 GCA_014728045.1 Candidatus Omnitrophota bacterium
GTCGATGCCTAGCGCCCTGGCCGCGAGGCGGCAGATCAGGCCCGCCTTTGAAGAATGCACATGGACTATGTCATATCTGTTGCGCCTCAGGAAATAACGTATGTTAAGAAGCGCCGTCAGGTCCGCCACCGGATGTATGTTCCTTACAAGGTCCTCCTCCTGGATGAACTCGACTCCCGCTTTTTCCGCGCGTTCCAGAAGTCCAAGGTTCGGGTTTTCCGTGCGCCCGAAAAGAATATCCACCGAATATCCCTTCCCTACCAGACCGATGGCGCTTAACAGGGTGTTTTCGGATGAACCGCCCCTGTCCAACCGGGTAATGGCATGTAAGACCCTCGTTTTATTGTCTGCATTCACTTTCCCAGCCTCCTCCTGATATTATCCATTATCTTGCGAAGTGAACTTAAGAAACCGTACCTTTTAAAGTGATCCAGGAAAAAATAATATTCCGAGACGAGACTCCTCGTAGGTACGGGCTTGCCGGTCTTTTTATAAACGACCGTGCCCCTGCATATTTTGCACCTGTCTTCTATGAACCGCCCTTCCTTGGCCTTCTGGCGTATCCTGGTCGCCTTCTCCCCGTAATAGATATCCTCAAGCGAATCATCCATGGCGTTACCCAGGTCCAGTTCCCCTTCATAATCACAACAGCAGTAGGTGCATGTTCCGTCGGCAAGCACGGCAAAAGTGTCCGTTACAAGGTCGCAGCTGCCCCTTTCACTGGGCCTGACCACCATTTCGCTGCCGATGAGCTTGTTATCCCAGTTGCCTTTGTGCTTGACGAAAAAGGTAGTCGTCTTGCCCAGAGGGTATTCCCTGGCGGGATCGAATATGTTTATCCTCTGCTTGTTTTCGCCATTTAAAAGTTCATGCCACCGGTCATAAACCTTCTGAATGCGATCGGCCTCACTTATGATGTCCGGAAGATTATGCCTCAGATCCGCCAGACAATGGACTTGAACATTCTTTCCCCGGGATTCGGCCTTGACCACGAATCGCTTGAGCCTGTCCAGGTATCCCTTCCATGAAAGCGCCCCGTGAGATCTTCTCGAAAACTCATCTGGTGTTATATCCTGCATGCTGAGGACCACGCGGCCTTTTTGCAGCGAACCTAGAAGTTTTTCGGAGACCTCCTCGTCCAATAAAGCACCGTTGGTGTAAAAACTGACCGATAACCCTTTCGCGTTGGCGAAACGGATCGCTTCAAAAACATCCTTATGCAATAAAGGCTCTCCCATGAGGTGAAAAAAGACCGTCCGGGTCATTTTCTTCTCTCCCAGTTCGATCAGGACCTTCCGCCACAGTTCGCGCGGCATCATGGTCTTGGGTCTATCCATGCTGTCGCTCGGGCAGAACTCGCAGCTGAAGTTGCACAGGTTGGTAAGTTCCACCAGTACTATCGACCAAAGGCCTTCTGTCTTCCGCGAAGAGCCGTTCTCAGACATGCTTCTCCAGTTCCTTAACACGTGTTGACCAGTTGAAATCCTCTTTCACCCTGCGAAGGCCTCTCTCTCCGAGAGCGCGGGCTTTCTCTTCATCTTCTAGGAGCGTAATGATGGCGCGCTTTATCTGCTCGGTGTCCTCAGGATCCACAAGGATGCCGGTCTCACCGTCCGCGACAGCTTCCACAACACCTCCGCTTTTGCCGGCTATAACGGGCTTGCCGCAGGCATTGGCCTCCAGGAAGACTATTCCGAACCCCTCGACATCGCCTTTTTCCTTTATGTAACGCGGCGTCATGATAAAAATATCGCAGGCATTATCAAAAAAGACCAGCTTATCCAGGGGTATCTCCCCGGTCAATATAACATGTCCCTCAAGTTGCTCTCTCTGGATGAGTTCCTCCAGGATGGGTCTTGTCGGGCCGTCTCCGACTATCACATAGACAGTGTCCGGAAAATCCTTCCTTATTTTCGAGAACGCCCTTATCACGTTCTCGTGCCCTTTACGCTCGGCAAGACGCGATATGGTAAGAAGGACCTTTTTCCCCTGAGGAATGCCGTATTTCTCCTTAACGCCGTTATCGCCCTTGGCCGGATTGAACATATCCGTGTCCACCGCCGGAGTGCTGACAGTGATCGCATCAGGCGGAACCAAACGGTGAGAAACCAGGAGGGACCTGGTGAAAATGCTGTTAGCGATAACGTGCTCGCTCTGGCGGAGCACCTTTTCCATTATCCACCTGGTGAGGAATGTCCGGCTGAATTCCAGGATGTCCGCCGAGTACATATATACCACATAAGAGGTGCCCTTGACCATTTTCACCAAAAGAGCCCCCACGCCAGCCGAAAGGACCTGGGCGCAATGGTTCCGTTTTATGTTCCTGATAGAGTTCTGTCTTATAACATGCCATATTACCATCAACGCGCGTACTGTCCTGGATACGATGTCCGTTCCCAGGGGATACGTCTTCCTTGTTATGTCCATTCCCTCCTGCGAATCATAGTCCACTCCGGGCGGCCTGGAGGTAAGTATCGCCACCCTTTTTACGGGAAGCCTGCTCCAGAGATTGTAGACATGGGTGGCTATCCCTCCTTTTACCGGCGGGAATTCACTGCTAACGCAGAGGGTTTTGGGCTTTCCGGCATCCTCAAGGACATTCAGCAGTTCACGTGACATCCTTTCGGGATCGAACTCACCTGCCCTTTTGAGGCCTTTTTCGATGCAACGGGATCTCAGGCTCTCATCCCGCGCCAGACCGGCCATCGCTTTGGAGATATCATCGGGGTCAAGGGGGTCAAAATAAACGGCTGCCTCCTGAAGAGTTTCCGTCATGGGAGCAAGATCCGAAGAGGCTACAGGAACTCCCGAGGCCATGGCTTCCACTGGGGGTATACCGAAACCTTCCTCGAGCGAGGGAAAAACGAAGATATCCGCGTTTTGCATAATAGACCGTACCGTGTTAGTATCCACGTTCGGCAGGGGGGTTACCCTCTCATCAAGCCCAAGATCGGATATCTTCCCCTTCACATGCTGCAAACTTTCTTCCTTGCCTCCGACAAGAACAAGCCTGTATCGTCCGAGTATATCGCGCGGAAGACGCGAGAAAGCCTCAATAAGGTTCCCCACGTTCTTGTGTGGCTTGAAGTTCCCCACGTACAGAAAATACGGTTTTTCAATGCCGTATTCTGAAAGTGTACGCCTTATGTCCTCTCCAATCCTATTGGGGCTCACGGAGGGATATATAACCTTGAGTTTTTCCGGCCCCATACAGAAGCGTCTGGCGACTTTGCAGCGGGCGTCTCGAGAGAGAGTCACTGTCTTGACTGCACGATGCCCGAAGAGGAATGAATAAACATAAAAATGCGCCTTCTCCGCCAAACCGGCGATACCGCCCCGCCTGGGCCTCTTTAGGGGAATTATATCGCAGATCATGTTCACATACGGACATACTCTCCATAGAGGCGTCTTGACGTAAGGGGTATAAAAAACATGTATTTTCTCTCTGGAGATCGCGCGAGGCAATTCATACTGATCCCATAAAAAAGTGTTCCGCTCGGGAATAAGGACTTTCTTGGCGAATGCCGGAAGATGTTCCATATCGGTATGCTGGTTGCAGAAAAGCACTAGATCATGTTCCTTCCGCGCTGCGGAATGACAGAGAAAGTCATCCAACATCGTGCGTAGACCAGTGTAGACACCCCGCTTGAATTCCCTGGCGTCTATTCCGATATTCATGAAGTCCCTTCTTTCAGCTTTCCGTAGATTTTCTGCATACCGGATACGTGTTCACGCATGCTGAAATTCTCTTCCACGCGTTTTCTCGCGCTAAGCCCCATGTTGATGGCCATCCGTCTGTTATTGATCAGTTTCTGTATATCTTCCGCAAGAAGATATACGTCACCGTAGGGAACCAGAAAACCCGTAGTTTCCTTGGTTATTGCTTCGTTATTGCCGCTGACATCAGTCGCTATCACCGGAAGCCCGACCGACATGGCTTCAATGAGCACCCTGCTGAAACCCTCTCCCTGTGAAGGCAGGGCGAAAATGTCAAGAGCGGAAAGCACCGAGACCATATCATCACGCTGGCCCGAAATGAAAACATTTGGCCCCAGCCCCAGCTGGTTCGCCATGGTCTTCACCCTTTCCAGGTAAGCCGCATCGATACTCCTGCCCATAACAAGCAACTTGATGTTGGGATGATCCTCTATCAGAACGCTCAGAGCCTTGAGCAGTATCTGGTGACCTTTCTGGGGGATTATAAGCCCTATCAAACCGATCAGGATGTCCTCGTTCTTAACACCAAGCTCGTCCCTTACCTTCTCCCTTGAGGTCGCATTCCTTTTGAAAGTTTCCGTATCCACGCCGTTATACACGACTTCTGTCTTATCGGCGAACATTGGGAATCGGCTGGTTATCCGTTTTTGGGCAGTTCCGTTAGAAACGCATACTATCATATCGGCGGATTTAGCAATGAACCAGTCGTAAAGGAATATATCCGGCGTGGACTCCCTGAGGTGCCACACCAGTTTCGCTTGTGTCCCTCTCCGGGCAAGCGCGGCGTAAAACTGCGCCCTGCTGCCGTTGGTATGGACGATATCCGCGTTCTGCGCTTTTATTATGGATCTCAGTTTCGAGACCCTATCGAACATCCTGAAAAGGTCCAGTGTCTTGGCGGTGGGCATATCCCATACGAGCGATGTGATCCCCATTGCCTGCGTTCTTTCGTATATCTGGCCCTTCCCCGGGCATAGAACGACCGGCTCGATCTTATTCCTGTCAAGGTTGGCTACCAGCTCAAGAAGACTTATCTGTCCTCCGCTGAAAACCTCCGCCCTGTTAGCAATGAAAAGAATCTTCATGTGTATATCCTTTCGGGTTTATCTTTCCACAATCTGGTTAATATAACGGCTATAATGAGCAAAACCACAACAAACGCTCCGAAAAAGATCATCTGGTTACACAGAAGAACCAATAAAAGGTTTCTGTTCCCCGCGGCCAATAAGTCCGTCAAACGCACATCAGGTCTGCTCACATACGTATGGAATATATCAACCCCGGTAATAGCAGGCAAAGTTTGAGAAAAAAATGTCGGCATCCCGAAACTGCTGATAAAGACCTTGATCGCATAGATCAGCTGCCACCCCCTTGTAGGGAATATCCCCGCCTGGGCTCCAAGATACGCGAAAAATACGCTGATCCCGCCCAGGATGTAAACAATAACACGTTTCGCCCTGTCGATTACCAGCGCGATCGGTAACATCAGGAACGGACAAAGGGGTAATAGATATCGTATCGCTATATGTTCTTCGTGAGGCCAGATATCCCTGTACGTGCTGAACCTGCTGAAAAATGAGGCGGCCGCTACTCCCGATAAGATAAATATGAAACCGATGATCACCATCTCCGGCAAGTATTGTTTCTTGGAAAGACCAGAAACAAGCCCCCAGATCGAGATGAACATTATAGGCGTATATATAAACAGCCCTTCTTCAACCCCCAGGAAAAGGTCCAAGATATTGATAATATTCGGAAAGGTAAGAACGTTCGGATCAGCATTGACCTTGTATGCATAAGGATTGGCCAGAACAGAACCGAACCCGTAATTCAGATACAGCAGGATCATCACTAAAGGCAGCACCGCTCCAGCGCAGAGGTAAGGGAGTCTTCTGATGCCGCCAACGAAGATCGCGTAAACAAGCAGCACCGCACTTATGTGAACGACTATAGGATGACATGATACCGCTCCCATAAGAAAAAACCCTGTCCAGAAATAATGGCTTTTCTTATGTTCACCGCTTGTCCTCATTCGAAACAACAGGAAGAAAGCCAGGAACAGATATAAAGTCGCCTGGTTCAATTTATATATCGCGGTAGAATATCCGAAAAGCATCGTTCCGAAAGCCAACAGAAAAGTCAATATAAGCTTGTTCTGTGCCGAAAGATCCAGGCGGTCCAGAATGCTGTAGAAAACAACACATGTAAGTGCCCCGTAAACAGAAGCAATAAAGACCACAGAAAGACCGTTCAGGGCAAGAAAACGCGAATATCCCTCCAGCCCCGCCATAAGCGGCCTGCACAGAAAATAGAGAATAACGATGGGAACACTGCCTCCGGGAAAATGAGTGGTCACGTAACTGCCGTTATAAATAGCCACATCTACCGTGTTAACAGAATACCTCAAGAAGAGATTCCCTTTATCGACTATGGACATTGCCATGTCGACGAGGTTAGAAGAGATAGATTCCGGTTTTGTATACACAAAAACCAGATACACTAGCCATACACTTATGAATATCTTCACTCTTACATCAAGTTTCACTGCATCGCTCCATCAGCTTTTGCAAAGCTTTAAATACCATTTCGGGCTCTATCCTCTGCAGGCAGGTGTTACTTCCCTTCTCGCACCTGTCCCTTCTGTAATACATGGTGCAGGGCCAGCATGATATCTTATCATGCAGAAGCACCATCTTATCCGAGACCGGTGCAGAGACCGCAGGATCGGTGGGACCGAAAAGAGCTACTAGAGGTGTTCCGACCGCCGCCGCTATATGGGACGGCCCGGAATCGTTCCCCACGAAAACAGCGGCTTTATCTATCAAGGAAGCCAGAGCCAACAAGGAGAGGTCGTCGGCAACGACCAATTTTTTGTTTTCGGATATATCGCGTATTCTATTCAATAAAGGCAGATCCTTCCTGCCTCCTGCCAGTACGGGTGTGATCGGGGTTTCCCCGGATAAAAGGTCGATCAAGCGCGCGAAATGGCTCTCGGGCCAGCGTTTAGGGGGCCACTTGGCCCCGGGATGGATAACCGCGTAGTTGCCGGAGACCAGGGCGTTATCGTGCAGGAATCTATCGCATTCTTGCCGCGCTTCATCGGGAATGCTGAGCGACTCGCTCCCTTCACGAAAAGGCGCCTCCCCGACGAGTGGTTTGAGAACTTCAAGATAGCGCTTGAGGATATGCTCACATTCGATCTTTTGGGATAGGCCATAAAAAGCCCGTGTGCTTGAGGAGAATGGTCCTCTTTTTATCTTGCGGAGGGGCCCCAATGTGAAACGCGTGCCCGCGAGAGAGGACCAAACCACAGACTCAAAAACCCCGCCAAGATCTATACAGATATCATAGTTGTTTTCCCGCAAACGTCTTATTGTTCTGACGGACTCTACCATATACCTTGCCGACCGCCAGAATCTGGGAGAACATTTTATAACATCATCTACATTAGGGTCGTTCTCCAGCAACTCGCCGGTATTCTGTGCTGTCAGAACATCGATCCTTTTGCCCGCATAACGCTCTTTTAATCTTTTAATGGCGGGAGTTGACATTACCACATCCCCGACGGACGCCAGTTGTACCACGAGTATCTTTTCAGGATCCTGCCCGGGGTGATTCTTGCGCCCTTTCCTGCTTAACAGCAAGAATAGCCCCCAGAAAACATACTCTATGCTTTCAACGAAGTTCTTGGCCATGAATCTAAGTAATTCCACGATAGTCATTTTACCGGTTTTTCACATTGTTTAGTTTCAATCAAATTCAGAGTAGACCTTTATCATGCTGCCGGCTATCCTGTCCCAGTCAAACCCCAGGGACAGGGCTTTTACGTTCATGGATAACCTATCACGCAGTTCTCTGTCCTTGGAAAGTTTCCTGATAGCCTCGGCGAGAGCTACTTTGTCCCCCGGCCCAACGAGCATAACGTTCTCACCGTTCCTGAAATATGGGCACTTGACCCTGGGGCGTGTACTTACGATCGGCAGTCCGTGAGCCATCGCGGCCATGAGTGTTCCCCGCCTTATAGATATCCCGTCGACGAACGGGAATACCGCTATATCACTTGCCTGTAGCACGCCGGAAACGTCTTTCTCCTTGAGCCCGTCCATCCATATGACCTCTTTTTCTATTCCCAGACGCCGGATAAAACCCTTTATCTCGTATCTGTATTCGATGCCCCTGTCGGTCAGCCCTCCCATGATGATAAGCCTGTAATCCCCTTCCCGGGAAAGTATTTTCACAGCCTCGCAAAGTGTCTCAAGACCTTTCCATGGATTGGGAAAACCGAAATTAACCAGCAGTGTGGCGTTTTTGCTTATGCCGTATTTTTTGTTTATTTCTTCCCTTATCCTTTCGCCATCAACTTCTACCGGTTCGATATTGGTGCCTATCGGTATCTGAACGAGCTTCTTACTGAACGGGAAAAGCCATTTCTGGTATAGCTGGGTCAGTTCTTCGTGAGTACTGATGACCTTGTGGCTGAACATGACCAGTAAAAGCGCGTTTATACGGGATATCCATCTGCCCGCTACAAGAGTATGGAACGTAACGATAAAATGTATCCTGTGAGCACTTAAGCGTATGAGAAGTGGCAATAATTTAAACGTCAACCCGTAACCGTAACTGATGGGGGTATACTGCATATGTACCACCTGAAAACCGTCCCTGCGTATGAGCCTGAAGACCCTCACCAGTTCCCTGATCCCCCATTTTCCCCCTCCGATCTTTATGACCCGAGGATCGTTGCCAGCATAGCGCCCCGAAGTTATAACGAAAACCTCATGACCTCTTTGCCGCAGTTTGGAAACAAGGATACGGGTATAATCACCTATCCCGTCCACCTGATAATTAGGCGGGTATGTGGGAAATATCATGCATATTTTCATAATAAAGATTTCACAATAAGCTTATCTTATGTCCCGGAGCACCTCTTCGAACAGGCCCATGAGCCTTTGCACGTGTTCTCCGGGCATATAATCTTTATACGCTTTTTCCCTTGCCTTTTCACCCATTAAGGCGGCCTGCGCCGGGTTCTGGATCAGCTCCCGTATCCGTCCTGACATGGCATCTTTATCATAGGGCTCAACAAGGAACCCCGTCCTGCGGTCGATCAGCCAGTCCGAGATCCCGCCTACATTAAAAGCGACAGCGGGCTTGCCGAAATAGGCCGCTTCAATACCGCATATGCCGAAAGGTTCCGGCCACACCGACGGCATCACCAAAAACGCGGCCTTACTGTAGAATTCCGAAAGCCTTGAGTGATCCACCCATCCATGGAAATCGACCTTTCCCGAGAGCCCCAGTCTCTCGGCCTTTTCCCGGCATCTACTCTCGAGGGGACCTGTTCCCACAACATCAAGCACGAAATCCGTTTTTACGGACGCGAGAATATCCAATAGTATCGGCAGGCCTTTACCCCCGGCGATGCGTCCTGCAAAAAGAAGGCGCCCTCGCTCGGTAGCAGGTCCCGGGACCTCTTCAAAATCCACGAAATAAGGGAATACCTCCACTCTCCGGGATTCTATTCCGTTCCTGGCAAGTATATCCTTCATATAACTCGATGCGACAAGGATATTACTGAGTTCTTTCAATGCCTCCAGAGATCTTTTTGCTCTGGCATACGCTCTTATCGCCTTCACCGGGTTACGCGGCATGGCCCCTCTTGTAAAGGCCCTGAGGAAACAGCCCGGTCCAAGAGCGCACGTATTTGGCTCCAGCGGGTTCTTCAGCAGCATCTTGCCGTCAGGATCCACTTTCTTGTAACCGTGGACATACTGGACCAGCTTTGACCTCTGCCAGAGATATTTTAACACTTGCGCGTTCTCGACGTTATGCGAAAATACTATGTCCGGTTTCACGTTCTTCAGAAAAGAATCAATTTCTTTTCTGGCGGACTTGGTTATTCTAAATTCATCTTCCCATATATCACGGATACGGCTCGCCCCATCGAAAACACCGCTTTCATCGGGTTCGTCCCAGTGCATGATAAAAGTGTGCGCCCCTTTACGTTTTAATCTTCTCGAGAGGCTTCTTATGTAATATTCCACGCCTCCGCATTCTCTCATGTGTTTATTAACGAAAAGTATTTTCATGTTCCTGTCATTCGGGCTTTCTGAAGACCATGACCAAGTTCTTCATAAAGGCCCATCCCCATTTGTCTTCCAGCTTAGACCATGTTTCATCCCAAATCCTTGAGATCGACGAATTCATAAGATGCCTGCCTATAAAAGGTATCTTCTTTATCTTGTTATTCAATGTCCTGAGGGAAAAAACCATTTCGAACGGCGATCTCCAGTAATCATAGCCGCACTTTTCCAGCATTTCAAGATCCAGATATTTTCCCATCTGTTCGAGGAGCCATGCTGAAAACTGTTTTTCCTCGCCCCATTCCCATCGGCCTAACTTGGCCATAAAATGCTTGTAGACAGTATATACCGTATATGTTTGAGGAACATTGACTACTAATATCCCGCCAGGCTTCAAGACCCTGGCCTGCTCCTTCAGCACCAAAAGGGGATCATCAAAATGCTCTATCAGTCCTTGGCTGAAGACCATCTCGAACATTTCGTCCCTGAACTCCAGGTTTTCGGCATCTCCTTGCGATAAGTGAATCTTTTTATTAAAGTATTCCGATACACCCGCTGCGATCTCAAGCGCAGTTTCAGAAATATCAACCCCATATGCTTCTATCTCTCTTTCTTCGGCAAGCAAATGCAGGTCAATGGACGAACCGCAGCCCACTTCCAGAACTTTTGGATTTACCTTCACGCTTAGATACTTTTTTAAGGTTTCAAGATATCTTTTTCTGGCGCTTCTGTGCGCCTCGACCTGCTTGCTTATAGTCGATCCGTCCCATTTGTCCCATATATCGTCATAAGATGTAGTCAGGATCAGCTCTCCTTCCTCCAGGTACCGGCGAAGAACCTTTTCGCGCCGACCAAGACAGCGCGAAACTTTTCCGGTAAATAAAGAAACCCGATATAAAGCCATGCTTTAGCATTGAGGGGGTTTTGTCTAATAGAACCAGCCGCAAGTCTCCTGGCAAATCCGATCGGCCCCCTGTGGTAGATCCTGTGCGCCCAATAAAGATAATTAGATGATATCTCCATCCATGACGGCGCGCCAAATACACCGAACACTTCTTTTTTCATTTTCTCGAAAGCGTGAGCATCGCCTTTCTGAAGAACATCTTTGCCGTTCTCCCGCCTTTGAATCGCAAGGCGTTTTGCTATCTGCGAATATCCCAGTTGCCGTTTTCTCTCCCTTATGGTGCCTCTCGCCAGATGAACACGATGTAAATGCAGGACTTCGGGAACGTTGCAGAGCCGGGTCACTTCCTGCAAGCGAAGAAAAAGATCGTAATCAACGGCTCTCTTGAACTCTTTTCTATATCCGCCCACACTTTCTATAACACCACGCCTGAACATGCAGGTGCTATGGGATATCTGGCTGGGATCTTCAAGCATATCCCCGATATCGCCGGGCTTCTGGAGAGGTTCGCTGATATCCATTATTATGCCTTCGCCGTCTATGTACTGCTGAAAAGTCCCGCATCCGCCGTATTCGGAATGCTCTTCTAGAAAACGCAACTGCTCGCCCAAACGTGCCGGCAACGAAACATCATCTCCGTCCATAACAGCAACGTAAGGGGCAGAAGAGAGTCCGAAAGCACGATTCCTTGATAAAGATATTCCTTCATTAGACGCGTTCCTGAAATATTTGATCCGTCCGTCTTTTTCAGCATATGTTCGCAAAATCTCCGGTGTTGAGTCACTGGACCCATCATCGACCACTATGAACTCTAGATCCCGGAGGTCTTGCCGCAATACGCTCTCCACACACTGGGCGATATGTTTTTCCCCGTTATAAACAGCCGTAAGCACGCTTACTAACGGACCGTTGTCCTGTTTTTGCTTATCTTCTCTCATTTCGCTACCTTCTTAAGCACAAAGAACCTGTGCAAGGGGTTTTCAAATACCCTGTAAGTGCTTTCTATCATAAATCCTGAGGCGCTTATATCCTTTCTGATACGGTCCAGTGAATATCCCTTCTCGCCTATGTTCCAGTAATGGCCCATGCCCCTGTCAGTATGTTCCGGCGTCCCCATCTGAAATTTAGGGATCATGAACCTGAACCACCCGATAATAGGAAGATCAGCGAAAACCCTGAATACCGGCCTCACTTCCGGAATGGATATAATGACCCACTGCCGGGATAGCCTGCCTAACTCTTTAAGGGCAGCTGTAAAATCTTCATATTCAATATGCTCGAGCACCTCAAAACACACTGATACATCGAAACTTTCATCACCGAGAGGCATCTTCCTCACGTCAGCCGTAATATCAGGTGAAAGAGCCGGGTCGATATCCGCGGTCGTAACATCCACCCCCCTTTTTTCAAGGTATTGCTCAAGAAAACCTCCTCCGGAACCTACCACCAGCACACTTCTGGGGTTGCGTTTAAGCGTTTCATCGGCCTGGTGCCAGTAACTGGCAAACCTTTCCTTCGTATCATATTCCCGGGAAAGGTAATGTCCCCGCTCTTCGGGCTTTATTCCCATTTATGTGCTCCTTATCCTTTTCCGAACCATCTCCACCACCTTGAATGAGGTCAATCTATCGCATATTAATAATCCCACGGTGTAAATCAACACACCGCAAACTGCAGAAACCAAGAAAGATAAAAGATCATTGTCTTTCAAAAGTTCCCTGACTAGGAGGACGAACCCGCTCATCAAGATCGTAAGCGCGACTCCCCATGCGGGCTTGATCAGAAGTTCGACCTTTTCTACCCTGAGCATATCACTGACGCTGAGAAGAAAACCGAGAAGAGCCGCACCGATACTTAGACAGACCGAAAGAGCAATACCTGTAAGCCCCATGATCCGCATTAACGGATAAATAGTTACTGCCAGAACGAACAACCTGATCGCCTGGCATCGTGTATCCAGTTGCGGACGCCCTAACGCGATAAACGTCGTTCCTATCATAGCTGAAACAGCCCTCAGGAAACCCGCGGCGGCCAGAACTTTCATGGACGGTATCATCGGCACCCATTTATCGCCAAGCACTGAGCGCGTAAAAACACCCGCTAAAAGGAATATCCCCGCCGATAAAGGCAGTGCAACCGCAATGGTAAGCTGCAATAACTGGATGAAGGCACTTCTCAATCTTGCTAAATCCCCCTGCATCTTGGAAAATACCGGGAACATCACCTGAGACATCGTATGAGCGATCTCGGTAGCAGGCGCGTTCGAAAGATGGTACGCCATTTGGTAAAAGCCCAGTGCCGTAATCCCCAGAACCCTGCCTACAAATGCGTCATCTCCCTGCGTAACCAGAAAAACCAGGATACTGGAACCGAATAGCCACTTCCCGAAATTTAACATCTCCTTGACCTTGTCCGCCTTAAAACGCAATGTGGGCCTGTAAGACTGCATCAGGTACGAAGCAACGGTGGTCACCAGAACGCCGGAAAGCGACCCCCATACAAGCGCCCATACATTTCTAAAAAGTATCGCAAGAGTGACGGAAATGCTTATATTGGCCGCGAGCCCGATCGACTCCAGAGCGAATTTTCTCTCAAAACGCAGTTCCTTCTGAAAATATACCACTCCCGGGTTCTTAAGGCCCGTAAGAAGTTCCATCAAGGCGAGTACACGTATGACGGAAACAGCCTCCTGACTTTTGAAGAAAGCCCCCACAACCGGGGCGACCGTAAACAAAACAGCAAAAAGCAACAGAGACCTGAGGATCTGAACGGTCCAGGCGGAATCAAGATAGCTGCGGATATCTTCCTTTTTCTGTATCAGGGCCGCCTCGATGCCCGTTTTGGAAAAAGTCTCAAGCGTGTTTATAGCAAGCACAGCGACTCCCATAAGACCGAAATCGTTCGGCGCGAGAAGCCGGGCAAGGATCACTGTTTTCAGCAATCCCATGCCTCTTTGCGCAAGCTTGAACGAGAACAGCCATGACGCCCCTTTCACCGCCATAGTGCCAAGAGACTTCTGTTCATGCTGGCGCATAGATTCCATATCTTTTTCAAAAGACTTCTCGTTCAACATAATAGATTCATTCCGCTACTGAGCAAAACACATTATTCCCAAGAAAGAGGCCGGCCCTCTAGAGCTAACCTCACCCCCTTTTCCATATAATAATCAAGAATTTTCCGATAGATAGTCCTCGGCAAGGCTATACCTCTCCTGTCAAGCGTATCCCCCGCCTTTAATAACAAAGGATATACGGCATCCTTAAGGCGGCACTTAATCGCCCCGGCCGGCATGGATGCCAGAACTGCTTCGGGATGTTTTCTGGTGAATAAAACAGCATAATATCCCCTGTTAAGATTGCGTCTGCAATATTCTTCCAAATACGCCGGATGATGATTGAATATAACTGCTTTTTCGTTGTATTTTATTTCCAGGCCCGCCTTGGAAAGCCTGTACCCCAGCTCTATATCCTCGGAAAAATATTTGAATTCCGGATCGAACATGCCGTTATTAACAATAAATCTTTTCTTCGCCGACAGGTTGAAAGTTATGAACCCCTTGTATAGGTCGACGTCATTACCTCCTTTCTTCCTGTGAACTGAATCAAAGAACCTCTCCGAAGTATCTTTGACATAATGTCCAAAGGGCGTAGCGAAAGACCTTTCGTCCCTAACCTCCCGGCCGACCACCACTACTCTTTCATCAGGCCATTCCCGGTGCCACTGGACATGTTCCTCCAATAACCGCTCATCCGCTATGGTATCGTCTTCCAGAAAAAGCACCAGAGGACTTTCCGCATTCTCCAGACTGACATTACGGACCACGGATGTACCCATGTTCTCCTCCCTGCGTATATATTTTATGTCGCAGGTTGTCCTGTCGAGAACACCCTTCATATAATCCACGGTACCGTCCGTGGAACCATCATCCACAACCACGACCTCGAACTTCTCATGAGGATAAGTTTGTCTCTCAAGGGATTTAATGACGCGGTTAAGTATGTCCTTGCGGTTATAGGTAATTATGCTTACTGATATGTCCTTCATTTCAAACCTCCATCCAGGAAACCTGCAGCAAAACCGCCGCCTTTGAAAATGAAATGTGCTCTATTATTCCTCCCGGTCTTAACCTCATTACAATTTCCAGTAGTTTTCCGTACACCAATGAAGTATTCCTACTTTCTGGCTATTATCCAAGTCACGACAGGCCAATTTGGATCATTGAACATAGCTATTTTGTGTAAAGGGTGCCACGCGGCATGCGGTACCGGGTCATACCTCATGCCTATCCAGTCGATGAGCCATAACACACGGTTGCCCCACCCTTGAGCCTCTATAATATCCGAAAAGCCTCCAAACAGAAACTTAAGTCCATCGGGCGTGAAACGCCATAGATCTGAGGGCTCTTTATGAACAGGATTGATAAGACAGCTCGTCAAGACTGCAATGCCTCCAGGCTTGAGTACCCGGTGAACCTCATTAACAGCTTTCTGGGGATTGCCCTCAACGTGTTCGAGGACCTGATCGCAGACCACATATTCAAAACTTTCCCCGGGAAAATCCAGATCCAGCAGGTCATGTTCCGGATAATTAATTTCAACGATCTCGGGCTCGTGTATATTTAAAAGCCCGCACAGCGACAGGGATCCGCTCACAGAAAGAACCCGAACGCCGCCGGTCGGCTCCAAGCATGTGTTTCGGAATAGTCTCGTCAAATGCCCGTACATGTAATATCTGGTTATATGAGCACCCTTCTCAAGCCCTCTTGCCGCAAGCTTGAGAGGAGCCCTGATCAATGATTTTAGTGGTCTTGCAAGGCTCATCCTTCCTCGCATCCTCCATCTGTTTATTTTGCCGGTCTTCATTCGCTGTGTCTACAAATGTGCTTTTGGGAAAAATAGAACTTTTCCGTCAAAGAAGACCATGCTGTTACATCTCATACCTTGCGTACACATCCCCCCAGTTGAACCCCGTATCCTCTTTTACCGGCATCCCCGACAGAAGGTCCCCGATCCGGGAGCCATCCACCCAATACCGGAACTCAAAACGACAGCTCTCTGCACGGGAGTAATTGAACTTCGCCCTGCCGAGGGAGGACAATCTATCAACGCATTTTAGCGCTTCTTCTCGCCTTTCCGGAGTAAACTCAAAACAGACATATTTGATTGGCCGGCTCAGGCCCTCTAAAACTTCAAGCTCATAACCTTCTACATCTATTTTACAGAAGACCGGACTTCCGTAGTTCTCGATCAGTTTGTCTATAGTGGTAACGGATACCCTCACCTTTCCGGTCCAAACATCGGCAACGAACCGGCCGCTATTACTGACTTTTTCGACCCATTCACTGGACAAGGATGAGATTATGTTCTTCTCGCTCAACATCATTTCTGCCACGCCTTCCTGCTTTCCTACAGCTTTCCCAACGATCGTGACCCGGTCATCGCCACCGAATCTGCGTTTCAGAGCATTGAGGCATTCCTTTTGGGGCTCCACGGATACCACTTTCGCGCCTAGTTCCCGAAATATAAAGGTTTTCTCCCCCACGTTGGCCCCGATATCAAAACATAAATCTCCTTCGCGGATGAAACGTGAATAGAAGCCTAAAACCCTTCTTTCCCGCAGATAATTACCGATTTTGCCCTTAAGCTCTTTCCCCAGCATACGGGTCGCTATCGTTTTCAGCATGCGTAACATATTGTCCCTTCGATCCGGTTCCTGCCAAGAGCGGAACTCCCGCTGACTGCACTTACATAGTATGCCTATAGTCTCATCCATTAACGGTTTTTTTAAAAACCATGAGATTCTGTATATACCACCAATGCACCCCGGGAACACGCTCCATTTGCGATTTTACCTGAGCTGTTGTTTCCTCATCCAGGGCAAACCCGCGAGAACGAAATTTCTCCAGCCACCATCGTTTTGGTTTAAGGTTTACATGATTTTTGCCTTCCTGCCCCGGGGGAGCAGCTGTAAAAATTACCGTGTCGCTGGAAGCTGTCAAAGTATCTATCAGCTTATCGCTGAATTTCTCTTCAATATGCTCGGCTACTTCCAGACAAAGGCACAGGTCGAACTTCTCTTGTGGATCATAACCTTTTCGCAGGTCATGCAGAACGAAATTTTCAGGACTTATCCTTGAATGTCTCTTATTTGCCCCGGAGCCGTCGACACCAAGAACCTTCACATCCTTATCTTGGAAAGGCCGCAGTATGTCGGCTGTCCCGCAACCGACATCTATGACTGATGCGGGGTCAAAAGACTTTATGATAATTTCGGCGAATTCCCCTGCCCACTCCTTGTTACGGAACTCGCTCATACCGGCGAAGTCTTCTCCATAAAAGTAATCAAGATCCTTCCCAAAAAGTTTAAGGATACCTATCCAGAGTTTCACGAGCACGCTCCGGATCCTCTTTGGAAGCAGTCTTTTCAGGGATTTTGCGATCGATAGCATATAATTACCTCAATATGGTCTTAATCTTCTTTTAATTATGCCCGATACTTGTGAAGCCTGGGCACCATATCCTCCATCTGGGCTTTACCTGTCTCTATGTCGACCAGTTTTACGACTATTGCCGTAAAAAACCAGAATGGCTCGGCTATCCTTATGATTATGAAGGTGTTAGCTCCTATCGCATGGAACAAAAGCCCTACGAAACCCGCCAGATACCCTACCGTCAGGCCTTTAAAGAGGGGTCTTTCCACCTCGCGAAGGGTTTTCATGCCGCTTGCCCATATCCGCCACATGAGCCAGAGGAAAAGCCCCAGCCCCACTAATCCGGTCTCCTGTATGGCCAATATATACTGGCTGTCCAGGAAAGGTCCGCCGGTGACCCCGTACCCCAGTAAAGGCTTCTTGGGAAAAAGGTTAAAAAGAACATTCCGCCACGATACGATCCTCGCCGCAGGTGAAGGCCCCAGCGTAACGGGTCCCACCCTGTGTAACTCCTGGGCCATTTCGGGCCTGAACGCCCCGAGGACCCTCTCTTTTATTACGGGCGGGCCGGCTAACACCAGTAATATGAATACCAGGATGATTGTCGTGGTAAAGATCATGACCCCTTTTCTTTTTGAGAGCAGAACAAAGGTTATAAGAGCCGGTATCATGCCCAGGTATGAGGCCCTGGAGAGGGTAAACACAAAAGTCGGAACCAGAAAGACAAAGACCAGAAGAAGGAGCTTTTCCCTTTTTTTGTAATATAAAATCAAGCCGCCTATGATGGACATTATGAAAAGAAGGTACCCGCCGAGGGTGTTCGGTTCCCCCGCCCCCTCGAAAGGAGCGGATATCCTGGCGACCCGGCCTATATGCGTATTACCATAAATACCCACAACAATACACGTGATGATCAGAACAGCAAGAAAAAGTTTGACCTGTTTAACGGTAGTGGTGTGGTTCAGTACAATAAAATAAAGTATGAAATACTCAACGAGCTTCAGTACGTAGAAAGTTCCCTTAAGTGGCGATACATGATTCGTGATCATACCCAGAAGCGTGGAAATACCCAGAACCGCTATATAAAGCCCTATGGGCGCGTTAAGTGGGCTTCGCCTGAGAACAGGCAGCTCCTTCCTTATCGCCATCTTCGCCAGCCATGTCAGGGATACGATTATAAGGAGCAGGTCTTCGGCTCTGAGGACGATCGCCCTGCCCGGGGTCGAGCCCACTTCAAGTTCCGGGGATAGAAGCATCGACAGCAGGATGGCGATAAGGCCTATGTTCGTATCCACGAAGGTGGCGATGATCAGGGCCACCGAGAGTATTATCATCGCGGCCCTTTGGATATCGGTCGCCCCCGATATGAGGAAGGTCGACATGACCGCCGCCAGGATGAGAAAGAAGATAGTTATCACTATCTTGTAATTTATTCCTTCAAAACTGGTAAATCTGATGATTACCCCCCGGATCCGTTAAAGGTCGCGGCTGCCTGGCCGGCTTCGTCCATAAGACAGGATGGTCTCAACGCACCTCCCTCATCGCATGCTCTTGGGAGTGCCGTCACCATAATATTTCTGATAGTGATAGTAGAAGGGGGAGCCGAACCTCATATCCGAAGCTCTCATGCTGTTCAGGACCACACCGATAGGTCTACCTTTGGCGCTTTCAAGCTGCATTTTACTTCTTCGTAACGCCCCCCTGGATACCCTGCCGACTTCATAGACCAGAATGACCCCATCCACCTTGGAACTCAGTATACAGGAATCTGTCACGGGCAAAATCGGTGCTGAATCAAACAATACGACCTGAAACTTTTCTTTTGCCTCTTTGATAAAATTCGACATGTTCTGAGAACCCAGTATCTCCGAAGGATTGGACGGCAGGTGGCCGGCCGTTATGATGTTGAGGTTCTCCATACCGTATGTCTTGAGTATCATACTTGACTTTATGTTCCCCATCATGATGTCGTCCATGGTCTTTACCACGTCATCGAGCTTGAAAGTTCCCAGCACCGCCTCGGTAAGACCCGTCTCCCTGTCTATTCCGAAGACCTTGTGAACCGAAGGCCTCCTGAGGTCGCAATCAACGATAAGTACTTTATACCCCATCTGGGCCATGCTCAAAGCGGAATTGACGCTCGTTATCGTTTTACCTTCCTGTACGCCGGCACTGGTGAACATAAGACAGTTACCGTACTTATCCAATCCGGAGAACTTAATATATGTCTGGAGGTTCCGGTAGGCTTCGGATATGGGTGACTTGGGACGGTACTGAGTGACCAGCCGGCTCATGATATCGGTGTATTTCGATCTTTCTTCCGCAGAGGCAGGCGGTGTTTTCCAGAAATCAAGCTTCGCTTCCTTCTTGATCTCGATATGTGGTATCACGCCAAGTACCGGCAACCTCAGGTATTCCTCGACATCCTCAATGGTACCTATCGAGGTATCCATGCTTTCAGTGATAAGTGCGGCGACCAGCCCCAGTATAAGACCTATGACACCGCCGAAAACGACGTTGGTAGCCGCCGGAACGGTTGCGGGCATCTTCGGGACCATGGCGGGATTTACGACTTCGATGCCTTTGGCCTTGGAAGCCTCCAGTATAAGGGCCTTTTCGTACCTTTCCTTGAGCATAGCGTAGAGCTTCCTGTTGATGGTAAGCTCGTTCCTGAGCTTATCGGCGTCCATCGTTTCGACCGCGTACATCTGTTCGTCCTTGTCCTCGTACGTCTTGTGTTTCGCCAGCTGCTTCTCGATATTCTCTATCTCCGCCAGCCTGTTGATGATCCCCGGATAGTTATCCGTGTATCTCTCCCTGAGGTTGCTCACCTCGAGCTTGAGCCTCATAAGACGGGTCCTTAGCGAGACCGCTTCAGGCATATCCTCCCCGGATCTTGCGGGCTCAACGCCCAGAGCGTCCAGCTTCTGTTTTATCCTGGCGCTTTGCTTCTCAAGCTTCTGGAGCTGCTTTTCTACGAAATTCTTCGTGTTCCTCGCTTCCTCGACCTTTCTTTCCCAGTTCTTCTGGATGAATTCTTCAGCCACGGTCTCGGCTATTTCCTTCGCCCTTTCCGCATTTTGATCGGTGGCGATTATGTCCACCAGCATGGTACCGCTTTTTCTTTCAACGGCTATCTTTCCCCTGAGCGAAGCGACAGCCGCCTGGGCTTTAGCCTTGGGGGTATTATCCGTTATCATGCCCATCTTCTTGGCGGCATCGTAGAGAACATTGTAACTTTTAATAAGTTCAAGCTGGGTGGAAAGCTGGCCCGGGCCCGACGCGCCCCAGAAAGTGACTCCGGAGCCTGTGATCTCGGCTATGGGTCGCTGCATATCAACGTTAAGCGTAATGCTGGACTTATAGATGGACACCGTCTTCTTCCCGAAGAAGTGCGCGCTGAAAAGAGATATCAGAAATATGGAGATGATTATCCATTTGCGTTTATGGATAATTCTCCAGTAATCCCACAGGTTAAGTCCGTATTCAGCCATATTATGAACCCTTTATTTACATTGAATTATCGATATTATTTTTCCCCGGCCATTTTCAGCCATACGTCGTGCCAGTCCCATCTGCCCTCAACGATATCACGCTGGATATTAGCCAAACGGTCAGCGAAGAACATCGACGGGAAGATCTTCCTGAGCGCGGTATTATAGTTCTCTATTTCTGAGACAGGCACATAGACAAGGTCGCCTTCTTTAAGATAAACGTTCTGAGAAAGGTCCCCTTTGTGTATGAGCCTCGCCAGATTGATCCTGATCACCTGGCTTTCTTCGTACCCGCCCCTGACGACATAAGTGGTCGAAAGCACCGCATCCTCGGTAAAACCGCCGGCACGGGATACCAGATCTATCACCCTGTCCCCCCGCTCCAGCCGGTAAGTCCCGCGCTTGAGGACCTCTCCGAAAATATATACTTTCTTATCGCCGAACTTCTGGACACCAACCGCCACGCGGGGTTCCTTTACGTAATAAGCCAGTTTCGTGCTCAAAGAACGCGCCAGTTCCTTGGGAGTAAGTCCCGCGGCCTCCACGTCCCCCACGAGCGGATAAGTGATCCTCCCGTCCTCCGGACGAACTACGACCGTTCTTTCAAGTTCCGGGCATCTCCATACCGCTATCCGCAGCTCATCCCTTACCCCGATAACGTACTGCCCTCCGGCTCCAATGGAGCCTTCGGGGTCATAAAGTGAACGGTCAAGCTTATGGTTCGGAGCGGCGAACCTGGCGCAACCCGTGCCAGCAAGAACGAAAAAGGCCGATATAACGATAAGTAGCGCCTTTGATAATAAGTCTTTTTTATGCATCTCTCACCTCTTTTTTATGATCAGCTCCCCTGCGACGCCTCTATCTCGTTCGGATCGATACAGTGTTCAACATGGATCAGGAACTGTTTGGACAGATCCAGCTTCCTCTCCTCCTGCAGTTTTCTGCGGTTACGGTCATAAACCACGTTCAGAAGCGGCCGCATAGGCGTATTGGGGTTGGTCTCGATGACCTCCCCTATCTCCCCGGTACTTATCCTGACCCACGAACCGACCGGGAATATAGATATACATTTAAGCATGGTTCTCACGTAATGGGGATCAAAACTTCCACCCTCGTTATCCAGTATCTGCTGTATGGCCTTGTCCGGCAGGAAGCGAGGCCTCCAGAGTCTCGTGTGCGTCTTGGCCTCGTACTTATCCATCAGGGATATCAGCCTGGCCAGATAATGTATCTCCTCCTTGGTGAGCCCTTTCGGGTAACCGGTCCCGTCAACCTTCTCGTGATACTGGCTGATCACCAGCGGTATGGTCTCGTCTATCCCGTGTATGTTCCTGAAGATTTCGGCCCCGTAGATAACGTGTTTCTTGACCTCTTCGTATTCGGCGTTGCTGAGACGACTGTCTTTGTTCCAGATCTTCTCCGGTATCTTCATCAGCCCTATATCGTGAAAAAGTGAGGCTACCACAAGATCCTGAAGCTTATCCTGCGAAAAATTCAATTCTAGCGCCATACGCACCGACAAGAGGCATACGTTAACCGAATGCGTGTAAACGTAATTATTCTTGTATTCGTCATGCCTGAAAACAAGCCTTATCAAATCATTGGGGCTGATAAATCCCCTGAACTGGTCACAGAATTCCTGGGTCCATCCGAGAATCTCTTCGCCTTTTATCTTGCCCTCTTCGCCTTCGGCCACTTTGTTGAAGACCGTCGTCACGAAGTTGAGCATGATGTCATAGGCTGCCTCCGCCTTGGCCAGGTCCGAAGAAGGTTTGTCCAGGCCCTCTTCGCCCCCGTGTTTGGACAGAGAAAGCTCCTCTTCCTTTTTTTCTTTCTTGGAAGGCCCCAGGCTCTCGAATCCTTCGAATCCTTTATGAAGATCAACCATATTCCCGCCTATATCTCCTCACCTAGATCTTTTACGACTTCCCGGATGATCTGTTCGTCAATACGTTCCGCCTTTTTCATGAATCCCACCAGAAGGGACATATCGCAGATATTATTGATCTGTCTGGGACGGCCGTTTGACGAGGCGTATATCAGAGAAGCGGCCTGATCATCGAATATATCCCTTTCGGTCCCCGCTATCTTAAGACGGTGTCTGACGTATCCCTTGGTCTCATAGGCATCCAAATGCCTCAGGAGGTAACACATGGCGAACCTCTGTTTGAACTGGGGCATCTGGTTGATTATATCCCTGAGCTCAAGCTGCCCCATCATGATAATGGTCACCAGGAACCTGTTATTCTCCTGCATGTTCATCATGAGCCTGAGTTCCTCGAGAACATTCCTGTCCGTGATCAGATGAGACTCATCCACGATGACTATCACCTGCTGGTCCCGGGCGATAGTGGCCCTGAGTTCGTTTTCGATCATCCGTCGCAGATTGGGGCGCGATGAACGCCCCTGTTTGATATCCAGCTTGTAAGCGATCTCCTGCAGAAGCTCCTTTGACGTCAGCAGGGGGTTACTTATGTACACGCTCCTATAGTCGTCGTTCTCCTCTATCTCATAGAGAAGTTCGTTGGCTATCGTGGTCTTACCCGTCCCGTAATCACCCGCAAGGAGTGCCCCGGCCTTATTCTGCTTGATAACATATACAAGGCGCACCATTGCTTCCTTGTGGCAGGGTGAGTAATAGAAGAATTTGGGGTCGCCTATGTTCTCAAAAGGTTTCTTGCCAAGCCCCCAGTAATTCAAAAAATCCATGATGTCCTCCTATGATGTTTCCTTCAGATCGATCATGCCCTCCGATCGGTGATCATACGCCCTGCTTTTGTCTATATGGTCCTTGCTTACCAGCATGAGCACGGTCACTATTACAAGTATCATAATGCCCTGGAGCAGGAGCAAAAGTGCCTGCACGGTGGTAGCTTTGTGAAGGGCCAACGCCCCGAGCGAGAACACCAAGCTCACCAGATAGATGAAAAAGACCGTCTGCCTCTGCGTGAACCCCAGCCACATCAGGCGATGATGGAGGTGGTCTTTTCCCACGTATTCGATCCATTCCCTGAAAGTCCTGACCCTCCCCTGGGCTATACGTGAAACCGAAATATATATCATATCGAATATCAGAAGCGCGAGTATAAGCAGCGGTATGCTTAAAGCAACTATGGGTTTATTTTCAGCCCACTCCCCCATAACAGCCAGAGAAGCTATCATGAACCCCAGAAAACTGCTTCCGGCATCCCCCAGGAATATCTTGGCCGGGTTAAAGTTAAAAAGAAGAAATCCCAGGCTTGAGCCGGCAAGCGCAGCGCTCAAAAAAGCGAAGTATGGCTGGGCCGTCTGGTAGGCGATAATAAAAAATGTCCCGGAGGCTATCACCATGAGTCCGGCCGCCAGACCGTCTATTCCGTCCAGGAAGTTCAGTGCGTTGGTTATCCCGACTATCCATATGACCGTGATAACCCCTTCCAGCAAAACCGCAAAAGGAAGGTGGTCCGGGATGATATTCAGCCTCACCCCGAACATTATTACGATGACGGCGCACACCAACTGGATTATAAGTCTCATCCAGGCGGGGAGATCGTTGATATCATCGACAAGCCCCGATACAAGCATGATGGAGGATGCTATCACAACTCCCTTAAGAGCAAGGGAAAAATGAAAATTAAGCAGTATAGCAAGCATGCAGGCGGCATATATGGCCAGCCCCCCTAAAAGGGGTACAGGTTCCGAATGCACTTTTCTCTCTGTTGGGCGGTCCATGATATCAAATTTCCTGGCCACCCTTATGGCGATCCAGGTGAATATCACAGAGCCCGCGAACGCGAATATAAATATTTTAAACATAAAGTTTTATTAACGTATTTTCTCTCTGCCACCGGTCATTCTGACAGGAGAACCACCTTTGTCAAGACCGTATTATTCAGGTAATCAAGATCGAACGGCTTGACAATGTAGTCATAAGCCCTGTTGAGAAGCTTTCTGTCCTTGATGAAATCAGGATGTCCGGTTATGATTATAACCCCTATTTTAAGATTACTATCGTTAATATATTTTAATACTTCCTCCCCGTCCATATCCGGCATCTTAAGATCGAGAAGCAATATATCCGGTTTATAGGATTCTATCTTTTCAATAGCTTCACGCCCCTGGGAAGCGGTTTCAACATCATATTCTTTTCTGACGAAAAAAGTTTTAAGCACCTCTCGCACGGATTCTTCATCATCGGCTACCAGGATCTTTGCCTTGAATCTTTTCTCATCCATGAATGTCCCTCCTTCTCTCTTCTATCAGGACAAATGCCACTTATTGATCGATTCTATAAAAATGTTTATAAAGTTCAATGCTATAACCGTTTATATATATAATTATTAATTGTTTTAAGTATACACAATAAAAACCGGATTTCAAGTAATCCTAACACATTTCAGGATACCGGAAGCCACATATAATAATCGACCGTTCGCTCATCCCTCGGGATAACGGATGCGTATCCGCCATGCTTTTCGGCTATTTCCCTGCAGATAGCAAGCTCATAACCAAAATACCTGCTCCTGCCGGAGCTAAACCTCGGCCGGAACAGAGTTTTCATTGCATCGGGGGATATAGAAATTCCCCGCGCGCAAAATCTTAAACAAAAGTAGCTTCCTTTTTCCTGTATTGGCGTATATTGCTCCAGATATCGCTCATCCGCTTCGATCTTACCGCCTGAGATATCCATACTCTCAAGATCGCCTTTCCGTGTGCTGGCATCGGAGATAATACATGCAACAGCCCCCTGGATCTTCTCAGCGTCCATTTCCAGTCCCCCAGCCCCCTGCATATTCGTGGACACTTCGACATCTTTCCCGAGATAGCCTCGCATTTCATCAAGAGCAGCATCAATGACAGCATTGATGTCCGTTTCTTTTTTTTCGACACATATATCCCGGCTCAGGAAGATCAGTCTGCCGGTGTATTCCCGGCAATCAACAGCCGATTTTTCTATCTCCTTAACGTAAGAATAGGCTTGGTCGTTCTCGTCCATGTCCTCGAGAACAAGCATGACAAAGCCCATTATTCCGGTGAGCAGATTGTTAAAGTCATGTGCGATACCCCCGGCCAGCTGCCTGACCGCATCCATCTGGTCTATCCGCTTTCGGTCATTCATCCGTCTTATCCTTGTCAGTCTCTTCCGCCGGACCTGATACCCCCCAGAATGGACTGGCAGGCTGGGTCGTGGTGGATTCGTAAAAGATATACTCCTCTATTTCAAGTTCCTGTTCTTCCCTGAGCTGGGGGGAAGGGGTGCCTCTCTCCTTGAAACTGAACCCCGGGAATGTTCCCACGAAACCTTCATCCAGCTGAGCGCCGTATCTTGTGGATTTGTAAGGTTCCCTGTATTCCGGAGCGGGCAATACATCGTATTCATCGCCTTGCTCGTCAGGCATGGCCTGGTATCCGCCGCCTATATCCATGCCCAGCGCCCCGTCCGGGTATTCGACTACTCCCCCTTCATCCCTCTGCTGGGATAAGGCAACATTGCCGCACATAACTGTCAGTGAAATAAAAAAGACCCAGCTTGCGATAAAATATCTCATGATCTGTTACCGCCTTTCTGTCCCCAAAGATAAATTAAGATCACTCCTTACCCTTGCCCATGCTCCCGTACATCTCGCGTATGCACTGTGGGCAAAGTCCATGGGTAAAACTCGCATCGGTCCTTTCCGAGATATATTTTTCAAGGCTTACCCAGTCCTTTTCTTCCTTTGGATTACCACCCTCGACCCTCATTTTCTTACATCTGGCGCATATGGGCACCAAACCTTCCAGTTTTTTAATGTGGCCCGCCGCCTGTTCCAGTTCCTTGAGTTTATGTTCAAGCGCCCGGTTGGTGTTATCCAGAAGTTCCTTCTGCCGCCTTAGTTCCCTTTCGTTCTCCTTGAGATCGGATATATCCAGAATGGATATCACGCTCTTGACCATGCCGGGTATGACCGCGACAGTAACATATATTTCTTTTTCTTCCCCGTTCTTATCCATGAATGAAAGTTCATAACTGCCGGGGGTCGCTTCAGAATCTATCATCTTCAGCCTGTGAAATTCCTTTATCCTCCTTTTATCCTCCTCCGGGATAAAATCGACCAGGCTCTTGACCCCCTGAAGTTTTTTCTTGGAGTATCCTGAAAGTCTCTCGAACTGATCATTGGACATGGTTATGAGCAGGTTCTCATCCACTATCACCATGGAGGATCCAGTATTCTCGAAGATCGTGCGGTACATTGCTTCGGACTGGCGAAGTATCTCCTCCATGTTCTTGCGGTCGGTTATGTCGGCGTATATACCCAGCATCCCGAACACATTCCCTTCCGAGTCTACAAGCGGCACCTTACTGGTCAGAAGCGTAGCCTCCTTGCCGTCAGCCTGAAGCTGCGGCTCTTCTATGTTCAGCATGGGCTTACGGTTTTTAATGACCTCCTTATCGCATTTCCTGAAGAAATCCGCCTCCTCCTTTTTCCAGGCCAGGTCGTAATCGGTCTTTCCTACTATGTTCTCCGGCTCCCCCACCCCGGCGACCCTCGCGAAGTTCTCGTTACAGCCCTGGTAAACCAGATCCGTGTTCTTCCAGAAAACGTAATGAGGGATATTCGACAAGATATTGCTCAAAAGCTGCCTCTGGCGGTGCATATCCTCCGTCATCTTCTTGCGCGCGGTGATATCCCGGGAGATGAAAATAACATTGAACTCCCTGTCCAAAGAGCTCCAGACGATGTTCGCCGTAGCCTCTATATCCCGCCACTGCCCGGCTTTGTTCTTGAAGCGGTATTGCAGGGTCTCTCCTATGAACTTCTGCCCTTTCGAAAACAGGCTCCTGAGCCTGTTTTCGGTATATTTCAGCGCTATATTCTCAACTTGTTCGATATCTTTCGGGTGCATGTAATCATATCCCGATCTCCCGATGAGTTCCTCCGGCGAATAACCGAGTATGCGTTTATGCGAAGGGCTCAGGTATTTATAAGTACCACCAAGGGTCGTAACGGCAACAAGGTCACTGGTATTCTCGGTTATCAGCCTTAATCTCTGCTCATTCTCGCGAAGAGCGGCTTCGGCTTTTTTCTGTCTCGAGAGGTCCCTTATGGCCGCCACCCTCCAGCTGCTCCCGTCATAAGTGTATGTTTTGGCGCGAATAAGGATCGGAAAAGTGCTCCCGTCACTCTTTCTGCCGACTGCCTCATAGGGTTTTTCATATGCCTGCTTTATATTTTTCCTGACCAGTTCGTGGGATTCCGGGGCCACTATATCAATGACTTCCGTTCCAACGATCTTCCCCGGATCATACCCCATCATGTCCGCGAGAGCGTTATTGGCCTCTATTATCTTTTTCCCGTCATGGACCAGGACTCCTTCCATGCTCGCTTCGGCGAGCATGCGGAATCTTTTCTCGCTCCTTCTGAGGTGCTCTCCGACACGTTTTCGCTCATCTACGAGCCTCCACATGAGCTTGGCGCTGTGGCCTCCGATGATCTCCACCTCGTCCGCTGTGTCCCTGAGAAGCTCTTTTTGAACTTCTTCACTGCCGGTAACGTTAACCACCTCGTCTATCTTGCCCTTGCCGATGAAATCAGCGTAATCCCCTGCGGTCGGAATGCCGGCATCCCGGGCTATCCGTAAACCCGGGGCGCTCTTATCCTTGTCGACCACTCCCGAGATATTCACGTAATCGTTGTCAAGAAGCAGTTCAAGCAGAGCACAACCGCCCTTGCCGGCTCCGACTATGAGTATGTTCGTTTTTTCCATATCTTTCCTTTTTTGACACATTTAACGTTTGCTTGCGGCGACCTCACCATGTTCCAGATAGAATCTTCCGTTGGAGGCGTAGCAAAATTCATAAAAATCAGCACCGATCATAAGCGTCTCGAACGACCCGAGATCACCTTCACGCACAGCGGTAATGATCTTCTGGCCTTTTTTCTCGCGCGAGACAAGCAGCGATGAGATACCTTCACTTATCATCACATTCGTTATCTCATACTCGGCGCCTTCCTCGATCTTCCCTTCCCGGTTATTGGTTATTATCTTGCTGAGCGTAACCGTGCCCCTGGCTTCGTCGATGAAATATTTGCATTCGAAACCGTCCCCGGACCTTTCGTAGTTCCCGTCTTCATAAGTTCCGCTCGATAAGGAACTTGCGGTAACTTCCTGGGCGGAGGCGCCCCCACACACTAACAATGCTGCGGCCAGCGCACCGGTCATGATATATTTATTCATCTTTTCCCCCTTTTTCGGTTGTATTTACCCTCACAAAAATAAAAACGGTTCATATTATCAGCATGGCGTCCCCGTAAGAGAAGAACCTGAATTTCGATTCAACCGCCCTGCTATAAGCTTCAAGAACAAAATCCTTTCCCGCAAAAGCGCTCACCAGCATCAAAAGCGTCGACTCCGGAAGATGAAAATTAGTGATAAGGCCATCTACTATTTTAAACTCATAACCGGGGTAAATAAAGAGGTTTGTCGCTCCCTTCTCGGGCCTGACCCCCTCCCCGGAAGAAGAGGCGCTCTCAAGAACACGCGTTGAAGTGGTTCCCACGGCGAAGACCCTGCCGCCATCGCTCTTTGTGCGGTTGACCGTTTCAGCGGCATCATCACCTATCTCGAAATATTCCGAATGCATCCGGTGGTCCTCCACATTCCTGGCTTTTACCGGCGAAAAAGTACCGTAACTTGTATGCAGTGTCACATGGACTATGGAAACGCCTTTAGAGGCAAGCTCTTCAAGGATCTCTCCGGTAAAATGAAGCCCGGCGGTAGGTGAGGCTGTGGCGCCTTCCTTTGAAGCGTAAACCGTCTGGTAATCCTCCCTGTCACGCAGACTGTCCTTGCGCGTAATGTACGGGGGCAGGGGTATATGGCCCGAATCAAGCACCTCTTCTATATCAGAATCAAAGCTCACGAAACGCCCGACATCGGCTTCGCCGTGAACAACTGCCTTTATGCCGCTTTCAAGTTCTATCTCTTCGTTCTGCTTAATACGCTTAGAGGGGCGTACAAGCGCGCGCAGCTTCTCGCCTTTCGTATCAAGAAGGAAGATCTCCACTTTAGCCCCGGTCTTTCTTTTACCGAACAGCCTCACGGGAAGCACCTTGGTATCGTTTAGAACAAGGCAGTCCCCCGGAGCGATATGCCCCGTTATATCCCTGAAGGTCTTCTCGGTTATACTATGGGTCTCGCGGTCAAGGACCATCAAACGCGATCGGTCCCTTTTCCCCAGAGGCTCCTGCGCGATAAGTTCCTTCGGAAGTTCATAATCAAATTCTTTCAGTTCCATATCATCTCTTTACCCATACTAATCAAGCTGGCCCAGCTGAACGATCTTTGAACCGGGGTAATAATGCCTGAGTATCCATTCAGCGCTCTTCCATCTCAGAGCAAGACCGAAAGCCCCCCACTGGCACATGCCGACCCCGTGGCCCCAGCCATATCCGCTGAAAAGATAGAAGGTCGGATACTTCTTGACCCTGAAGTTGGCGCTTTTCAGGGTCCTCCTTCCTATGGCGGATCTGAAGTGGCCGGTTGATATCTCGAACCATTTGTTACGCGTCCTTATCCTCACGTACTTTAGCCTGCCCGACCTGTCGCGTTCACCCGGGCGTATATCATCGATCCTGTTTACCTGGTAACCTTTATCCCTCAACTTCTCCGCTATCGTCTTTACCGGGACCCTCTCCTGCCACCTGAAATACGGCGACCACCTGCACCAGGGGCAGCGGACACCCCGCAAAGGCGCCAGATCCTCACCCCATATCACGGCAGCGTTCTCGGTCTTCCCTCCGCAACAGGAATGAAAATATGCGGGCAGTATCTTCCCCTCATACTCAAGAACCTTCCCTCTGGTGGCGTTGACCGCACGGTTGGTCCTCCATTTTTCGCATGACCTGCCTCCGTAGACCTGGGTATAAGTATCCGCGGTAAGATCGTAATACTTGTTCTTCCGCCGACGGGCCTTGGAAACGGCATAACTGCGCGAGGCTATGGCCTGCGCCTTCAGAGCGGCGAAGGGCCAGAAATGGTGAACTTCTTTGGACAGGACCCCCTTGAGATAATCCTCGATTTCCACCCTGTTCACCGCATCGATGCCGCTGCCCGTCCTTATAATATCCATCTGTCCCCTGTAAACTACCCCGTTCAGCCTTAAAGCGTCCCCCTCCTGCGGTATCACCCTTATCGCCTCGGTGAAAAAGGTCTTATCCGCGAACTTAATTCCCCGTGAGGAAGCCTTTACTTCAGTGCCTTCAGCGACCTCGGTTCTCTCCAGGAGGATATCTCCGGTACCCATCTCCTTTATCTGGGCCTGGCCCCTTGCCGAGATGAGAACGGTATCCGCATCATGGGCGACTCTCACGCGCACCAGGAAGGGTTCCCTGCTAACCTGGCGGCCGCCGAAAGGACCGAAGAACATAACAAGCGCAAGGAGGACCGCGATCAGCACCAGCGCCAGCTTGAAAGATCTATGTTCGAACATAAGAGAATCACTTTCTTGTGAACAGAAACAATAAGAACGAAATCACTATACTTACCAAAATACAGGTCGTTACCGGGAAATAGAACGTGAAGTTCTCCCTCCTGATCACGATATCGCCGGGCAGTCTGCCCAGCCAGGGGATCTTCCCGGATAAGAGGAAAAGCCCGCCCGCGAGCAGGAGAACTAAACCCAGTATGACAAGCATTTTACCCACAGCCTGCAACATTCACATCACCATTTTCTTATGGCCAGCATGATGACCTTGAAAAAACAATCAAAAACTATACCCACCGTGAGTTTTGACAGGTTACCGCTCCTGGGATGGAACCTGATCGGCACCTCACTTACCCGGGCACCTTTACGGATAGCGCGGTAAAGCGTCTCGGTGCAGATGAAATGGTTCTCGCTCCTCAGAGTATACGGTTCTATCTTTGCGAGGATACTACCGGTAAAGCACTTATACCCGGAAGTAGGGTCCTCCACCCCTGTTCTAAGCAAACCGTTTATTATGTTCCTGGCAAGACGGCTTATCAGCATCCTCACCAATGAACGCCTTTCGTCGCAGCCTCCCGGAACAAAGCGTGACCCCACGACGAGATCGTGACCGCTCAGAGCTTCTATCATTTCGGGAATATACACCGGATCATGAGAAAGATCAGCATCCATTACGATTACGAAACGGACCCCTTTATCCAGAGCGTATTCCAGACCGTCCTTTATGGCATATCCCATTCCCCTGGGGCCCTCGCGCTGGATCATCTCGACTCTCGACTCCCGTTCGGATATCCCTCGGATTATCTCCGTAGTACCATCGGTTGAACTGTCATCGACGACCAGGACATTAAGATCTTCTCTCGTCGAAAGCACTTTCTCCAAAAGAAGACGTATATTATCCCGCTCATTGCAGGCGGGAATGAGCACCAGTTTCATCTGTTCATCGGAGACGCTCGTCATTTTAAGTTCAGTATCCCTTTATCTTGAGTTTCAACAAGGCGTTCCTCGCCGGTTCGAAATCCGGTTTAAGCCTCAAAGCTTCCTGCCACTCTTCCCGCGCCTTGTCATACATCTTTTTGCCGTAATAGGCCAGACCCAGGTTGTAGCGTACCACCGGGGACGCGGGTCTTTGCCTTATTATCGCCTTATACTCGCCGATAGCCTTGTCGTAGATCTTCCTGCTCAAATATATGTTCGCGAGATTGTTCCTTGCCTTGTAATGCGAAGGTTTAGACTCGAGTATCCTGCGGTACTGCTCCATCGCCTCATCAATTCTGCCCTTGGTATAATATATATTGGCCAGATTGTTCCTCGCGTTAACGTCTCCCGGATCGAGCTCAAGCACTTTTTCGTACTGCTCAAGCGACTTCTCGTAAAGACGTCTTTTCATCAGAGATGTCGCCAGAAGATATCTTAACCCGGGATCGTCGGGATAAAGATCGATACCTTTTTCAAGGACTTTTTCCGCTTCGGCGTAACGGCCCGATTTGATAAGCGAGTAGGCCAGGTGATAATGCGCATTGGGATATATGGGGTCAAAACGCAGTGTTTCCCTGAACTGCCGGACGGCCTCATCGTACTGCGCCTTATTGAAACGGGCCAGACCAATCACAAAATGCATATCCGCGCGGGGCATGGGATTGTAAACATAACGGAAAAGCGCCCCTTCTCTGTTTTCGTCACGGCTGAACCCTTCTTCCTGAAGCGCTATGGCCTTGTCGTATTCCCCCATCGCCACATACAATAATCCCAAATGGTAATAAACCGAGCCGAGAGAGGGGTCCATCTGCCTGGCTTTCTGAAGCTCGCTGAGGGCTTTTTCATAATCACCCTGCTGATAATAGATATATCCCACAGCATCATGTGTAATGGCCATGTCCCTGAGGGACAGGGACTTCTGGAAATATTCCAGTGCCCTTTCGGTATTGCCTTTTTCATACTGGTAGGCCATTCCCAGGTTATAATAGACGCGATAGCTCCCCGGGGAAGTTCCTTTAGTGGCTTTCCATAGAGTGACCGCGTTCTGCCAGTCGTTGTTCCTGGCATAGGTCCTCGCCGAATAGAGAACTGTCAGCAGAATGAACACGGCCGCCAGGGCCATCCTGTTATAGCGGAAAGCCTTGATCCTCGGGGACTGGAAAACCTTCCAAAGAACAGCTGCAAGGAATATGCAAAAACCCGCGCAGGGAAGATAGATATATCTTTCCCTTATGGGGAACTGCATAAGACGGAAAAAGATATTCGAAACCGGGAGTATCGTGATGAAGAACCATCCCGCGCCGAAGAAGGCAAGCGGTGCCTTTTTCCTGATGGCGATGGCACCGGCTAAAACCGCAGCCGTCACGATAACAGGGACAAAGAAAGCGGGATCGGCCGCCGAAGAAGGCATGCTCCCCGGGAACATCTGCCCAAAAGGATACTCGACGCTGAGCCTTAATGGAAAGATAAAGAGCCACAGGTAGGTAGCTATCATCCTTCCCGTGAGAAGGAGTCTGGCCGGGTCGAAAAATCCCGCCCCGGCTTCACCGGGGTATGCCATGACACCGAACCTGACGAAAAGAAACAGCGCCGCCACGACAGCATAGCCGGCGTACTTGAACATACGGTCGCGTTCGATAGAACCTCCCGCGTAAAGATCACATAGGACAAGCACCGCAGGAAGCGTGAATCCCATTTCCTTGGAAAAACAGCTCAGGCCATAGAATAAAAGCGAGAGCGCGTAAAACAGCCCTCTTCTGCCCGCCTCCGGGGACACCGACCTCAGATATGTCCAGATCGCCCCAAGATAAAAAAGGGTCATTACCGCCTCATGCCGCGTGCCTATATTATTCACTGTTTCGGTCTGGACGGGATGGACGGTAAAAAAAACGGCTGCCGCGAAAGGCACAAGAATACGGGCCGACCAGGCACGGGCTTCCCCCGGTGAGAGATCGTCCTCTGGCCGGGCGCCGAGAAGTGCGCACAGAACGAAATACAGCATTACCCCGTTCACCACATGAAACAGAACGTTGGTCAGGTGATAACCGAAAGCCTCGTAATCCCATATAGCGTTATCCAGAAAGTATGTTATCGTGGTAATTGGCCTGTATGTACCCTCTTTCGTGCCCCTGAAGAACCTGTCCCGGTCAAAAAGGAACTTAAGGTTGGAAAGGTCCCCGATAAAGGCGTTCTCCTTAACCGAATACCTGTCATCGAGTAAAAATCCGTTATCCAGGGAATTGGAATAGACCAAAACACCCGCAATTACTATGAACAGAACGAATATTATCCTCAAGTGCCTTCGTTTCATATTAAAACCCCGCGTAAACCACCGGAACATTCAATGCGCCACGGTCCCAGACCATAACTACCGCAAAAAACAGCAGAAGCAGCAGTAACGGCAGGAGCATGATATGCCTGTAGTGATATATTTCACTTAAAACAGCATCGATCAGCCTTTCCATATATAAACCTTCCTTAGATCCCCGCCAACAATCCACGGGAATCAAGATATTCGTAGATTTCCGAGGAGACCTCTTCCTGGAGAGCCGGCTTCATATGCCCGTAATCGTAAAAACTCTCATACCCCAATGGATAGCCCTGTTGCTCCAGCTCCCCCGCAAGGTCGAGAACATACACTCCCTTTTTGCCTTCCTTCGCGAGGCGCTTCATTGCTTCGTACGCCTCGGTCCTGGTGCCAAGGTCACCGGTGAATATTTCCGAATCCCTCGCTTTCTTCAGCAAAGACAATCTATCCTCCGGATCCCCAGAGCCCATCGCACTATCATAATAGAACTCTGTCACTGAATAGACCCCGTAAGGTTTTGCCTCAAGGTTGTCCGGGTTCAGCACCAACACGACGGGGACATCCCGGCTTGCCAGGAAGCTTACCGTTTCATCCAGATTTTTCTTATAATCAGATGTTATCATGGCATTAACCCGTTTGAAACTTCCAGCGGGAACGCGCATTAGACCGGTAGCCTGGACAAAGTTCAAAAGAGCCGGCTGAAAATAACACCTGTTGAACCATGAAAGATATCCCGCCCAGTGGGTGAGGGTCCTGTTCTTATCCAGGCCCGATGCCTTCAACAGGCCTTTCACTGAAATGATCTTCAGAGGGTAGAAAAATTCCTTTATTCCGGCCGCGTGATAAGCGGCCTCATAATCCATCCCTCCTTCGTAGAAATATACCGCCAGGTCTGGTTTTTTAACAGCTACAGTGGCACGGATAATTTCATGGATGGCTTCCGAATCGGCGGATGTCATGGCCATGTTGTAGACCTTGAATTCCGGCTCTTGCGGAACTGAATTCAACTTCCTCTCCAGGATAACCGGGAAGGCGCTGGACCGTCCGCCTATAACCGGCAGTCTGGACACGGCGGGGGAGCTGCCGTATATGTAAATAGTCTTGTCTTCGGAAGAAGGCGCGAACTCTATTGTCTTTTCGAAATAATCGTACTGGCTCCTTGGATAAAGATACTCATATCTAATGGTCAACTCCCCGTCCTGTACCCTGGCGGAAGCCTCTCTTCTTTCAGATCTGAGGTAAGAGCTTACTCTTTCCCTGAAAATATCAAGGTCAAGCTCCGTGTTCACTCTGTTCACGTTAAGCCAGATGTTCAGCAAGACCGCCAGAGTCAGCAAAGCGGGCATAGATACGATGGTAGACGCTGTAAAATGCTTTATAAGAATACGAATATTCATTTCCAGATATAAGCCGAAATTTGCTTATATTAATATTATAATTACTATAATAATCTAACATAAGATGGGATTATTGCAAGACAATACTGTCTGGGAGGGACATTCTAGAAGATCCCGGAGAGAAAGGAACTTGCCACACCCTTGAGGAAATCGATACCCCGCCCCCCGAAAGCTATACCAACGCCGAAACTCACGTAACTGAAAGTAATTATTGTAGATACCACCCCCATTCCCCTCAATGCACTTATCCGGGAAAGCAGACGGTTTTTGGACCTTATATCCTGGAAATACCGCCAAACGACCAGTCCGATGCCGTTATATATTCCCGCGACCAAAAAATTCACGGTCGGTGCGTGCCAGAGCATGAAAAGAAGCATGGTCAGGAATATCCCGACATACATCTTGGCCCTTGTCCCTTTGTAGGCGAAAAACGGCAGGTAAAAATAGTCCCTGATCCAGCTGTACACCGATATATGCCAGTTCCTCCAGAAAAGTGCTATGTTGCTCTTGAAAAAGGGGTTATTGAAGTTCTCGATTATCCGGAAACCGAAAAGCCGTGATACACCTATAGCCATGTCGCAATAACCCCCGAAATCCATGTAGAGCCATATGGCCGCGGCGTATATCGACAGAAGAACAGCCCACCCGGAGAACGAAAGCGGGTCCTGGAGGACCGGCATGATAAATACCGCTATGGTATCGGCTATCATGAATTTTCTGATAATGCCGCGGAATATCCTCCAAAGCCCGTAATTGAAATCTCCAAGACCTATCCTCTGACCGGAGACCGCCTGGCCATGGAAAGCCGGGAACCTTTCAACGGGACCTGCAAGGAAAGTAGGAAAGAACAAAACGTAAGAGACGAAATCCGCCAGCCCGGGATCAGGCACTTTCTCCCGGTATGTTTCAACGGCATAATGAATAAGCCTGAATGTCACGAACGAAAGACCAATGGGTATTATTATATTGGAATTTTCAATCAAGGGGCCTGACCATTCAGGGAAAATATTACTGTTAAGGTACATAACCCGCGCACCAAAGATCTTGTAAAAAGAGAGGTTCGCCACCAGAAGCGCTATGACCGTTATCAGATAGGGTTTTCTGGAAGGCTCAGCCGCGGCACTCATCAGGCGACATATCCAGTAAACGAAAGCGCACATCAGAAGATAATACACTCCGAACATCGGGCCGATCGCGCATACGGCACCTAGACTGAGAAGCATGACCATCCATCTTCTTGCCCGGGCTGAAGGTATAAGCCAGTAAACGGCAAGAGAGCCCGCCAGGAAAATTAATGCATTTATCGTGGTCATCGGGCTTCCTCCGCGCCAAGCACCTCGCGAAGAGATCCTGTTATCTTCAAAATCTCACGGTCGGTCATTTCATCATAGATCGGTAGCTGCAGGTTGACCGAATAAAGCCGTGTGGCTGCCGGAAAATCTTCCCCTTCTGATCCAAAAAGCACCGGACAGTTATCCGTTATTTCTTCTGCGATGCCGCAATCGACGCCTCTGGACAGCATCTCAAGCTTTACCTCGTCCAGAGGTTTTTGTTCTCTGATCTTTACCACCAGAAAATAATACACCCTCTGTGAATCCCGGGGTATGCTCTGGGGGATGACCGTATCCGGCAGGGCGCTTGTTATCCGGGCGCCTTTCTCCCGGCGAAGCGATTCTCTACCCTTCAGCCGCTCCAGCTGTCTCATGCCCAGTCTGGCCTGCAGGGAAGTAAACCTTGTGCGTTCCTGCCGCGTTCCGGCATGCGCCTTCCAGTAAAGCCTCTTAATGAGCTCCTCGTTCTTTCTGTATATCCTTATCAGTAAGGGGAATAGCGGCCCCTGCACCATAAGGTTCTCAAAACATAAAAAGACTATCTTGTTTACGACACCCCAGTGATCAAGCGGATATTCCGAGATCTTTTCCCTTATCCCCGAAGCAAGCGTATCGTCATTACAGGTTATCATGCCCCCGCCGAAAGTATTGACCGGCTTTGTCAGTTCAAAACTAAAAAAAGAAGCGTCACCCAGAGAACCGACCTTCCTGCCCTTGTACTCGGCGCCGGCCGCATGCGCGCAGTCCTCAATGACCTTAACGCCGTGCTCGCGGGCAATGGAGAGTATCCGTTCCATGTCGCAGGGAACACCGAATAAATGGGTTGCCATGATGGCACCGGTGCGAGGGGTTATCTTTTTACTGATAGCGTCGGGATCGATATTGAAACTATCATCTTCAACATCACAGAATACGACCTTAAACCCCAGCTTCTTTATCAGGGGCACCAGGTCCTTGAGCGTATAGGCGGGAATGATAACCTCATCTCCCTGCTCCAGGCCGATGGATGAGAGGATAAGCTCCATCGCATTGCGCCCCGAACAGCAGGATATAGCATTGCGGCTGTCTATAAAAGCGGCGAAACGATCTTCAAAAAGCCCGATGAGATCCTCGTTGCATTTATCATCGAACAGGCAGCCTGCGATGTCCTTCCACATGCCGCTGTAAAAACGAGGGCGGCGCCTGCGTATCATACCCCGCCTCCGATGATCTTAAGCGCCTTCTCTACGAGAAGACCCTGCCTGAACCTGTCCCCCCAGCATCGATCACATCTTTTCTTCATGAGGAGGTTCTCCCTGAACTTGCGCATCTTATCCCCCGTCCACGCCCCCATAAATCCGCTTTCGATCACGTTCCCCAGGACCTCACCCTGTTCGATACATGCGTATAAACCCCCTTCCGGATCAAGATCACCGAAAAAAATGCCTGCCATGCAGCGATATTCTTCCCCAGAGAGCGTTCCAGCCACGTGATCGGGTATCCGCCGGTGATACTCATTATCGAGTTCGGGATATTTTTCCAGCAATCCTAGGAAATATTCTCTGAATTCCGGCGCCTTATTTTGATCTATTTCGAATCCGGGAGGAACCTTGTACATTCCGTCTCCGGTAGAACTGATCACTTTGAAAATTATATCATCGCTCCTTTTCCTCCAGCTCTTTACCAGTTCGTCCGCACCGAAAGCGTTCTTCCCCGTCAATAAATGCCTGACGGATATCCAGGGCCTTCTCTTTTTGCGCATCCTGAGAAGTTCGTGTACCCCCTCTTCTATCCGGGTATAAAGACCCGGATAGCCCCGCAAACTGTCATGCTCACTGGCTATGTGGCTATCGACGCTTATGGTGACCATATCGACCCCGAACTCGCATAACATACCTGCCTTCTCTCTCAGCTTGGAACCGTTGGTTGAAATATTGACGAGCATCCCCCCGCGCTTTGCCACTAAGATAAGGTCCTCCAAATCGCTCATAAGGAACGGTTCAGCCGCGCAGAAACTCAGCAACCAGACCCCAGCTTCACCCGCCTGTCTGACGATCTCAGCCCTTTCTTTTAACGTGGCTTCCTGCCGGTCGCTACTGCGGGGGCGCCGCCAGTATTCGCAGAAAGAGCATTTGGCATCACAAACGGTACTGGCGTTGAACACCAGGACCAAAGGTCCCCTTCGGGGAATGGCGTTGTGCCTGAGAACACGAGCGTTATCCAGAAAAGTCCTGAGCAACCGCACGGGATGCCTGCCGTACTTGGACCAGAGATCCGTTATGTCTTTTACTGAAAGTCCCCTCATGCGTCTCGTCCGCAAAAAAGCAAAGGGCCGGACCCTAAACGTGCGCTAAGAACATCTTTTTCACGTTCCAGGGTGCAGCCCCTTGATCAAACACCTGCCGCGTCCGCCGCGGCGAATGTACTAAAATAGCTCTTTCTGCGGATCACTCCTTTTCCCCATGTACTCGTATGCTTTTTCGGTAAGTTCCCGGCCTCTGGGCGTCCTTCTAAGAAAACCTATTTTCAACAGATACGGTTCGACTATATCCTGAATTGTATCGGTTTCCTCATTGAGCGAAGAAGCTATGGCATCTATTCCCACGGGCCCTCCCTTGTAGGCGCCGTGTATTATATCCAGCAACCTGCGGTCTATCCTGTCAAGACCCGCCTCGTCGATACCGTGACTGGTCAGGGCGGATATCGTGGCCTGCTTCGTTATCCGTCCGTCGGACTTGACCTCGACCCAGTCCCTGACCCTGCGCAGCAGCCTGTTGGCTATCCTTGGTGTTCCGCGGGAACGCCTTGCGATCTCGCCGGCCCCCTCATCGTCCACGAATATCCCTAATAGTTCCGCCGACCTTTTTACTATCGTCTTGAGTTCCTCCGGTGAATAGAATTCAAGGTGGTAGAACATCCCGAACCTGTCCCTCAGGGGTGAGCTTAAAAGCCCCGCCCTGGTAGTGGCCCCGACCAGGGTGAACCTTTTCAGGTTGAACTTTATGGTCTTGGCGTACGGCCCCTTGTCCACGAGGAAATCTATCTGGAAATTCTCCATGGCCGGGTAGATGAATTCCTCCACCACCTTGGACAGGCGGTGTATCTCGTCTATGAAGAGCACGTCCCCCTCGGACATGTTCGTGAGGATACCTATGAGGTCCCCGGCCCTTTCTATGGCCGGCCCGCTGGTAGCCGTTACCTTGGTCCCGACTTCGTTAGCTATGATGTACGCCAGTGAAGTCTTTCCCAGTCCCGGAGGCCCTGAAAGAAGAACATGTTCCATGGGCTCATTGCGCTTTTTCGCGGCCTGTAAGGCGATACTCAGGGAATCGGCCACGGCGGACTGGCCGATAAAATCCTCAAGATGTTTCGGCCTCAGGCTGAGGTTCATTATAACATCGTCCTCTGTCTCCCCCTCGCGCACGATCTGTTCGCTTTTATCTATGAATTTTTCTCTTCCCGCATCAGTCATTTTATTACCTCATCGCTAAGCTGTATTTAGTTGTTTTCTTTCCCGGTAGACCTCGTTAAGAAGCTCCTCGCTGGTCTTCGTCGCAGGAGCCCTCTCCAGGGCCTTGCTTATCATGTTCTCCGCTTCGGTCTTCTTGTACTGTAGCTGCAGGAGGACTTCCAGCGCTTCGCTTTTTATGTCCTCGTGGCGCCTGGCGACCTTGAGCGAGGCATCCCTTATAAGACCGTATTTGCCCACTTTCCCTTTCAGTTTGGCGACTATTTCGGCGGCCTTACGCTTGCCGATGCCCGGCAGGTTCTTAAGGAACGCTTCATTGCCCGAATCTATCGCTTCGGCTATGAGTGAAAATGGTTCCGCCAGGGCCCTGCACGCGGCCTTTGGTCCTATACCGGAAACGGATATGAACTTCTCGAAGAACTCCCTTTCTACCTCGTTCTGAAACCCTATGAGAACAGGTACTCCGGAGGACTGAGAAAGCTGAAGATAGTGGTACGTAACCAGGTTGAGATCGCCCTGCAGAGAACCTGTCTCCTCAAGAGCGCTCCTTACCGCGACAGGGATAAGCACCTCATAGCACAGTCCTCCCGTCGCTATCATAAGAGCATCTTCTTTTACCTCGGTCAATTCGCCCGATATCCTGGATATCATTCGGCCGCCTTTACTGTTCTGGCGCCAGGCCCCATGGGCCTTCCGCCGCATTCCATATAAATATAACAGATCGCCATCGCCAAAGCGTCACTGACATCGAACGGTCCCGGTGAAGCCTCAAGCTCCAGCATTGACCTGACCATGTCCTGGACCTGGTGCTTGCCGGCCCTGCCGTTACCGGTGACGGCTTTCTTGATCCTCGTTGAAGCATAACTTACCAGGGGGACACCTTCCACCCCGCAGGCCAGGCAGACAACACCTCTGGCATGTCCCATCAGAAGAGCGGTGGTAGGATGCTTGTAATGTGCATACAGCTTCTCGAGAACAAGGATTTCAGGTCTATGCTCACGGATAACATCCGTGACGTTACGGTATATTTCGGAAAGTCTTTGCGTTATGCCGCTATCGGCAGAGGTGCGGATCACCCCGGCTTCCACGACCTTCATACGTCCGTTACCGGTAAACTCGATAAGGCCGTAGCCGGTCCTGTTCAGTCCTGGGTCGATCCCTAATATACGCATAGATCCTGGAGGTTAATAGATCTTCATTCGTTCTCTATCTTCGCGAGCACTTGATCGGGTATGTCAAAATTGCTGTATACGTTCTGGACGTCATCGTTATCCTCAAGGTCCTCGACCAGAGCGAGCACTTTTTTCGCTGTCTCGATGTCATCCACTTTTATGGTGTTCTTGGGAACCTGGCTGAGTTCACTGGATTCCAGCTCGACGTTCTTTTCGACCAGACCGGTGCGTACCTTGTCAAAATCCTGCGGGGCACATACTATCTGGTAAAAGTCCTCGTCTGAAGTAAGGTCCTCTGCTCCTGCTTCCAGGGCTATATCCAGAAGTTCGTCCTCCTGGGCATCCTCACGCCTTACCATGAAAACCCCTTTGCGCTCGAACTGGAAGGAAACCGAGCCTTCCCCCGCCATATTACCGCCGCGCTTGGAAAATATACTTCTGACCTCGCTGGTTGTCCTGTTCCTGTTATCGGTAAGACCTTCGACGATAATGGCCACACCTCCCGGGGCATAACCTTCGAAGGACACGTTCTCGTAAGAAACGCCTTCAAGCTCACCGGTCCCTTTTTTTATGGCGCGGTCGATATTGTCCGCCGGCATGTTGGAATCCTTCGCCTTCTGGATGGCAAGCCTCAACCGGGGATTGGCATCAGGATCGCCTCCACCTTCTCTTGCGGAGACGGTTATCTCCCGAATGAGTTTGGTAAAAAGCTTACCCCTTTTAGCGTCCAGAGCGCCTTTTTTATGTTTGATACTTGCCCATTTGGAATGTCCGGACATATTTCGCGCCTCCTGGTGCTTTTAAATAGTAAACAGATTCACTTTATTCACTTTCTTCCTTACCACTCTTGCTCTGGGTAATGACCTTTTGAGCGACATTGGAGGGCACTGGATCGTAATGGGAGAACGTCATGGTATATGTGGCCCTGCCGCCGGTTATGGACTTGAGCTCGTTGGCATAGGTGTACATCTCAGCAAGGGGTATCTGCGCCTTCACCACCTGCATGCCACCTTCGGAATCCATTCCCTGCACCCGACCTCTGTGGGTGCTCAGAGAACCTGTAATATCACCCATGTTCTCCTCCGGTATGGTCAGTTCAACGTTCATTATGGGTTCAAGCAGCGCGGGTTTCGCTTTCTGGGTGGATTCACGGAAAGCATGCGCGGCAGCGATCTGGAAGGCTATATCCTTCGAATCCACCGGGTGGGTCTTACCGTCATACACTACCACCCTTACATCGACCACGGGGTAACCGGCGACCGTACCTTCCTCCATGGCGTTAAGCACGCCCTTTTCGCAGCTTCCGAGGAACTGTTTGGGAATGGCACCGCCTACGACCTCGTCGACGAATTCAAACCCTTCCCCCCGGGGCAGGGGTTCGATCCTCATCCATACTTCTGCGAACTGCCCGGCACCGCCGCTCTGCTTCTTGTGGCGGTACTTGGAATCACCTTTGGCGGTAATCGTTTCCTTGTAAGCAACCTTAGGCGTCCCGATGTCGACCTCGACGTTATACCGGTCCTTCATCCTGTTGAGCATGGTCTTCAGGTGGAGCTCACCCATACCCGAGACGACAAGTTCGTGCGTCTGTTTGTCCCGCACCATGGAGAACGAAGGATCTTCTGCTATCAACTTGGTCAGAACATCGGATATCTTATCTTCGTCGGACCGGCTTTTAGGTTTCAGCGAATAGCTTATCGCCGGGTCCGGGAAATTAATGGGTTTGAACTTAACCGGGTTCTTGCTGTCGCACAAGGTATCTCCGGTAGCGGTATCCTTCAGTTTGACCACAGCGGCAATATCCCCGGCAAGCACTTTATCCGTGTTGATATGGTCCTTACCCTTCAGGTAGAAGATCTGTCCCATTTTTTCGGTTATTTCCTTGTTAGAGTTCTGCACGGACTGGTTGGTGGATATCTCCCCGGCCCATACGCGGAATATCGATATCTGTCCGGCAAAAGGATCGGATATGGTCTTGAAAACCTGCGCGGCAAAAGGCGCATCCGGCTTTGCCTCCACAGTCTTGCCTTCCTCGACGGTCGCCTTGGCCGGAGCATCTTCCGGCGAGGGCATGTAATTGGCTATCACCGTCATTATTTCCTCGATGCCTATCTCTTTTTCCGCGGCGGCGGGTATGACCGGGATGATCTTACCTTCGATTACGGCTTTCCTGAAAGCGGGTTTCAGCTCCTCCGGGGTAAGAGTGCCGGCTTCGAAATACTTTTCCAGGAGCGCATCATCAGATTCGGCAACCCCTTCCATCATTTCCTTGGAAAGCACCTCTGCGTTGGTCTGGTCATCCCCCTGAAGCTTATCGATCCCTTCACCGGTAAGTATGTTCGCCATACCGGAAAAACTTGAGCCGCTGCCGTTGGGGTAATACAAAGCGACGCAATTCTTGCCGAGGGATGATTTAATGCTTTCCAGGGCCTTGGAAAAATTGGCATGCTCGCTGTCCATCTTGTTGATGACGATCATACCGGGCAGCGATCTCTGCCTGGATATCTTCCAGTATTTTGTTGTTCCTACCTTCACGCCCCCGAAAGCGTCGACAAGCATTATCTGGGCATCGGCGGCGTGAACGCCCCCGATCACATCGCCCACATAGTCCAGGTAGCCGGGGGTGTCTATGAGATTGACCTTGACGCCGTCTTTCTCATAGGACGCCACCGCCAGGTCTATTGAGTTCTTGCGCTCCTTTTCGTCATCATTATAATCAGAAACCGTGGTCCCTTCCGCTACGCTTCCCTTGTTCGAGACGGCACCCCCCTTGAACAGGAGATTCTCGACAAGAGTCGTTTTACCTTCGCCGGCGTGGGACAATAGAACAACATTACGGATATTTTTGGTCGTGACTGCCACTTGATTACCCCCTTCTCATATGAATAGGATTCAGAAAGTTAATTGAAAAAACAATTATTTCCCCCTACGCGTCCAGCGTAAAAGAATTATTACTTTATAATATATACATTATTTTTTATTATAATAGTAAAGGGACTTTTGTCAATGGAATTAGTGGCCCGCGCCTTAAAAGACCTGTGGTTAGGCGGCAGGTAATTATAATATCCGCAGTTCACTCATAGAGCCCGGTCCCTCGGATGTCTGGCAGATCGTGTTTTTCGCAAAGGGGTAGGCGGCTTTCATTCTCACCTTTCGACCGAAGGGACTTTTCCTTTCGCTCCGGTCTCGTCCTCATATATTATCAGGCCCGCTTTCGGCCCGCTCAATATCTCCTCGCTCATATCCCTGAGAACCTCTTTCCTGCTCTCGGGCAAATCCTCGGTAACCTTGACCTCAAGGCGCGGGACCTCTTTTCTCGAGACGTAATCTTTAAGCATCCTTCCGGAATCATCGAACTCAACGATCCTGCTTTCGACCAGCACCGTACGCGCGGCAAGACCGTGGAAAATATCCTCGCGGGATACTACCTTCTCTTGTGTGTCACACCTCCAGACGATCTTCTCGCCGCTGAAAAAGACCTTTTCCGGATGGCCGTATTTTTCCAGGTTGGCTCTCCACTGCGTTCCGAGCTCATCGTGCTCCAGCCTGTATTCCCAGACCTTTTTGCCGAGTGCCGGTATCGCCCCGGGCATGACCAAAAGAACGTTCTCCACCACACCGGCGTCGGAGAACTGGAAAAAGATAAGATAATTCTTCTTCTCCGCGCTCCGGACCTTCATGCCGCTTTTATAGAACCAGCATTCCTTGTCCTGGATGGTCCTCTCGAAAAAAGGTTTACCGAAAAACCCCAGTATCTCGCTCTTTCGGGTTTTCCCGCTTTTTATGCTGAATTGAGCGGCCCGGCTTTTTACGAGTATGTCACTATCCGCTGAGGATGCCTCGGAAAAGGTAAGAACAACAGCTGCAACAAGAATGCTATGGAAAAATTTATTTGACCGCATATAGAGCTTCAGAAGTTCGGCCGGAAAGAAATATCGAACATCATCGCCCCCTCTACATAGTTGGCAATGAACTGAAGAACGAAACCAAGCACCAGAAGCAGCATGCCGATATTGGACAAGATATCGGAAAAGGCATCTTTTTTCATCTTATCCGCTTCGAGATCGACGCCTGCAACATACGCCCTGGTGGCGATATCCATTTTAGGCGGAAAGCCGAAGGCCCAGATAAGTGATATGCCAATAATGTTCAAGAAAAGGCCTGCGCCTTTCAACCAAATATCAGTTATAAAAAACTCCATACGGGCACCTCTTTTTTTCTAAAGTATACCTCGGAGCATCGTATCAAGCAAACCTTTAGGCGTTCTAGTCCTTGATGATCCTCATTGACCTGCCCGGGCTCGTCATATGCCGCACCATGATGCAATCATCCAGCCTGGTGTCATAAACATATATCCTGCCGCTGGCCCGGTCGAAGAACCCCGTAAGGCCCGAAGGATAGACCAGGACTTCATACTGGGTGTAATCCGGGGTCTCAGCCTCCCCCCTGTCAAACTGGGCGAAGCACAGCCCGCAAAAGAAAGTGGCCGCGCCGAACAATAATATGAACGCAAGTATAAGTCTAGTTCTTTCGCACATATTCATCGATCTCCTTGTTTTTTGTGTATACTGCCTGAGCTCTCATCCTGTCCGCGGGAGGCTATTTTTTTCAGAGCGCATTCCATCTCCCGCTCCATCCACCAGGCGCACTGTACCTGCATGCACTGTCTGTCCACAAGAGGACATTTCTTTATGCCCCATTCATTGTTCATTCGTGATCCTCCTTTCGGTATGGATTCAAGTATAACCCAACACGGGCATAAATAAAAACAGGGAGCAAAGGCCGGCTCTATCCGGCAATTCGACCGGATGCGGCGTATTCACGGATGATAAGATACAGAACTGGCCCTTCCTAATCGGGACACCCCAGATCGCGTGAGATCTGGTATAGCACGGTCGAAGCGAAATGCGGCTGGGGTATAAGGAATTTCCGGGCATAAACGGTCATCCTGCAGGAAGCACCGCCGCTTTCACGGATTTTTACGATGACATTATGTCCTTCTATTATCGCTCTTATGATCCTGTGATGCTCTACCTTGCGAGTTTTAGTCCTCCTGCCCAGCCTGTCGATTATTTCGACGCTCTTTATGAAAATATCCTCAGGCCTGTCGGGGAACTCCGCCGTCGCGGAGTCCTTTCCCAGGACCAGGAATCCCGCACCTACGGGAAGAAGCCCTGCCCCTCCTATGGTGAGAAGACCCGCCACGGCCGCGCCCTTTATGGTGGTCTCCCCCACGGCTTCGTGGAAGATTATTATAAGCAGGTCCATTACATCCAGCATGTCGCTGTATTTGCGGTCTTTGATCTGGACGTCAAAGACCCGGAAGAATGGGGCCTCTCCTTCCCGCGAATAATCGGTATACAGAACCTTCTCCATACTGAACTCGAACGTATCAATGGGCAGTATATCCGAAAGGTGAAGACCTTTTTCCCTGCCTTCCTTGACGAACCTGAGCTCATCGATGTTAAGGCGTCCGCTCTCGTTCCTGATAACGTTCAACTCATCTATCTCGATATCGGCGAACCCGACGGGTATTTTACCATGTTCCATATCGATACTGACGCCTCTTAAGGCTATCTTACTTATATCAATAAGCGTCCCATCGGGAAAACCCGCGGGATTATGTATCTTAAAACCGGTTATATGTATGATGTGCTCTTCCGGGTCGAAGGAGAGGCTTTCCATTTCGACAGGCGCCCCTGAAAGGTTCTCCATAAGTCGGATGCCGGCGAGTTTTATGAAATGATCACTGAAAACATATACCGCCGTCACGCCGAGAAGGCAAACCGCCAGC
>WJMH01000002.1:52500-90583 GCA_014728045.1 Candidatus Omnitrophota bacterium
CGTGTCCCGTGGTACTTGGGAGAAGATCCCAGCCGGCTTGTCACATTTCACCTACAAGACTATCACTTCCTACGGTTAACCTTTCCAGGTTATTCGGTTATATGACAAGCTGAAGCCGACCGGTCAGCACCCCGGTCCGGATCTTTCCCTCTACCATCCGCGGACAACGCGTGCCAGCTTTAACATCCGCGGATTTTGGGCTATTCCCGTTTCGCTCGCCGCTACTCGGGGAATACCTGTTTGGTTTCTTTTCCTCAAGTTACTTAGATGGTTCAGTTCACTTGGTTCACTCCCGCTTGCGCGGGTGACCGGGCATTACCCCGGCCGGGTTCCCCCATTCGGAAATCTCCGGGTCAAAGCTTGTTTGCAGCTTACCGAAGCGTTTCGCCGCTTACCACGTCCTTCATCGCCTTTTCGTACCTAGTCATCCACCATAAGCCCTTAGTAGCTTGACCACAAAATCGATTTATAAAAAATCAAGTATGTGGACATTTTGCCCTCGTTTCGTTACTTGGTAAAGATACCATTATCACAATTTGTCAAAGAACAGTGCCGGAATGATCCGGCAAAAAAACCTGACGTTCGGCGGCTAGCCGCCTCACGAAAATACTGGTGGAGCTGAGGGGGCTCGAACCCCTGACCCCCTGCTTGCAAAGCAGATGCTCTTCCAGCTGAGCTACAGCCCCACGTGATGTGGTGGTGGGCCCATCTGGAATCGAACCAGAGACCTCCGCGTTATCAGCACGGCGCTCTAACCAACTGAGCTACGGGCCCAGGAGAATGCCTAGAGATCTCGCTTCTGGGATCTCTGCCTCATTCCACATAATATCTATATTTAAATAACCGAAAGTGCATGGAACGGTTTTTGGGTTTTATTTTATAGTCCGTCTTCAAAAGAACCCGGACTTTTTTTCTCCTTAGAAAGGAGGTGATCCAGACGCACCTTCCGGTACGACTACCTTGTTATGACTTAGTCCTCCTTGCCAAGCACACCTTCGACATCGCCCTCCCAAGGGTTAGGCTAACGGCTTCGGGTGCACTCAACTCAGGTGACTTGACAGGCGGTGTGTACAAGACCCGGGAACGTATTCACCGCAACAAGGCTGATTTGCGGTTACTAGCGATTCCAACTTCACGGAGGCGAATTGCAGCCTCCGATCCGAACTGGGGCCGGCTTTTTGTGATTAGCTCCACCTCGCGGTCTCGCTGCACATTGTACCGGCCATTGTAGCACGTGTGTAGCCCTGGGCGTAAGGGCCATACGGACTTGACGTCATCTCCTCCTTCCTCCAGTTAAACACTGGCAGTCTCCCAAGAGTGCATCTACCGAAGTAGATTAGCAACATGGGACGATGGTTGCGCTCGTTGCGGGACTTAACCCAACATCTCACGACACGAGCTGACGACAGCCATGCAGCACCTGTATAGGTTCCTGATTGAAACAGGTCGTCCCCCTTTCGGGTTCCTACTGCCTATATGTCAAGCCCAGGTAAGGTTCCTCGCGTAGCATCGAATTAAACCACATGCTCCACCGCTTGTGCGGGTCCCCGTCAATTCCTTTGAGTTTTAGCCTTGCGACCGTAGTCCCCAGGTGGGGCACTTAACGCGTTAGCTCCGACACAGACCTTGCGGCCTGCACCTAGTGCCCATCGTTTACAGCTAGGACTACCAGGGTATCTAATCCTGTTCGCTCCCCTAGCTTTCTCATCTCAGCGTCAGTATCGAGCCAGTAAGCCGCCTTCGCTAATGGTGTTCTTCCGGATATCTACAGATTTCACCCTTACTTCCGAAATTCCGCTTACCTCTCTCGTACTCAATCTTACCAGTATCGAATGCAGTTCCTTAGTTGAGCTAAGGGATTTCACATCCGACTTAATAAGACGCCTACATGACCTTTACACCCAGTGAATCCGAACAACGCTTGCCTCCTCCGTATTACCGCGGCTGCTGGCACGGAGTTAGCCGAGGCTTCCTCTGCAGGTACCGTCAAACTAAGGTGGTATTAATACCTCAGCATTCATCCCTGCTGACAGAGCTTTACAACCCGAAGGCCTTCATCGCTCACGCGGCGTCGCATTGTCACCCTTTCGGGCATTGCAAAAGATTCTCGACTGCAGCCTCCCGTAGGAGTCTGGGCAGTGTCTCAGTCCCAGTGTGGCTGACCATCCTCTCAGACCAGCTACCCGTCTTCGCCTTGGTAGGCCGTTACCCCACCAACAAGCTGATAGGACGCGGGCTCATCTAAGGGCGACAGGTCCATTTTCAGGATCCCCGTCTTTAACTACTGTCACTTGGCAACCGTAGTCTTATCCGGTATTAGCTCGCCTTTCGGCAAGTTTTTCCGAACCCAAAGGGAGGTTACCCACGTGTTCCTCACCCGTTTGCCACTATCCCCCTCCGAAGAAAGGGATCGTTCGACTTGCATGCCTAATCCACGCCGCCAGCGTTCGTTCTGAGCCAGGATCAAACTCTCCAGTTTAATCTTGGTGAACCATACACTTTCGGTTATTTAAATTTCAAAGAACATAATAAGCGCAAAAAAACCCATTTAATGATACGATTATTTTCATAACATTAACGGGAATTTTTCGCGCGTTTCTATTAACTATCGTATATTAATATTATGCCTCAATATGCGAAAATAGTCAATAGCATTTCAAAAGCATCAAAGCTGTTTCAAAGAATCACGCCTGTGGCGTAGATGACATTTTACATGAATCGGTACAAATGTCAAATATTATTTTAAAAATATTTTTAAGCCCGGAAAACCTTGCCAAACTTGCGTTTGCCGACCTTGAGAACAGCACCCTCTTTTGTGAGGGAGATTTCGGCTGCCGGATCTGTCACTTTTTCACCGTCTATGGAAACGGCATTCTGGGAGATGAGCCTTCTTGCCTCGGACTTCGAAGAGGAAAAGCCGACCTCGCTTATAAGATCGACAAGACCTATCTCGGATTTTCCGATGGCGAACTCTGGCATATCCTCGGGAAGCCGGCCCTTGGCGAAAACCGCCTCAAAAGCTGATCTTGCCTTTTTCGCCTCTTTCTGGCCGTGATATTCGGATGCGATCTTCTCGGCGAGGGAAGACTTGACCTTCTTAGGATGAGCACGGCCGGACTTAACCTCTTTTTCAAGGGCTTTATAGTCGATGTCCGTCAAAAGCTCATAGTATCTCCACATAAGCTCGTCTGAGATGGACATTATCTTACCGAACATCTCCTCGGCGGGTTCGTTTATTCCCACGTAATTATTAAGGGACTTGGACATTTTTTCAACCCCGTCAAGGCCTTCCAGGATAGGCATGGTCAGGATCACCTGTGACTCGAAATTATAAGGGACTTTCTTCCCTCGGCCTATCATGCCGCGGAAAAACTCGATACTCTTCTTGAGGTAGACTACCGTCTCCGGATCAAGGCCGTAACTCTTCTGAAGCCCCCTGCCGACAAGGAGGTTGAATTTCTGGTCGGTGCCGCCGAGCTCAACGTCGGACTCCATGACCACCGAATCATAACCCTGAAGAAGGGGATACAAGAATTCAAGAATGCTTATCGGCGCGTTGGTCTTGTACCTGTTGAGAAAATCGTCCCTTTCAAGCATTCGCGCGACAGTGTACCTGCTGGCCAGATCGAACAATCCTTCTTCTCCCAGCTTGGCACACCACTTTGAGTTGAACACCACCTGGGTCTTATCTTTATCGAGTATCTTGAAGATCTGTTTTTTATAGGTCTTCGCGTTCTCCTTGACCTGTTCGGGAGTAAGCTGTTTTCTTAGCTTGGACTGGCCGGAAGGATCGCCTATTCTGCCGGTAAAATCCCCTATCAGAAAACAAACCGTGTGCCCCAACTGCTGGAAATGCCGCATTTTACGCAACAGCACAGTATGCCCCAGATGTATATCCGGCGCGGAGGGATCGAATCCGGCCTTGATTATAAGAGGCTTGTTCCTCGAAAGCTTCTTTTTGAGCTCTTCGAGACTTATTATCTCGTCGGCACCTCTTTTTATAAGCTTGATCTGCTCGTCAACGGGCTTCATGATTGGTCATTTTAGCATAGATACTATTTCCTGTCAAAAAAGGGGTTTTTTCCCGTTGCAGAAAGCGGTATCCCTATGGCTTGAGCCGCCTTCGAGCCCAATACCCCGGTCTCCATCGCTGCCCTGCCGATCGAATACATGAGACGATTATCCACATGCTCCGAAGCGGCAAGCGAGACCGCCGACCCCAATGCGATACCCAGATCCATGGATATGTAAGCGCACACGCCCTTCGTCCCGGAAAGCTCCTTGCAGGTCGGATACCCGCAGAACCCGCAATTAAGCCCGAGGGTGGTCTTCTTTGCCGCTATGACCACGATCTGGTCCGCATCTTTTATACTTCCAGCGTCCCGCGCGCAGCTGGGGCGGTTATCGCGCTTGGCTATCTTCTTCATGCCGGAAATGACCTTCTTTTTATCGCCAGAGCTCAGCATGGTAATAATGAGGTTATCCTCTCCCTTGGTCTTGGGAGCGGTCCTGGCGGCAACGCACATGCGCCGGGCTGTATCTTCAAGAGCCTCGCGCCTTATCGCATCATACTTCTTTGGCATACTTCCTCCTTAAGTCTCAGAAAAAAGGACGGCTCGAAAGCCGTCCTTTCTGGATCGTATATTTAAGAGCCGTTGGCTCTACTCTTTGTCCTGTTGGGAAGCATTATCCGGGCCTTCTTCGGTGCTGGGCTCCTCCTGAGGTTTTTCAGCTTCAGCTGATGAGTGTTCCTCGCCTGCAGTTGGCTCCTCAGCGGCTGAAGATCCCTCTTCGGCCTCTTTCTTTTCGGCCTTCACTTCTGCGGACTTGATCTCTCCCTCCAGACCTTTCTGACTTAGAGCTATCTTCTTCTGGACACCGTCAATGTGAATGATCTTAACCTTGACGGTATCGCCTATGTTGAAGACGTCTTCCATTCTCTGGTTGGGCTCTAAATTGATCTCTGAAATATGGAGCAGACCTTCCAGTTCGTCCTCAAGCTCAACAAAAACACCGAAATTGGTGATATTTGTGACCTTGCCTTCGCATACAGTATCAGGCTGGTATTTTTTGCTTATCTCGTCCCAGGGATCCTGTACGAGCTGCTTGACACCGAGAGCTATCCGCCTGTTCTGCTCGTCCACGTTAAGGATCATCGCATCTATCTGTTCTCCCTTGGTCAACATGTCCTTGGGATGGGTGACCCTCTTGGTCCAGGAAAGATCAGAAACATGAACAAGGCCCTCAACGCCCTTTTCCAGTTCAACGAACGCGCCGTAATCGGTAACCGCGCTGATGGTGCCTTTGACCTGATCTCCGACATTGAACCTTTCCTCGACCCCTTCCCAGGGATCCTTCTCCAGCTGTTTTACGCCGAGAGAGAGTTTCTGGTTCTCCTTGTCTATCTTAAGGATCATCGCTTCCACGGTGTCACCCAGTTGGAATTTTTCGGTCGGGTGATTGAACTTCTTTGACCAGGAGAACTCGGATATATGGATCAAGCCTTCTATCCCCTTTTCCAGTTCCACGAATACGCCGTAGGGCATGATGTTAACGACCTTTCCGGGAACAACGCTACCCTCGGGATACTTCTGTTCGATATCATCCCATGGATTTTTGGTCTTCTGCTTGAGCCCCAGAGAGACCTTGACGCTGGTCTTGTCGAAATCAAGCACCTTCACTTCGACCTCGTCACCTACCTTGACGACCTCAGTCGGATGGCTGATCCGGCCCCAGCTCATATCGGTGATATGCAAAAGACCCGTTATCCCGCCGCCTATGTCTATAAAGGCTCCGAAATCGGTTATGTTGCGCACTATGCCCTTGACAAGGTCGCCCTTGTTGAGGCCTTCCAATATCTCCCGTTTTTCTTCCTGGCGTTTTTCTTCAACGATCTCCTTGCGGGAGAGAACTATGTTCTTGCGGGGAATATTGATCTTGACTATCCTGAATCTGATCTTCTGCCCCACTATGTTGTCGGGACCGCCAAAGTCCTGCATCATCGAAAGACTGGCCGGCAGGAAGGCATCCATGCCGACATCCACCATGAAACCGCCTCTGACCTTCTTGTAGACCTTGCCTTCGATCTCATCGCCTTCCTTGTAATTCTCTATTATGTTCTGCCATCCCTTGAAACGTTTGGCCTTTTCATGGGAAAGCACGACCATACCCATGTCGTTTTCCTTCGATTCGAGCATAACATCCAGTTCGTCACCGACCTTCAGTTCATCCGCGTCGGCTACCTCGGATTTGTACACAACTCCTTCGGATTTGTAACCTACATCCACAAGGATCTCCTTCTCGCCGATCTGGACTATCTTGCCTTTGATGATCTGCCCTTCCTGAACATCATTGATGCTTTCCTCGTACAGCCTCATCAGTTCTTCGTTAGGTTGTTTGTTTTCTCTTTCCAATACCATCACACTAATCAACTCCTTTTATATAGATTTTTGGAACTCATATTTTACCGTTTTTCAGGAAAAGATTCAACTTATTTATTGTAAATACCCGTGGCGACAAGGGGTAACCGGAAAAATCCCGTAAAGCCCCTAAAATGGTCATCCTACCAGGTTCTCATCAAGCCCCTCTTTGATCCGGCCGATCCTTTCCATGACCAGAGTGGATACCTTATCATAATCCTTTCCTTCCTCCCCGGCCTCTTTGAGGTATTCTTCGGGTTGTATAGGCTTGCCTATGACCGCCCCTACCCTGGTGCCCATCTTGATGGGTTTTCCCGTTGGGAAAGCCTTGGCCGTGCCATATACATAAATGGGCACCACCTGGACCCCGGACTTTACCATCAAATATCCGGTTCCTGTTTTAGCCTGCTGAAGCTCGCCGGTGCCGGACCTGGTCCCTTCGGGGAAAATGCCAACAACATGCCCTTTCTTCAGACGCCTTATCGCTTCTTTTATACCTCTTACTGCGTTCTTTCCCCGCTTTACCGGGATACAGCGGACATTCCTGGTCCAAAAGCCTACAAGGGGCATATCAAAAAGTTCCTGCTTGGCCATGAAATCCACCGGATATTTACTGCAGGCATGGCCCACTAAAGGAGGGTCCATCAAACTGGAGTGGTTTGATGCTACTATGAAAGGCGGTTCGGGCAGATTCTCACGCCCGAAAACGCGGACCTTCAGCATTATCTTAAGCAATATCGTGAACAGCGCTCTTGAAATATAAAACAGCATATTTATTTCTTTCTGACCTGTTGAGCGATCCTATCCACGACCTGTTCGATAGATAGATCCGTTGTATCGATGAAAACAGCATCCTTGGCTTTCTTTAAAGGGCCCACCTTGCGGGTCTTGTCGGTATGGTCCCTCTGCTTGAGGTCATCGGCGACCTCCGCCCTGGTAATGGGATGGCCCTTTGCGCGCATCTCCGCCAGACGGCGCTGGATCCTTTCCTCAAAGGAAGCGTCCAGGTAGAACTTATATTTTGCGTTGGGCAGGACTACGGTGCCGATATCACGCCCTTCCATCACCGTACCGTTGATGTCGCTGGCCATACGCCTCTGGAGGGCAACAAGGTTCTCTCTCACCTCGGGTATCTTGCAGATATGTTTCACGTTAACCGTGACCTCCATCTTGCGTATCTGCTCGGAGATGTCCTCCCCGTCCATGATAACGCGGATGGAGCTTTTATCATCGTCCCTGACGGGCACAAGATCGAAATCAAGACAAGAAGAAAACCTGATTATCTCATCCTCGTCATCCAGATCCACGTTCTGTCTCATGACTTTAAGGGTCAGCGCCCTGTACATGGCACCGGTATCGATATAGACATACCCCAGTTTTTCGGCGACAAGCCTGGAAACGGTGCTCTTGCCGCTGCCTGCGGGGCCGTCTATAGCAACAGCCTTGTTATTCTTGAACAATCTCATCTCTTTTTCTCCTGGCCTCTTCAAGCAGCCTCTCAAGTTGACCTCTGTCATTCTCCCGCAAAGCTTTTTCTATCGACTCAAGCATTTTTTTGTAGCGCTTTATGGAGCCTAGCACGTTGTCCCGGTTGGTCATGAATATATCGCTCCATAAGGCCGGGTCCGAAGCAGCGATCCTGGTAGTGTCCCTGAACCCGGACGATACCATCTGTTGAGGGATCTTTTCTTCCAGTGCGTTAACCAGCGCAAAGGCCGCCGCATGAGGAAGGTGGCTGGTATAAGCGAGGTATTCATCATGTTCTCCGGGTGAAAGCTCAACTACGGTTGCGCCCATCTCTTGCCAGAGCATCTTTATTTTACCTCTCGCATCCGCAGAGGTAGATCTCTCCGGGGTTAGAACACAGACGGAATCTTCGAAAAGCTCCGCGCAGGAGTGCTCAACTCCCGTCTTCTCGGAACCGGCAAGGGGATGCGCCCCCACGAAACTGAACCTGTCGCTGAATTTCCCGGCAGCAAGGACTATCTCCCTCTTGGTACTGCCGACATCGCTGACAATGACATCGGATGAATCCACGGTATCGGCAAGGCTCTCAAAGACGTCTTTTATGGTATGCACCGGAGTGGCTATAAAGACCGCTTCGGCCCCCTTCAATGCCTCCGGGTAGCTGTTGACGAACCCGCGGGTGATCGCCCTTTCTTTAAGCGCCCTCTCCAGCGAGGACTCTCTGCGGCACACCCCCACGACCTCTTCGACAAGCTGCTTTTTCATAAGAGCCTTACAGATAGACCCGCCGATAAGCCCTGTACCTATCACTACTATTTTCCTGAATTTCCTGGTCATAGTTTTAAATAGTCTTTCCAACGGCTTTTGCCACCTTCGCCGCTTTTTCCATCATCTGCTGGAACTTCTCCGGAAGAAGCGACTGGTCCCCGTCCGAGAAAGCATCTTCCGGGACCGGATGCACTTCCACGATAAGACCGTCCGCTCCGGCTGCTATTGCCGCGTACGACATCGAACTTACAAGCCCCCACCTTCCTGTACCGTGGGAGGGGTCAATGACGACCGGCAGGTGCGTAAGGCTCTTGAGCGCCGGTACCGCGTTAAGGTCCAGCGTGAACCTGGTAAAGTTCTCAAAGGTCCTTATGCCCCTTTCGCAGAGAACCACGTTAGGATTCCCCCCGGAGAGTATGTACTCGGCGCTCATGAGGAATTCCTTGATGGTGCTGGCTATGCCTCTTTTAAGCAGAACGGGTTTGCGCAGCTTTCCGACTTCCTTGAGAAGATTGAAATTCTGCATGTTCCTTGCGCCTATCTGTATAACATCCACGTATTTCTCGAACATTTCGACGTGGCGGGGGTCCATCAACTCCGAAACGACCAATAGACCCGTTTTCTTCCTGGCCTCGTTCATGTACTTCAAAGCTTCTTCGCCCATGCCCTGAAAACTGTAAGGGCTGGTCCTGGGCTTGAACGCGCCGCCCCTCAGACCGACCGCTCCGGAGGCTTTGACCGATTCTGCCGTTGACAGGAGCATATCTTTGTCCTCGACCGAACAGGGTCCGGCTATGACCACGAGTTTCTTTCCTCCTATTACCACCCCTGGGCCCAGCTCGATCTTGCTGGGTTTGGGTTTATATTCAAGGGACGCCAGCTTGAAAGGCTTGAGTATGGGCATGACCTTTTCCACACCGGGAACACCTTCAAGAGGCAGAACCCTCAAGACATCCTCTTCGCCGATAACTCCGATTATGGAACGTTCAACACCTTCGGACAACCAGGGCTTGAGCCCCAGCTTCTGGATCTTGTCCATCAGGTGGTCCACCTGTTCCTTGGTGGCATTGGGCTTAAGAACAATTATCATATCTTCTCCTTACTTTACGGGAATTTCATTTATGGCTTCCTCAAAGACACTGAGGAATTTATCGTTCTCTTCCGGGAGGCCCACGTTGACCCTTACGCAGGTATCCAGCCCCCAGGACGACATCTCACGTATTATCACGCCTTTTTTCAGTAAATGCTCGAAGATCTTCCTGGCGTCACGCTTTGTATCTACAAGTATGAAATTCGTCCGGCTAGGCACGTAAAATATACCCATCTCGTCGAACTTTTTATAGAGCTTGTCCTTGCCTTCCCGGACCATGGCGATAGAGGCTCTGGGATACACCTCATCCGCCAGGGAAGCCACGGCCGCGGCCTGTGCCAGCGAATTGACATTGAAAGGCTCCCTGACCTTGTTGAGGGAGGCGATCACGTCCTCGTTAGCGATACCGTAACCCACGCGCAATCCGGCCAGACCGTATGCTTTTGAAAACGTCCTGGTTATGATGATATTCAGGTCCTTCTTTTCGATGAGGCCGAGGGTTTCCGGATAATCTCCCCCCGTGCCGAATTCATAATAGGCTTCATCCATGAACACAAGAACGTTCTCGGGCACTTTTTTCAGAAAAGCGCTCAGCTCTTTTTCGGTCACATAGGTGCCGGTAGGATTGTCGGGATTGGCGATAAATACTATCTTGGTCCTCGGGGTAATGGCCTCGACCATCCGGTCAAGATCATATTTGAAGTTCTTCGAAGGGACCTGCCGGACAGTGGCTCCGGCTATCACCGAAGAGATCTTATAGATCAGGAAAGTGGGATCGGCTATCACTACCTCATCGCCCGGGTCGACCGAAGCCCTTAACGCCATGGTGATGATCTCGTCAGAACCGTTCCCGCAGATGAAGTTATCCTCGCTGAGAGAGAATTTATCGGCCAGGGCCCTTCTCAGATAAAAACATCCGCCGTCGGGATATCTGTTGAGGTTCTTAGCCGCGGCCATAATGGCCTCTATGACCTGAGGCGGAGGGCTGACGGCGTTCTCGTTGGACGCAAGCTTGATAACGTCATCAAGAGCGTGTTCGCGCCTTACCTCCTCTATGGGCTTACCCGGTTTATAGGTCGGCACTCCCCGTATTATCTCTCTCCAAAGCTTTTTCGTGACACACCTCCCGGCAACTATTTAGATGTCTTTTTTTTAAAGCCCTTGTCGCCCCTGGGGTAAGAACCCAGTATCTTGACAAAATGGCATTTTTTCTCCAGGTCCGTAAGCGCCTTCCTGACCTTCGGAGACTGGCAATGCCCTTCCAGATCCACGAAGAAATAATATTTCCAGGCTCTCATTTTGGAAGGTCTGGACTCTATCTTGGTCAGATTTATGTTCTTCGTCTTGAAAGAACTGAGCATATCATGAAGAACACCCGGCCTGTCTTTTACAGAGAACATTATGGAGGTTTTGTCCGAACCAGATATGTTGCTCATCTGTTTCCCTATGATGAGGAACCTCGTCATGTTGGTCACGGAATCCTCGATGGACCTTGCTATTATCTTAAGTTCGTACTTTTTAGCCGCGAGCTCACTCGCGATACAGGCCGAATCCTTCCGTGAAGCTACCATGTCGGCGGCCTTGGCGGTGGAGGCGCATTCACAGAGCCTGGCCTTTGGGTAATTCTTCTCGATCCACCTGCGGCACTGCCCGAAGACCTCGGACTTGGAATAGATCTTCTTGATGGAACTCTTCTCACCCTTCTTGCTGAGGAGGCTGTGCCGTATGGGAAGATATATCTCCGAACAGATCAAAAGTGTTGAGTCCACGAACATGTCCAGCGTGTGGTTAACAGCTCCTTCTGTGGAATTCTCGATAGGCACCACCCCGTAGTCGGCATTACCCTTTTCAACCTCTCTGAACACGTCGGAAATACTGTCACAGGAGAGATAATCAACGCTGGAACCGAATTTTTTAAGCGCCGCCTGGTTGGTAAAGGTTAGTTTTGGACCGAGATAGGCTACTCTTGTAGGGTGTTCAAGAGCAAGGCAGGCGGACATGATCTCGGCGTATATGGCCTTCATGGATTCGTCCGCGATCGGCCCGGCGCTCTCTTTGACCACCTTGGAATAAACATGACTTTCCCTGTCCGGGCTGTACAGCGGCTGTTTACCGGCCTTTTTGAGTGCGCCGATGGAACGGCTTACCCTGCCCCTCCTGTTAACGAGCTCCACGATACGCGAATCCAATTTATCTATCTCTTTTCTAAGATCACTCAGTTTTTTCGGGCTCATTCTCCGGCTCCTTTGCTATTGCTTCTTCCTGCACATCGGACGAACCGTCCTGTTCAACCTGAGACTCCTGCGCCTCACCGGCCTCTTGGTTCTCAACCACCTCCTGGGACTTGCCGTACTCAAGGTCCTCCTCGCTGAAATCCCTTAATACCGGCAGGTCGTCCAGAGAGTTCAGCCCGAATATCTCCAGGAATTGCTCGGTGGTTCCGTATACCAGCGGGCGGCCTATAACATCTTTCCTGCCCTTGACCTGTATAAGCTCCTTGTCAAGCAGTGTCTGGAGCACTCCGCCGATATTCACGCCTCGGACGCTTTCGACCTCGGCCCTGGTGACTGGCTGTTTGTAAGCGATTATCGCCAGAGTTTCCAGAGAGGGACCGGTCAACCTGTCCACATGCCTCTGATAAAGGTTGCCTATCCAGGGCATGAACTCCGGCTTTGATACTATACGGTACCGTCCAGCTATCTCGGCTATGTTGAAAGCCCTGTCGGGCCCGCCGTATTCGCTTTTTAGGGCGTTCACGCCTTCATCTATGTCCTTGCCGTCGGCGATATCTATGGCGGACCTGAGTTCTTCCCTGCTGAGCCCCTGCTCGGAAACGATAAGAAGAGCTTCAATGATATTCTTTATCTTACCGCTATTTTCCATCTCAACCTCTTTTTGATCTTTGGATCCGTTCATTCACCCTTTGCGGCACCCTTGACCAGCTCAGGGTTCCTAATTATCTCTATTTCTTCAAAAGGACCTTTCTGTGCCACGAAGATCTCCCTCATCTTGATAAGCTCAAGCACTGCAAGGAAGATAGCTATGACCTCATCCTTGCATCTGGCCCTCGAGAACAGGGCTGAGAAATATATCCTGGGGTCCTTGGCCAGGATGTGGTATATCTCGTGTATCTTATCGCTTACAGTATACTCGTTCTTGACGACCTTGTGGAACGTCTCCTTCGGCACGGTCGTCAGTATCTTCCTGAAAGCGGTAATAAGGTCAAAAAGGCTCGCTTCAAAGTACTCGGTCCCGTCATCGGAGACGATTTTCGCCTTGCTGCCTTCCCCCCGCCTAAGGAACAAGCTCTTACGGTCCTCGAACCTCTCCTGCAGATGGGAAGCGGCTTCCTTGTATTTCTTGTACTCCAGAAGTTTTCTTACCAGCTCGTCCCTTGGATCCTCTTCTTCTTCGGCCCCTTCTTCATTCTCTTCCTGCGGCAGCAGCATCTTGCTCTTTATGTGTATAAGAGTGGCGGCTATGACCAGGAATTCACCGGCGATCTCAAGGTCCAGCATTTTCATCAGTTCCAGGTAATCCAGGTACTGCTGCGTGACGTCGGATATCGGTATGTCATAGATATCTATCTTGTCCTTTTTGATCAGGAAAAGCAAGAGGTCCAGAGGTCCCTCGAATATGTTGAGTTTCACCTTGTAAGACATTTTCCCGTCGTCACCGGTCTATGACCTGATGAAGGCATTTCTTCACCTTGGTCATGGTTTTATGCGCAGCTTCCCTGGCCTTTTTGGAACCTTCTTCGATTATCTGCCTGACATCATCATCGGTAAGTTCCTCCCGCCTCTGCCTTATAGGGCCGAGGTAGTCATTGAGAGCGGCGGCAAGCTTCTTCTTTACCTCGACATCCCCGACCTTGCCGGCCCGATACCTCTTTTTGAGGTCCTCGACCTGTTCGCTGTCGGAATTGAATATATCATGGTATATGAACACCGGATTACCCTTTACCCTGCCGGGCACGTCCGCGCGGACCCTGTTGGGGTCGGTGTACATGCTGTATACTTTCTTGTTGACCGTCTCGGGAGAGTCGGATAAAGAGATGAAATTACCGTAACTTTTTGACATCTTCCGGTTGTCCAGACCGACCAGTTTGGAGAACTGCGTGAGCATAGGCTGGGGTTCGACGAATATCTCTTTCCCGTAAAGACTGTGGAACCTTCGTATGATCTCCCTGGCAAGTTCAAGATGATGCTTCTGGTCCTCTCCCACCGGCACCAGATCTGCTCTGTAAAGGGCTATGTCGGCGGCCTGGAGCACAGGATACCCCAGGAACCCGTAGGTCGCGAGCATGCGTCCCTTGATCTCCCTGAGCTGTTCTTTGTAAGTTGGGCACCTCTCCAGCCAACCCAGGGGGGTAAGCATCGAGAAGACCATGGCAAGTTCCAGGTGCTCGGGCACCATGCTCTGAATGAAAATAACGCTTTTTTCCGGATCTATGCCGCAGGATATCCAGTCCTTGACTATCTCGAAACTGTTCTTCTTTATGTCCGACGGCTTCTCGTACTCGCTCATAAGAGCGTGCCAGTCGGCGACCATGAAAAAGCAGTTATATTCTTCCTGGAGCTCGATCCAGCTCTTCAAAGCCCCCACAAGATGCCCCAGGTGGAGCTTGCCCGTGGGTCTCATCCCGCTAAGTATATTTTTCTTTTTCATACTGCCGGTATTCTCCGCAACACGCGGCAAAGGTTTATTTTTCCAATCGCCTGGCTACTTTCTCGATCTTATAGGCCTCAAGTATGTCGTTCTTCCGGAAACTGTTGAAGCCCTTTATGGTAATGCCGCATTCAAAGCCCTCTCTGACTTCCTTCACGTCATCCTTGAATCTTCTGAGAGCGTTTATGTGTCCGTCAAAAACGGTCTCATCGCCCCGCTTGACCCTTATGCGGTCCTTCCTGTGTATGGTCCCCTTGAGCACAGCGCATCCGGCAACGGTCCCGGTCTTGGAAGAGGAGAACAGTTCGCGCACTTCCGCGCGCCCCTGGAAGACCTCTTTCTCCTCCGGCTCGAGCAGACCTTCCATGGAAGCCTTTACATCCGCTATGACCTCGTAGATCACATCGTAAAGGTGGATATCAACGTCCTCGTTCTTGGAGATCTCCTCGGCCTTGGGGTCCACTTTCACGTTGAAGGCTATTATCACGCCGTTGGACACTATCGCTAACATGGCATCGGACTCGTTTATGTTACCGACGGCCGAATGTATTATGTTCACCTTAACCTCTTCAGTATCAAGGTCACGTAAAGACTGCGCGATCGCCTCTATCGAACCCTGTACGTCCGCCTTGAGAATGATCTTAAGCTCCTTCATGCTGCCGTCGGCGACCATGCTGTGGAAATCCTCGAGACTCACCCTCTGGCCGCCGGCTATCTTGTGTTTCCTGGTCTCCGACTGCTTGAGAGAAGCAAGGGTCTTCGCTTTTTTCTCATCTCTCACCACGAAGAACTCTTCCCCGGCCTCGGGAACGCCCTGCAGGCCCAGAACTTCGACCGGCGTGGAAGGCAGCGCCTGTTTGACCCGTTCACCAAGGTCGTTAATCATCGCCTTTACCTTCCCGTAATAGGAACCACAGAGCACCACATCTCCCGGATGCAGGGTCCCGTTCTGCACGAGGAGAGTGGCCACTATACCCTGACCGGGTGTCTTCTTGCCCTCTATTACTGTGCCTCTTGCCCTCAGTTCCGAATTGGCCTTAAGCTCCAATAGTTCTGACTCCAGCATGAGCATCTCCATGAGATTGTCCACGCCTTCGCCTGTTTTGGCGGAAACGTCTATCATGATGGTCTTACCTCCCCAGTCCTCCGGAGTAAGGCCTTCCACCTGCAGTTCCCTCTTCACCTTGTCCGGATTGGCATCAGCCAGATCACACTTGTTGATAGCAACGACTATCGGAACACCGGCGGCCCTGGCGTGATCTATGGCCTCTTTGGTCTGGGGCATTACACCGTCATCAGCAGCCACTACAAGGACCACGACGTCGGTCGCATGGGCTCCGCGGGCGCGCATAGCGGTGAACGCGGCATGTCCGGGCGTATCCAGGAACGTGACCGAACCGCCGGAGAGGTCCACCTTGTAAGCGCCGATATGCTGGGTGATACCACCTTTTTCGCCTTTTGTGACCATGGTCTTGCGTATGTAATCCAGCAACGAAGTCTTACCGTGGTCTACGTGACCCATGAAGGTGACTACCGGAGCGCGCGCTTCAACGGCGACCTTCTCACCATCATGGTGCTCGGCTACCAGTTCTTTTTCAATTGACTCCATCGTTTCCGGAAGTTCCAGCTCATAGCCGAAATGGGCCATGATCTCGCGCACCTCTTCTTCCTCAAGATCCTGGTTTATGTTGACCATCATGCCCTTAGCCATGACGAACTTGATGATCTCGTTGGGTTTTTTGTTTATGTGAGGCGCCAGATCCCTGATGTTTATGGGAACATGGAGTTTTACCTTCTGCGGGGTTTTTCTTTCAGGAGGCTTTACCGGAGAAGAAACGGTGCGGGGTTTCGTCTGGCCTCCCGAAGAAGAAACCACGGTCCTTTTGACCTTCCTTATCTTTGGGCGCACTTTGCGGACCCGCTGCACTTTCTTTACACCGGCGGTCTTCTTGTTTTCCATCTCCTTGGCGAGCTCTTCGGGGGACAGTTTTTCTATCGCCTTCTTGGGTTTGCTCTTGGCTGACGCTTTTTCTTTCTTCGCTTTTTTGTCAACGGACCTGGTTTTTTCTTCAAGCGCTTCTGTCTCTTCCGGTTTGGCCCTCTTGACTATACGTATGCCGCCCAGTTTGCTTTTCTTCTCGGGTTTGGTTTTTTCCTCCTTGGTCTTTTCTTTGACCTTTTCTTCCTTGGGAGGCTTCTCTTTTTTGGCGACGGGTTGCTCAGTCTTTTTGCCCGTTTTTTTCTCTTTCTTTTCCTTTTTCTCTTTTTTTTCTTTTTTTTCTTTTTTTGGTTCTTTTTCCTTCTTCGGGGCCTTCTTGACCTTGGCTGCCTTCTTGGCGGGTTTCTTCGGTGGTTTCACTCCGCCCAGCTTAAGGCGTACCAGCCCGGCTATCTTATCGTCTATTTCGCTATCAGGTGTATCCGCATCAACATAGAACTTCTTCAGCTGTTCAAAAATGTTCTCAACGGGTACATCCAGTTCTTTTGCCAGTTTTTTTATTTTAATGGACATATAACTCCTGCTCTATTTCTCTTGCTGGTCGGTTTCCTTTTCTTCTTCCCGAGTCTCTTCCTCGGAGGGGGTTTCGTCTTCGGCCTTTTCTTCTTCGGCCTCCTCGCTGGTCTCTTCCTCCGGGACCTCTTCAGCGGCTTCCTCTTCCGCCGGGGTTTTCCCCTGCTCTTCGGGCATTTCTTCTTCAGGCTCCTTCGGCTGTTCAGCCTCTTCGGCAGCTTCCTCTTCAGGCGCCTCTTCCACCGCTTCTTCCTGAGAAGCTTCGGACTCTTTTTCCGCGGCCTCTTCGGCCTCCTGAGCTTCGACCTGCGCGGCCGCATCTTCACAGGCTGCTATTATCTTCTCTGCGGTCTTCTGACCTACACCATCAAGCTCCAAAAGCCCCTCGGCACCGGATTGAAGCACCTTCTCGACACTGTCAAACCCCGCCCCTTCAAGGGTCTTGAGGGTCTTTTCGCCTATCCCCTGTACCTCGGTAATGGGTATCTCCCACACTACTTCGGTCGACTCGGCTATCAGTTCCCATCCCAGCAGCTTGGACGCCAGCCTTATGTTCCTTCCTTTCTTGCCTATAAGAAGCGAAAGCTGGTCCTGCGGTACCACTAAAGTTATGGTCTTGCTTTCCCTGTCCACGACCATCTGTGATATCTCCGCGGGACTTACGGCCGTCTTTAAATAAGTCCGGATATCATCGTCCCAGCGGACGATATCTATCCTTTCGCCGTGAAGCTCCCTGACGATATCCCTTACGCGGGATCCCCGCATACCCACACAGGCTCCCACAGGATCGACTTTCTCTTCCTTGGAACTGACGGCGATCTTGGTCCGTTCTCCGGCTTCGCGAGCTATGGACTTTATTTCAACTATACCCTGGGATATTTCCGGGACTTCAAGTTCAAACAGTTTTTTAACGAACCCCTCGTCCGTACGGGAGAGTATGATCTCGGGGCCGCTGGTCCCCCGTTCCACTTTCTGCAGATAAGCCCTGATCTGTTCCCCCTGGCGGAACCTTTCGCGGGGGATCTGACCGGATTTGGGCAAAAGGGCCTCGGTGTCATCAAGTTCAACGATCACGTTACCTTTTTCAAAACGATGCACTCCTCCGCTGACGATACTTCCGACCTTTTTCTCGTATTTTTCGAATATCACGTCCCTTTCGGCTTCGCGTATTTTCTGTATAATGACCTGTTTGGCCGTCTGGGCGGCGATTCGTCCGAACCTTTCGTTCTCAACAACCTCCCCTTCGGAAAAGACCGTGATCTCGCCGGTCTCCTGATCCATGGTAACGGTGATGTCTTCCTTGGATATATCCGGATCGTCTATGACCTTGCGCGCCGCGCTCACCAGAGCGCTTTCTATGGCGGCGAAAAGGATATCCTTGCTGATACCTTTTTCCCTCTCGATCCTTTCTAACGCGGTTAACAGTGCTCCGTTCATGTCATTACTCCATGTTCTCTTTTATAATGATAAACACAATTTGGCCTTGGCCACGTTCTTCCTGGCTATGCGGACCTGTCTGCCCTGCTCGTCCTCTATGGTGATATCCTTATCCCCGTCGGCTTTGATGAGTTTGCCCGTCAGCTGGCGCTTCTCCTCTACAGGCTCGTAAGTTCTCACCCTGACCTGCTTGCCCAGGGCCCATAAAAAGTCATTGTCTTTTTTCAGGGACCTGTCCAGGCCCGGAGAACACACATCAAGAGTGTAGCCCAGTTCGAACATTTTCTGATCGTCTATCCATGTGGAAACGGTCCTGTTGAAATGCGTACATTCATCAAGTGTTATACCGCCTTCCTTGTCCAGGATTATCTCCAGGAAAAAGGCCTTCCCGCCCCTGGTAGTAAGATCCACTACCTGATAACCTGAACTTTCGGCTTCCTTATTTATGTAATCCAGAAGATCTTCCGGTACTCTGAGTTTAACCATTGTTCGCCTCTTGTTCTTTTTCCGGTAAAAAAATAAGTGGGCGCCGGGCCCACTTACATTTGTTGCGTCAAACGTATGTGATTTTAATATAATAATATATGATTGTCAAGGGTTTTGATGATAACGCGTTATTCTATCCCCCGTTCAGGCTTTATCTGTTTTGAAGCGTCTTCATCCAACAGAAAGAAAAGCTGGCCGGCAACAGGCTTAACACGAGAAGCCGGAAGATCACTATCTCCCCGCTCGAGTACCCGTCTCACTATCGCGGCTTTGCCTCTTCCGGAGACCAGAAAAACCACGTTCTTGGAGGAATTAATTACAGAAAGCCCCAGGCTGACGCGCTGATGCCTCGTCTGGCCGCCATTGACCGAAACCGTAAGCCTCTCTGTGGTAAATAGATCCGGGTTTCCCGGAAAAAGCGAAGCGGTATGTCCGTCTCTGCCCATACCCAAAACCACCAGATCGAACACGGGAGATCCATATCCTTCCTTACTGAAAAAATCCGATAACTCTTCTTCATATCGGCGCGCGGCAGCCTCGGCGCTGTTCTCGGCAACCGGGACAGGATGGCAGTTGGAAGGATCGATCCCGGCAGGCTCCAGGAGCAGTTCATTTATCAAACGGTAATTACTGTCTTTATCTTCAAGAGGAACGAACCGTTCATCTGCAAGGAATAGATGGGTCCTCTCCCAGGGAAGGTTTTTGGACAGGACGAGCCTTCGATAAAGACCCACGGGAGAACATCCTCCCGAAAGAGCTACGACGAATAGGTTCCTTTCACGGAGAGCCTGTGCGGCCGCCTCTTGCCAGATCTTCTCGGCAGCCCGTGCCAGCTCATCCTCTGAACTGAAGATCCGGATATCACATTCGGGCATAAAAAGTTCCTCGTATAGCCCCGGGCTCACTCTTCGTAATCCCAGAAAGGCGAAAAAATGTCTTCGTCATATTCAACTGATGTGGTTCCTTCCGGACGGCCGTACTCATCATAGTATTCGTTTTGTTCCCCGGCAAGCGGCGGGTCCGGATTGTATTCTTCCGCGGGGAGGCGTTCTTTGTCGCCGTAGTACTGCTTGGCCACCAGATCACCTTCGGAGTTATACAGTTTTCTTTCGGTCAGTTTCCCGCTGGGACCGTAATAACCCTCAGCCACCATGTTCCCGCCTTCGTACTTAAAACGCATAGCGGCCCAGCCGTCAGGTCCTTCCCGAAGATCACCGTTCTCGCCGTAATAGGCTTCGGCTATCTTGTGCCCTTCGTCATCGTATTCTATGTACTGTTCCAGAGTACCATCCTCGCGGTAATATTTTTCCAGCTTGATATCCCCCTCTGAATCATACCTTTTGACGGATCTTACGTTCCCGTTATCCCAGTAATCCTTGTTTTCCATCCAGCTGGACTGGGCGGAACACTGCAGAAGCGAAAAAAAGAACATAAAGAGCACTACAGCTAAAAACATTATTCTCTTCATTTTGGCTTACACCTTTCCCTTCTCTTTTAATTATACCCGGAGAACTGTTCGGTTCTTATGGTATCTTCTCCAAGCGCGAGGTCTTCGCACAACACTTTTCTCAGGCCCTTCAGCATTCCTGGGGGCCCGCATATATAGAACACCCGCTGCGTGTAATCGGGTATCTCCTCTTTTATCATCTCCGCGTCTATAAGGCCCCTGCGGCACTGTTCCGATACCGGACATACATCGGGGGCGGTAAGAGTGTAAACTACCTGGAACTTATCGTTAACCTCAGCCATCCGATCCAAATCCTCCCTGAAAATTATATCCTCCTCGGTATTATTGCCGTAGATGAGAACCATTTCCGTGGGAAGTTTGCTGTCCGTGGCGTATTTGGCCATGCTCCTCACCGGCGTTATGCCTATACCGCCCGAGAGAAACGCGATCTTCCTGTCTTCTTCAAGAGTGAATTTCCCGTAAGGCATCCTGAGGCTCGCCCTGGCTCCCGGCTTCATCCGGTCGAGAGCTTTCGAAAAATCGCTTCCGGTAAGACGCTTGGTAAATTCGGCATACCCCTCTTCGGTCGGCGAATTGGAAAAGGAGAACGGCTTTTCCATTCCGGCGCCCCCGACATCTATCTTAACGAAAAAATACTGGCCGGCCTTGAACTCGATGCGTTTATCGATCCCGAAACGGAAGCTTTTCACCCCCGGGGCCCTGTCTATGACCTCTGTCAGATTTGTCTGGATCTGCTGCATGGAAAACTTCCTACCGCCGGCTGAGACTTTTTATGGCTTCTTCTTCTGTTCGATAGTGCCGTATGGCGCTGGTTATCTTGAGTATCCCCGCCAGGTCCTGCACCTTTCTTCCGACATTGATCACACCCACCTTCATACCCTCTCTCAGGTTCTCCTTGATAAAGTTTATCACACATGCGAAACCGGCGGTGTCCATATCGCTCACCCCGGTGAAATCGAGCAATATGGCCTTCGTTCCGGGGTCACTGACAGCGACGGAACAGACCTTGTAATAGTCCGCGGTGGACCCTACAGTGTAGGAGCCGATCATCCTGTATACCTTGACACCTTCGATGGTCTTTACCAGTTCCAAGCGGTTGGGTGCATCCATCATGCCGCGTCAGCCTTTACTGATTCACTTGGTGAACATTTCCTTTACGTAAACCGTTACTTTATCCAGGTCTATCATCTCTTTCTTGCCGGAGGAGCGGTCCTTGACCTCGATCTTGCCCTGGTCAAGGCCCTTCTTTCCGACTATTACCTGCATCGGGAAACCGACGAGGTCAGAATCGTTGAACTTGACGCCCGGAGACTTTTCCCTATCGTCTATTATGGTCTCGATGCCTGAGTCTATCAGCTCGGAATAAATGCGTTCCGCCTCGGACGCCACCTCACCTCCTTTGCCCACGGGTATGACCGCGACTTCGTAAGGACACAGGGATACCGGCCATATTATACCGTCACCGTCATGGCTGTTCTCGATGAGCGAAGCGAGTATCCTGTTGACACCGATGCCGTAACAGCCCATTATCGCAGGTTTTTCCTTGCCGTCCTCATCAAGAAATGTGGCGCCGAGAACTTCCGAATATTTTGTTCCCAGCTTGAAGGTGTGCCCCAGTTCGATGGAATATTTCATATCGATCCTGCCTCCGCATTTAGGGCAGGCGTCTTTTTCGGTTATTACGCGCGCGTCTATCCATTCAGCGACCTGAAAATCCCTGCCGGGGACGACGTTCTTCAGGTGCATGTTCTTCTCGTTGGCACCGGTAACGGCGTCGGTCATTGACCTGACGGAGTTATCGGCGACCATCCTGACGGAAAGACCTACGGGTCCGGAGAAACCCATGGCACCGCCGGTCACTTCTTCTATTTTCTTTTCATCCGCTAATTCCAGAGAACGTGCTTTGAGCGCGTTCTTTATCTTCGCCTCATTGGCTTCATGGTCGCCCCGAAGGAGCACCGCTACGGGTTCACCGTCAGCAATATAAACAAGCGTCTTTATAAGATCCGCCGGTCCGACCTTGAGGAAACGGCTTACATCCTCGACGGTGCTCTTCCCGGGAGTCTCCACTTTCTCCGGGGAGCCTTCCCCGGCGGAGGGATTTTTTCCGCCTTCCTCCGGGCGCACCGCGGCAACCTCGGTACTGGCGGCGTAACCGCAGGCCGAACAGACAATTATCCTGTCCTCACCGATATCCGAGGGGACCATGAACTCGTGGGAGACGGTCCCTCCCATGAGACCCGGATCGGCCTCAACGGGAAGGTAATCGATCCCGCACCTGTCAAATATCCGGCAGTAAGCATCGTACATCTTCTTGTAGCTTTTTTCCATGGCCTCAATGGAAATATCGAAACTGTACGCGTCCTTCATAATGAATTCGCAGCTTCTCACGACACCGAACCTGGGCCTGACCTCATCGCGGAACTTCGTCTGTATCTGGTAGAGTATGAGCGGAAGATCCTTGTAGGACCTCACCTCTCTAGAGACAAGATCGGTAATAACTTCTTCATGAGTTGGCCCGAGGGCGGTCTGCCTGCCGTGCCTGTCCTTGAACTTGATCATGACTTGGCCGATATCATCGTAACGGCCCGTCTTTTTCCAGAGATCGACCGGCTGCAGTGCCGGCATCAAGAGTTCCACCGCCCCCGAACGGTCCATCTCCTCCCTTACTATGTTCTCGGCCTTGCGCAGGACGCGGTATCCCATCGGCAGATAGGTATACGCACCGGCCGAAAGTCGGCGGATAAGACCGGCCCTTACCATTAGCTTATGGCTGGCCGCTTCGGCTTCCTGCGGATCTTCTTTTAACGTGGGTATAAAAGTATTGCTCCAACGCATGTTATATCCTTTCTCCTACAGCTTATCGATTATTCCCGCGGGGGACCATCTGTTATCTGCTCTTTTATCATCCTTACCAGCTCCTCCACGGCCTCGGACACGCGGACGGTCTTGATTATCTCGCCGTCGCGGAATATCGCGCCACGGTTCCTGCCAAAGGCTATCCCGATATCGGCGGTCCCAGCCTCCCCTGGACCGTTGACCTCGCAGCCCATGATAGCGATCGTAAGAGGCCTTGCGGTAAGTTCCTCCACCTCTTTCTGGAGTTTTTCAACAAGAGGGGCAAGATCCACCTGGCACCTGCCGCAGGTCGGGCAGGATATTATGCTGTGTCCGAAACTCCTGGCGCCCACTGCAGCGAGTATACGCTTCGCCGCGTCCACTTCGGGCAAAGGGCTTCCCGTCAATGATACCCTAATCGTATCCCCGATACCGTCAAGAAGAAGCGAACCTATGCCTATACTGGACCTGATGATGCCCTCCGAAGGCGGTCCCGCGGCGGTTACCCCGATATGAAAGGGATAATCGCAAAGACTTGCCATCATCCTGTAAGATTCGACCGTGGTTAGCACACTTGAGGCTTTAAGGGATATTATTAAATCCCCGAACCCTTTTTTCCGGAAGGGCTCCAAATACCTCTGAAGGGCCTCCACCATTTCGTGGGCGGTAGCGCCTTTTCCGGCGGCCATTTTCCCGATGGAACCGGAATTTATCCCGACACGTATCGGGAGCCCGGCCTCCATACAGGCGTCGATAACGGCCTCTATGTGCTCTCTCTTTGTGATGTTACCCGGGTTTATCCTTATTTTGTCCGAGCCTCGTTTTACCGATTCTATCGCGAGCCTGTGGTCGAAATGTATATCCGCGATAAGCGGTATCCCGATCTGCTTTTTTATCTCGCCGATGGCACGGGCCGAATCCATATCCTTCACCGCGACCCTTACCAGCTCACAGCCCGCCTTTTCAAGTTGCCTTATCTGCTTTACGGTGGAAAGGACGTCCCTGGTATCGGTCTTGGTCATCGACTGGATACTCACCGGGTGTTCCGAACCCATCTTGAGGCCTCCTACCGAAACTGTCCTGGTCTTCCTGCGCTGCAACATGTCACTATCCTATTTCCCGCCAAGCGGGGTGAACTTGATAAGGTCCTGCCAGCTCACGAAAAGAGCGAACGCGATAAGCATCACAAGGGCTATCTGAGTGACGACTTCCTGTACTTTCAGGCTCACGGGCCTGCCCTTGATCTTTTCGGCCGCCAGGAAAATAACATGCCCTCCGTCCAGCACCGGAAAAGGCAAAAGATTGAATATCGCAAGGGCCATGCTGACATGAGCCGTTATTATCAGAAGAGGCACTATTCCCAGACGGGCGGCCTGCCCCATAAGATGCGCTATCCCTATCGGTCCCGAAACAGAGGTCTTTACCGGCATCCCCCCCGTGATGAGCAGCCATATCCCCTTATAGGTCATACCGGTAAGATACACAAGCCTCTTCCCGCCGTGATAGAAAGCTTTCAGCGGATCGTAAGAAACGGAAAGTATCTCGCTACGGGGGGCTATGCCTATCATAGGCCTTGATGTCGTCTGCCCGAAAATGTTCTTAACGGTGGAGATATCCGGGGTTACCCGCATCTGTATTTTGCGCCCTTCGCGTAAGATCCCCAGATCCAGGTCTCGCGGCTCTTCCGAGGTCTTATCTTTTATGGCTTTTACTATATCATCCCAGTACTCGATATTCTCACCGCCGATCGAGACGATCCTGTCGCCCTGCCTTATGCCGGCTTCCTCCGCGGGATATCCCTTGAGCACCTGCCCCACCTCATTGGAAAGAGTGGGCACACCTATCATGAAAATGACCCAGAACAGAAAAAAAGCGAACACGTAATTCGTCAGAGCACCCGATACGATGACCCAGAACCGGTGGCCAACTGGCTTGGATACGAATTCATGTTCACCACCGCTGGCTTCGGAGGGATCCTCCCCGGACATCTTTATGTATCCCCCGAAGGGTATAAGACTTATCCTGTAATCGGTCCCCCCCTTCTTAACACCCCAGAGGCGTTTACCCATTCCGAGAGAGAACACTTCGACGTCCACACCGAATCTCTTCGCGGTTACAAGGTGCCCCGCCTCATGAATAAGGATAAGCACGCTGAATACTATAACTACTACGATAACCGTCAGCAACTTCTCAACACCTCCTCCATAGCCCACTTCTCAGAGTCTATAATATCCTCCAGAGTAGGGTCAATTATATTTTTGCATTTACTGAGTATCTGCCTGACCGTGTCCGTTATACCGGTGAATTTAAGTTTGCCTTCAAGAAAGAGTTTGACCGCGGCCTCGTTAGCACCGTTGAGAACGGCCGGCATGACGCCCCCTTCTTTCAGGACCGAATATGCCAGTTCGAGCGCGGGATATTTCCCGGTATCCGGCTCAAGGAAGGTTAGTTTATTAAGTTCGGTAAAATCTATCCTTGGAAAATCGCTTTCCAGGATGTCCGGGTAGCTCATCGCCTTCAGTATGGGGAACCTCATGTCCGGACAGAACATGCCGGCGGTGACCGTGCCGTCGTTGAACTCCACCATGGAATGGATCACGGCTTCAGGATGTATGACAACCCTGATCTTTTCTGGCGCCATGTCAAAAAGCCACCGCGCCTCTATAACTTCAAGCCCCTTGTTCATGAGGGTGGCCGAATCCACCGTGATCTTCCTGCCCATGTCCCATTTGGGATGATCCAGCACCTCCCCGACGGTAAGCGAATCGAACCTCTCCCGGCTCGTATTCCGCAGGGAACCGCCGCTGCCGGTAATGTATAAGGTCCTTACTTCTCTGGTGCTCCTGCCCTGGAGGCACTGCATAATCGCACTGTGTTCGCTGTCAACGGGGATAACACGCGAAGAGCTCTCTTCCTGCAGCTTCATGATCAAAGAACCGGCGCTGACCACGGGCTCCTTACTGGCCAGGGCAACGGTCCTGCCAGCCTTAAGCGCTGCCATCAGCGGCTTAAGCGCCGCGACCCCTGAGATAGCCACGAAGACCATGTCGGCCGTTCGGTCCGAAGCAAGTTCTTCGAGCCCTTCCTCTCCCACGAGTATTTCGGTATCGGACCGATGCCTGCCAGTGATATCGGAACAAGACTTCTCGCTGCTCACAACAACCGCGCGGGGCGAGAACTCCTCGGCCTGGTCGGCCAGCAAGGAAGTGTTCTCGTTGGCAGAGAGGCCCGTAATCCTGAACCTGTCAGGGTAGGACCTGACGACTTCCAGGACGTTCCTGCCCACTGAACCGGTAGAGCCCAGGATATTGATATTCTTTATTTTCATCAGAAAGCTTTCACGTAAAAATAAAAGATCGGTGCCGTGAACAGAAGGCTGTCGATCAGATCAAGCGCTCCGCCTATCGCCGCGAGAACGGTCCCCGAATCCTTGGCGTTGCAGTCCCTTTTGATGAGGCTTTCGGCCAGGTCCCCCACCTGGCCCAGGACCGCCAGACCGAATCCGAGCACCATAAGGTGCGGAACGAAAAAACCGGTCAGGGAAGGTCCGAACAACATCGCCAGGATCAGGCTGATGAATACGCCGCCCACGGTCCCTTCCTTGGTCTTTTTTGGACTTATTCTGGGGATGAGCTCGGTCCTGCCCCAGCGCCCGCCTATCAGGTAAGCGCCTATATCGGCACCTTTTGTGACGATAATAAGGAACGCGACAAGATGCGCTCCGTTATCAAGCAGGCGAAGTTTTACTAAAAAGGAAAAGAACCAGCCTATATATAAGACCGAGAAGAGTGTAAGGGCCATGCTCACCAGGTGGTCACGGGCATTGTCCCGCCTGATGAACTGCAGGGTCAGCGCCAGAAGGACCGCTGCCACTATAAAAAGGGGCTCCAGATTCTTCACCTCGGGCATATAGCTGCTGAAAAAGACCACTCCCGGGACAAGGCTTCCCATTATCGTACCAAAATACTTCGGGACCTTTATGTCCTTGTTCTCAACAAGCCGGAAGAACTCGAACAATCCGAAAGCCACGAACACAGTAACAACAACGCAGAAGAGCCATTCGGGAAAGACGTATACCACCGCGGCAACAAAACCGACCAGAAGCAGGCTCACGATCGTTCTCAGCGTGAACTTACTCACCGAACCTCCTATCCCGCCTCTGGTAATCTTCCAGGGCTTTGTCAAGTTCATCCGCGCTGAAATCAGGCCAGAGCGTATCGGTAACATAGATCTCCGCGTAGGCTGTCTGCCACAGGAGGAAGTTACTGAGCCTCATTTCTCCGGAAGTACGTATTACAAAGTCCGGGTCCGGCAGATCAGAGGTGTACAATAGTCCCGAAAAATACTCCTCACTGAAAACATCCTGGCCGATGCCCTTTTCAGCGGATTTCTCACATGCTTTTTTCGCCGCTTCAAGTATCTCCTGTCTGCTCCCGTAGTTCAGCGCCAGGGTAAGCACCATCCCGGAATTGGAAGAGCTATCTGCCATCATGCGCCTTATGCGTTCTCTGAGTGACGGGACGAGCTCGTCAATGCGTCCTATAACGTTGAACCTGATATTGTTGCTCTTTATCTTCTTCTCGTTCTCCGAAAGAGTGCGCTCGATCAGGCCCATCAGGGCGTCCACTTCTTTTTTCGGTCGTTTCCAGTTCTCGGTCGAAAACGTGTAAAGCGTGAGCGCCTCTATCCCGCGTCTTGCGCAGGCTTCGGTAATTTTGTCCGCGGTCTTGGCCCCGGAACGGTGTCCCATGATACGGTTAAGACCCTTCCGGCGGGCCCATCTGCCGTTACCGTCCATTATAATAGCGATATGCCTGGGTAAAGCCATCAGCATCAACTCCGCAAAAAGTGAAGAGTAGCCTTGAATGCTAACTGGTTCAGGGCTACTCTTCTTGTCATCTCATGTCCGTCAAACCGGTTATTTGGAATTATTTTATATCCCGCTCCAGCTCCTTCTCGTTTTTTTCCACGAATTCCGGCAGTATCACTATTTCCACCCTGCGGTTCTTCGCGCGCCCCTCAGCTGTCGCATTCGTAGCTATGGGTTTATGCTCCCCGTAGCCGGTTGCCGAAAGCCTGCCGGGCGAAACGCCCTCTTTAACAAGGTAATGAAGCACATTGGTCGCCCTGGCCGTCGAAAGCTCCCAGTTCGATTCCCATTTGGAATGTGTTATCGGTACGTTGTCGGTATGCCCTGTAACCCCTATGTTCTTCTCGGGCACCTTTTGCCTGATTATCTTGGCCACCTTGTCCAGCATGGGTTTTGCGTCGCTCTTTATCTCCGCTTTGCCCGAATCGAAAAGAATATCGTCGCTGAGTATGATCACCAGCCCCCGGTCATCCATCTTAAGCGAAACCTGTTCGTCCTTTATCTGGCTGGAGAGTTTCCTCTCGAGAAGACGTTTGGTCTCGGCGAACTCTCTACGCTCCTGCTCGCGCTGCTTTTCCAGGTCAGTTATCTTAGCCTTAAGACTCTTGATCTTTTTCTTGCTGCGCGGGCTCTGCTTGTAGAAATTCACCGCGCACCCGGATGTTAACACGCTTAGAGCGAACGTCATGACCAATGCCGCCGTGATTATTTTTCTGCTGTTCATTCTGACCTCCTTATAGGCGAATAGCTCTATCGACCGTCCCAAATGTCATTTATATATAAGTGTCTGTTTCCTGCTTTTACCCACGGAAACCAGCATGATCTCGGTGCCTATAAGCTCTTTTATCCTGTCCAGATACTTCCGCGCGTTGGCGGGAAGCTCTTCGTAGGAAGTTATCCGGGAAGTATCCTGCTGCCATCCGGGGTGTTCCTCGTATACGGGTTCACATTCATCCAGGAACCTCGGTTCACCCGGTATGTTCTTATACGTCTTGCCCTTGTACTTGTAGGACGTGCATATCTTGATAGAACCGAGCTCGTCCAGCACATCAAGTTTGGTGATGACCACCTGATCTATGCCGTTGATAAGGACCGAATTCCTCACGAGAACGGCATCGAACCATCCGCATCTTCTGGCACGCCCGGTAGTTGCGCCGAACTCACCGCCTTTTTGCCTGATGATATCCATGAGATCGGGACCGAACTCGGTGGGAAAAGGCCCTTCCCCCACCCTGGTGGTATATGCTTTCACGACACCGACCACCCTGTCTATGCGCGAGGGGCCGATACCCCCTCCGGTACAGGCACCGCCGGCAGTCGAATTGGAAGAAGTAACATACGGGAACGTGCCGTAATCAACATCAAGATAAGTCCCCTGCGCGCCCTCGAATAGTATGGATTCGCCCTTTTTGAGCTCCTCATTGATAAGGGAAATCGTATCGCACACGTAATCCTTCAGATATGAAGCGTATCCGGCATATTCATCGAATATCTCATCGACCGAGAGCTCATCGAGACCGTTGTCACGCAGAATGGGGTTTTTCTCCTCCACGTTGCTCTCAAGCCGGCTGCGAAAATAATCCCTGTCAAAAAGATCGGCCATGCGTATGCCTATGCGGGATACCTTGTCCGCGTAACATGGTCCGATACCTTTTTTCGTGGTGCCTATCTTGCCCTGTTTGCGCAGTGATTCGCGCAGTGCGTCCATCTGCTTGTGGTAGGGAAGGATAATATGCGCCTTGTCACTCACCTTCAGTCTTCCTACGCATTGTATGTTTTTTTCCTTTAAAAGCTCTATTTCCTCGATAAGGGCGTTGGGGTCGACGACCACGCCATGGCCTATAACGCAGATCTTACCCTCACGAAGTATCCCGGACGGTATAAGATGCAGAACGTATTTATCCTCTCCTATGACCACCGTGTGCCCCGCATTATTACCGCCCTGGTAACGGACGATGCAATCGGCGTCCTCGGTCAATATGTCGATCACCTTGCCTTTACCTTCGTCACCCCACTGGGCTCCGACCAATACTGTTACCTGTCCCATATCATCCTTTCTCCTGCAAATTTACCTTCTACCCGGCTGAGTCGGCTGCTGCGGCGGCTGAGGTGGACTCGGCGGCTGCTGCGGCGGCGTATACACCTTGGGCGGAGCAGGTGGAGGCGTAGGCGGCTGCGGCGGCGGCTGGACAGCCGCAGGCGGCTGCTGCGGTATGCTCCTTCTTATCTGCTCCTGCTGCTGTATCTGCCTCATGAGCCTTTCAGTGTTTATCCTTGTGGCCTCGTTATTCACCCTTGCGAAAAGCTCGGACAAAGTTTCCTTGTCCAGGTCTTCCAGCCTGGTGGGCACCCCGTCCGGCGTCATGAGAAAGAACTCTTTCCTGCCTTCCTCATCGGTCCTGGAGCTAAGCGCAGGTATAATGAATTCTATCTCGGAAAAGACCTTGAGCCGACGCTTTATGGATGTTATCATCTGCTCTTTTGTCAGGAGTATTTCTTCTCGCTCAGGGCGCTCGGGCTCTTCCTCTTCAACGATCTCTTCCTCTTCCATCTCCTCGGCGGGAAGCTCTTCTTCCAGGGCCTCCTTTCGCCTCTGGAGCTCTTCCCTCCGGATCGCGGCCTTCTCCTGACGAACCCGGCTCAGCAATCTGCTCAGCATGCTCTGGTCCAGGTCTTCAAGCTTCATAGGTATCGCGTCCGGCTCACCATAATAATAATCTATAGTCCCATCGACGCTCTTTTTCCGGGTCAGGCCCTCTATCTGCTCCATGATCCGGGGCTCGTCATCAAGGTCACGTTGGATAGAGGTTATGGTCCTCTGCCTGGTAACCGTCAGGCTGGGCTTGATTATCGGTTCCCTGGCTTCTTCCTTTTCCTCTTCGGGTGGCTTCACCCGTCCGCCGGTAAGGGGTGTCATGGCCTTTTCCGCTTCTTCCTTTTCCTTTGTGAACCTCTCGACCAATCTCTCCCACCAGCGTACGATAGCACCCTTCTCTTGCTTGTCAGGGACGGTCGCGGCCGGAGAAATACCGGCTGCGCTCAACGCCACCAGAAGCGCGCAAGCAATGAACAGTTCTTTCCGAAAGGCCCTCTTCATAATCGCCCACCTTTTCATCTTTGTGCCCGGAACGGATCCCATTTACGGCGTCATGGTGAATATCTGCCTCGCTATATCCGGGTGTTTGGCTATGAATATCAGTTCGTCCTTAACAAGCGGCTTCTGCGTATGCACATTGGCATAACGAACCAGCTCCAGTATCTTGGTCGCCTCCTTGTCGTTCTTGAACTTTACCTCAAGGCGGTTATATACGTTGCGGAAGCCCTTGATGCCGCTGTATTCACCGGCTGTTATCTTTCTTCCGGTGTCTATGACCTCGGGTTCTCCCCGTCCGAGTTCCTCAAAATCATAAAGCTCGTAATTGCGCCTGTTCTTGAGGGCGCCGTCCGCATGTATACCAGACTCATGAGCGAAGGCGTTAGCACCAACGCCCACCTGGTTTACGGGTATCGGAACGCCGAAAGCGTAAGATGCGTACTTAGCGAGTTTCCATGACATCTTCAGATTGATGTTGGGGTCTACCTTGTACTTCGGATTTTTAGCGAAACCGCTGGCATATTTAAGAGCAAGTATGCAACTTACCAGGTCGGCGTTACCCGCCCTTTCACCCATACCGTTAACCGTGGTATTGATATACGCGTCGACACCGCTGTCTATGGCAGCCTTAGCGCCGGCCACGCTTACCGCTACGACCATTCCGAGGTCATTGTGGCAATGCAGCTCTATAGGCATCTTGACCGCCCGGGCGAGTTCGCAAACCCTGTCGTATATGCTGAACGGATCATCATAACCGAGAGTATCACAGTATCTCAGCCTGTCCGCACCGTTCTTCTTGGCGGCAAGCCCGAATTCGACAAGGTAGTCAAGGTCGCTGCGCGAGGCGTCTTCGGCGTTAACGCCCACGGTCTTTATTCCCATTTTCTTCGCAAGCTTCAGCGCCTTTGTCATTGATTTTATGACTCCGGCACGGTCCATCTTGCCTCCGAACTTTTTCTCGATCATGATATCGGAAGTTGAGATGGACATGTTCAGATGCTTGACCCTGGTATTATCGACCGCCGTCTTAACGTCAGCTTCGATAGCCCTTATCCAACCTTCCAGCCTCATCGGATGTATCACCTTTTTTTGGGCAAGCTTAAGATTGGCGTTAATATAATTGATCTCATGATTAGTGAATGGGAAACCGAATTCCGACTGGAAAACGCCCATTTTGTTCAGATATATGTTCAGCAGCGTCTTCTGCAGTTTGGAAAGGCCAAGACGGGAAGTCTGCACCCCATCCCTGTTGGTGACGTCGATGAACCTTATAATGTTCTTTTGTTTAACCATAAGAGCCTCCTTCTGGGCATAAAGACCCGATCACGTTTCTATATGTACCTGTTTAATGTCGTTTATGTCCTTTGTCTTCTTAAGTTTTGAAAGTATCTTCTTGGGGACCTCGCTGTCGACGTTCAATAGGCTGATCGCCTCGCCGGTCTTCTTGTCCCTGCCGAAACTCATCTCGGCGATATTTATGTTATGCTTGCCGAGCGCGGTTCCGATCTTACCGACTATACCGGGAACATCGTTATTGCTGATGACCAGCATATAACCTTCAGGAATAGCTTCGACGTAGAACTTGTCCATCTTGATGATGCGCGGTTCCTTGTTCGCGAAAAGCGTGCCCATAATGAAATACTTTTTCTTGCCGGTATCGAATTCAACGCTGATCAGGTTGGCAAAATCGGTTATTTTCGGGCTCTTCTTCTCTGTCACCTTAATGCCCCGCTCCTTGGCTATCAGCATGGAATTGACGTAGTTCACGTCCTCCTCCAGTATCGGATTGAATATGCCTTTCATTAATGCGCTGGTTATGATCTCGACGTTGCAGTCGGCGACCTCGCCGACATAATGCACCGTTATGCCCCTTATGGGTTCATCGATAAGCTGAGCCTGAATAGAGCCAAGCCTCTCGGCCAGTATCACGTAAGGTCTGACAGCTTCGAGAGCCTCCTCTTCCATGGCAGGCACATTAGCCGCGTTGCGGTATCCCTTGCCGAGGAGAGCGTCACGCACCGTCCGGGCCATGTCGATGGCCACGTTAAGCTGAGCCTCTGCAGTGCTCGCGCCCAGGTGAGGCGTCGTGATAACATTATCCATTTCGACCACGGGACTGTCAACGGGCGGCTTGGTCTTCGTTTCGTAAACGTCCAGGGCCGCCGCGGCCACCCTGCCGGACTTAAGATGCTTGGCCAGAGCTTTCTCGTCTATTATGCCGCCGCGCGCCGCATTTATGATACGTACGCCCTTTTTCATTTTCTTGAAGGCTTTCTCGTCGATAAGATGCCTGGTCTCGTCGGTAAGCGGAGTATGTATGGTTATGAAATCGGCCTGACGAAAAAGAACGTCCAGGTCAACAGGCTCTATATTCAACGATTTGGCCTTTTCCTCAGAGAGAAAAGGATCGAAAGCGACTATCTTCATCCCGAAGCTGAGCGCGCGTTTGGCGAATTCGGTCCCTATGCGTCCCAGTCCTATGATACCGAGAACCTTGCCGTAGAGCTCCACTCCCATGAACTTCTTCCTGTCCCACTTGCCGCCCTTGACGGAGTGGCTCGCCTGGGGGATGTTACGGGACATCGAGACCATCAAGCTGAAAGCAAGTTCCGCCGTCGATATGGTATTGCCCGCCGGTGCGTTCATGACAACGATGCCTTTTTTCGAGGCGGCTTCTATATCCACGTTATCCAGACCTACTCCCGCCCGGCCGATGACCTGCAGCTTGTCCGCCGCATCTATGATCTTTTTGGTGACGGTAGTGCCGCTCCTTATGATCAGGGCGTCATACCCCTTGATCTTCTTGGCAAGTTCAGTTTCAGAAAGTTTGGATACTTCGTCCACCTGGAAGGACTTGTTCTCCTTGAGCAGGTTCACGCCTTCTTTGGCTAGAGGGTCGCTTATCAGTATCTTTATTTTCCTGGCCATACCGCATCATCTCCTTCGACATCTGATCACTTCAACAATTCCTGAGCCTTACCCACACCCTTGCCCAGTTCTATATCATAACCCAGCTGGCTAAGCACCATTTCAACTCCGGCAAGAGCACTTATTGTATCATATTCGTCCATATATCCGAGATGGGCAATGCGGAATATTTTCCCTTTGAGCTCAGCCTGCCCGCCGGCTATGGTAACTCCCTGTTCATCGCGCATTTTCTTCACCAGAGCGGCACCGTCGACACCCTCCGGTACTTTTACGGCGGTGACCGCGTTGGATGGTCTGGCCGCGAAGGGTTCCAGACCCATGGCCTTGACGGCTTCCCTTGTAGCGTTCGCAAGGCGGCCGTGCCGCTTGAGGACCGCATCAAGCCCCTCTTCCAGCATGATGTTCAGAACTTCATCAAGCCCCATTATCAGCGATACCGCGGGCGTCCAGGGAGTGTCATCCTTGGCATGGGACTTCAATGCCGCCTTCAGGCTGAAGTAATATTTAGGAAGGTCCGAGCTTTCCACGAGCTTCTGGGCCTTGGGACTTATACTCAACAACCCCAGTCCCGGCGGGAGCATGAGCCCCTTCTGGGAACCGCTCACTACCACGTCAACGCCCCATTCATCCGGTTTTATCTCATCGGCCGAAAGACCGCTGACCGCGTCCACCACGAACACCGCGTCCGTTGAGGAGACGACCCCTGCCAGGGCCTTTATATCGTTGACCACGCCGGTCGAAGTTTCACAGAGCGTGCCGAAAACCGCTTTTACACCCGGGTTATCCCCCAGGAGCTTTTCCACTTCTGCCGGATCCGCCGCCTCGCCCCAAGTCACATCATAGGGTACTACCTCTACCCCGTATGCCTCGCATATCTCGGCGAACCTTTGTCCGAACTTACCGCCTTTTATCACGATCGCCTTATCGCCCTTGGAAAGCAGGTTCACTACCGCCGCCTCCATGGCCCCGGAACCGCTGGAAGCGAAAATAAGGACCGGGTTCTCGGTGTTGAACACTTTCTTGAGCTTGACGTTTACTTCTTTCAGAACAGATTTGAACTGAGGGGTCCTGTGATGGATAATCGTATCGGCCATCCTTAAAAGAACCTTCTCCGGCACCGGCGTCGGCCCGGGTGACATCAATCTGTACTTTCTCATCTCCATCACTCCTCCTTCTATGATTCGTTCAGCATTTTGCATATTACTTCTCTATGTCAGAGATGACCTGGTCAACAACACCGTAATCGCGGGCCTCTTCAGCGCTCATGAAGTAATCCCTGTCGGTGTCTTTCTTGATGCGGTCATGCGACTGGCCGGTGTGCCCGACAAGTATCTGTTCGATCCTTTCCTTGAGCCTCAGTATCTCACGCGCCTGGATATGTATATCCGCCGCGGCACCCTGAGCTCCGCCCCAGGGCTGGTGGAGCATGATCCGGGAATGCGGAAGGGCGTACCTTTTGCCCTTGGCACCGGCAGCGAGCAGGACCGCGCCCATGCTGGCAGCCTGTCCCACGCAGTATGTATTGACGTCGGGTTTAACGAACTGCATGGTATCATAGATGGCCAGACCGCTGGTCACGTGCCCTCCGGGAGAATTTATGTAAACGTTTATATCCTTGTCCGGGTCCTCCATCTGCAGAAAGAGCAGTTCTGCTATCACCACGTTCGCCACGTTGTCATCTATAGGCGTGCCTATGAAGATTATCCTGTCCCGTAAAAGGCGCGAATAAATGTCATACGCCCTCTCCAGCCTGCCTTCCTTCTCAATCACCATGGGTATCACGCTCATAATTCCCTCCGTATCTAATGATTTATTTTTCCGTAACTGTCGCCTCGTCGACCAGAAGATCAAGGGTCTTCTCTTCCCTGAGCTGTTCTTTCAGGCCGCTTATAAGATTGTTGTCATTGTAGTACTTCTTCACGTCATCGTAGCTCTGCGAATAAGAAGCGGCAAGCCTTTTCAACCATTCTTCCACCTCACTGTCGGAGACCTCGACGTTCTCGGCGCTGGCTATCTCATCAAGTATGAAATAAAGCCTGACCTTGTTCTCCGCTTCCTTCCTGAGCTGGCTTTCCAGTTTTTCCTTGTGAGATTCTATGTTCGCCTTGTCCACGCCCTTCTGGAGAAGCTCGTTCTCGGCCTTCTCCATGAGCACCTTGAGCTGCCTTTCGACCATCGAGGAGGGTATCTCGAAAGAATGCTTCTTAAGAAGTGTTTCCATGACCTGGTTCTTCATGTTGATCCTCTCGTTGGCCTCTTTTCTGGCCAGGAGCTGTTTCTTTATCTCTTCTTTGGCCTCGGGCATCGTTTCCCTGCCCATCTTCTTGGCAAGCTCGTCGTCAACGGCGGGAAGCTCCTTCTTCTTGGTCTGTTTGACCTCTACCTTGAAGATGGCCTTTTTGCCCGCGTATTTCTCATCAGGATATTTCTCGGGAAGCGTAACCTCTATCTCCTTGGTGTCCCCCTTTTTCAGACCGATAAGCTCCTCTCCCATACCGAATAGGGAAGACTCCTTATCGGCCTCTATCCACATGTCCTCCCGTTCCTTTGAAACCGACTCGCCGTTAACGAACGTCTCGACATTGCAGATGCCGAACTGGCCCTTTTCAATGGGGCCGTCGGTGTCGGAGAATTCGGCGTTCATGTTCCTTATTCTCTCAAGTGTCTCCTCGACCTCCTCGTCGGTGACGGTAACCTTCTTCTTGTTTATTTTGTACCCTTTGTACTTCTTGAGGTTCACATCCGGGGAACTATCCACTTTCGCCCTGAACTTGAGCGTGCCGGAAAGCTCGAAAGAGACATCCGATACCTCGGGGTAGCTTACCGGGGTTATTTCGTGTTCATCGAGCGCCATCTGGTATCCCCGGGGTATAAGACGCTGCTTGACCTCATCCTCCGCGTCCTGGCGGTAATTCTTCTGTATAATATCCATCGGGGCCTTGCCCGGTCTGAACCCGGGTATCTTGGCGTTCCTGCGTATGTCTTCCAGTACTTCGCTAAAGACACTGTCCACTGCCTCTTTGGACATTTCTATATCCAGCTGCCTGGCAGTTCCCTTGAGTTTTTTCATTCTGCTTTTCATATCTGATCGCCTCTCCATACCAAGTTGTCGTTCATTCCTAGAACTTCGGTTCTACAATACCGTAATTCCCGTCACCTCTTTTATAGATCACGTTCACCTCTCCCGTCTCAGCGTTCCTGAAAACGATGAAATTCCTGTTGAGTACGTCCAGCTCCAGCTTGGCCTCTTCGGGAAGCATGGGCTTATCCGCGAAAGTATTGCTCTTGACTATCATGCCCTGCTGCTTTTCAGCGGTACCCGGCGCGGACCTGAAGGGGTTCATCAGCCTGCCCAGCATGGCCTTTCTTCTCCTTGAGCTCAGCTTGCCGGTAAGGCGCCTGAGCTGTTTCTTGACGTTCTCGGAAGCGTTGTCTATGGAAGCGAATATGTCAGGCGAGCTCTCTTTGGCCACTACTTTGTTCTTCTTGAGATAAAGTATGACCTCGACGTTCTTCCTTTCCTTCTCTTCCTCGAGCACCACCTCGCACCCGTATATACGGCCGTACATCTGGTCCAGCTTGTCCATCTTCTTCTGGACATAGTCCTTGATGGTACTGTTAAGCTCTATATTCCTTCCCGTGATATTGATTTCCATTACCTGCACCCCCTAAAGCTTTAGTGAAAGAATAACAATATACCATTATGTGTTTCTTTTTGCAATATGTACTGTGAAACTTTTCACAAACTTTTACCGCCATTTGGGTCACCAGATCCCGCGAACGGCAGGCGCCTACATCGTGAACCTCTCCCCGAGATAGATCTCGCGCGCTTTCGGATCGTTAATAAGTTCTTCCTTTTTGCCCGAAATAAGAATGTTCCCTTCGTACATTATATAGGACCTGTCTGTTATGGTCAGCGTCTCCCTCACGTTATGGTCGGTAAGAAGTATACCCAGTCCCATCTGCTTAAGCTCGCGTATAACTTCCTGGCAGTCGTAAACCGCTATCGGGTCTATACCGCTGAAAGGTTCATCCAGA
>WJMH01000003.1 GCA_014728045.1 Candidatus Omnitrophota bacterium
CGTATTTGCCCATGACCGCAGTCACTATATAAAACCGCGGTCGGCGGGCTGCTGCTTCATTATAAGTTAGGGTAAAGGAGGGAAAACTACGGATATAAAATTGGGTAGGGGAGAGTGGGTAATTAGGTGAAGATCGATACATCTACTTCCACTATCGTTTCTGTTGTTTTTCTCCTTTTTCTGTAACCACGGCCTCTTTTTTTACTCAAAGAGGGTAAGAGTGAAAACAAAACAACGTCTGAAGAGGAGAAAACTATGGATTTACGACAGAACACATCACCATGCGGGATCGACTGCTTCAATTGCGAGCTTTTCGGAGACAACATAACTCGGGAGATGCAGGAGCGGATCGCCCAGTACAAAAACCAACCGGCGGAAACAATCCGCTGTCTCGGCTGTCGGGAGAGCGGGTGCCTCATAATCCACGGAGAATGCAGGACCAAGACCTGTGTCGAAGAGAAGGGAGTAGAGTTCTGCTTTGAATGCGATGAGTTCCCCTGCACCTATCTCCAGCCCTGTTGTGACGGAGCGGAGACATTCCCCCAGAACTATAAACTGTTCAATCTCTGCAGGATGAAAAAGCTCGGAGTGGAAAAATGGGCCGCGGAAGAGGCCCTAAAGATACGAAGGCTCTACAAAGATGGAAAACTCCAGATAGGGGGAGGGCCGGTACTCCCAGACTAGTAGCGGAGGAGCTTCTTCTGCTCCTTCACCTTTTTCTCTACCCGCTCGAGGAAGCCGTCGAAGGATGGGGGAAGGACCCGGGTATCGTAGAGACGTTCTATCCCTAAGATATCACTCAACTCCGTTTCGAACTCTTTTTTCGCCTGCCGCTCTTTGGTTTTGACCGTTATAATGGGCAGGGCAAGATCTTCCTTGCAGGTCGCTCTGAGATACCCGGCAAATGAGCGACAATCGCAGGGGGCGCCGGGGCGGATGAGAGAACAACGCCCTTCCATGTGGTCCCGGATGGCCTTCCGTGCCCTGTGCAGGTTGGTCTTTACCGACTCCCTGCTTATTTCGAGGACTCGAGCAGTTTCGTCTACATCTAAGTGGAGCATACATCTGAGGGTAAACACCGCCCGGTACTTTGGGGGCATGCAGTTCATAAACATCTGCAGACATGTTTCCCGAGTGGCTTCCACTAGCGCCTTCTCCTCCACCTGACCGTAGCTGTTGATGTGTCTGTAGACTTCGCTTTCGGCCAGACCCTGTTCCTCCGCATAGACTTCTACGGGAAGTTTTTCCGCCTTGCGACGGTACTGCTTGGCCGCATTGCACACAATCCGGTAGAGCCATGTGTACACCGAACTCTCCCCCCGGAATTTCTCCCATCCCTTCAGAGCATGTAAGAAGGCGGTCTGGAGCACATCCTCCGCATCATGATGTGAACCGGTCATCCTGAATGCCAGCGTGTACAACCGATCATAGTGGGATTGGTAAACTTTCTCGATAGTGTTACTCATTGTGCTGTTTCCCATTATAACGGATTCCTCATACGTTGTTCAGCAAATCTTTCCTATATAAAAACTGTATCCGTGCCAATCGGTGTTGATCCGTAGTTTGATATTATAAGCTACTGCAGTTTTGCGAGTACTTCTTCTTTCGTTGTGGCCGAGAGAATGAGATCGAGAGCCGAGTCCAGGTTGTCAGGATCAGCTGTAGACCGAACTCGATCACGCTCTTTCGAAGTCAGTCCAAACTTTCTTTCCAGCTGTCTCATTAGGACTTCCTGTTTATCTTCGAGCCTACCGATTCGTTCTCTTTCTTTCTTCCCCTTCTCGATTCCCATTCTCTCCCAGCTCGTTACATACGGCATTGACTTCCCTCCTGTCTTTTCAGAAATCTCTCCCATAAGCTTCCATTCGAGATCCCGCGGCAGTTGTACCAGCCAATCGAGAAACAACAGCAGTGACTGCACATATTCCGGTGTATATCCTGCTTGATAAAGCTGCAGCGCAAGCTCTTTTTTGAGCTCATATTTCAGCTCTATATCCTTCCGCCTCTCTTTTGCATTGCCGCTTCGCCGCTGCACCTCCATGTGGACCTTCGTGACGAAGGCAAAAGGATTATCAGAGAGAGTAAGCTCCCTGCGCCTCTCTTCTAAATATAACAGTTTTGTTACCTGAAAATCTACTCTGAGATACCTGCCGTAACTTGTGATCTCAAAATAACTCGGATAGAAGCTGGGGTCAGTGTCAGTCAGTACGACGAGAGTGACAGGAAAGCTCCAGAACCGGTCATAGATTCGGTATGCGTACTGGAACAATCGTTCGGCAAACTGTGGTTCTTTCCGCCCCTGGATTTCCACATGGGTGTAGAGCAGATACTCTTCACCGGAGAGGCACATTAGTTTAATAAGCAGATCTGCCAGCCGCCCGCGACTTTCATTCTCGGGGGTAAGCTTTTCCAGCTCTTTTTCTAAGAACACAGGCGGTACAGAAAAATCAATGCTTTCTGCAACATGCGGAAAGTAGAACATTAAGAATTCCTGTAGATGGGCCTTGATAATATCTTTCCATGCACTGTCGTATTTTCCCATTACCGCTCTCACTTGATAAAACCGCGGTAGGCGGGCTGCTGCTTCAGATGATGGGGACAGAGAAAGAAAAAATACTGATAACCAGTGCAGGCGCGAGCGAAGCGAGGGCCGTACCCGGAATCGGTACACTTCTTGGCATAGGCTCACAGGTGATCCTGGCAGGAGCATCAACCTATGCTCTCGGCAAAGTTTTTCAGTACCGTTTTGAAAATGATGGAACTCTATACAATTTTTACGTAGATGAAATGAAAGAAAAAGGGTGTCATCACCGAGGAAGAGTTTAATAAATCAAAAGAGGAGTTGTTATCGAAGATTACATAGTGATTTTATGTACTAACTTTCCATCCTCCGTCTATGAGACCCTCGATTGAATAGTACTGTTCCAAGAGATCGTCACTCTCATAGTCGAAGGCTCAACAGTTATTGGAAAACACCTTTTCTACTGAAACGTATTGATTTTGGAGGCTATACATCAAAAAATCCATAAGCATATATAGATGTGAAATGATTTATACAGCTTAATCAATATACCTTTTTTGCTATCTTAATGCAAATAAAGGATTATCTACTGAATAGGTATAATTTATGGGGCGTACAAAAATGTTTCCGGTAGAATCAAGATCGATGGGAAGAATGTCACGATTCGTTCGCCCCGGGATGCAATTAAAAAAGGGATCATGTACCTGCCGGAAGAGCGCAAAGAGCAATCGATTATTCCTCTTATGAATGTCCGTGAGAATATTACAATTTCGAATTTGTAAAGGTTTATAGAGATATTGCGCTTTTATTAATATATTTCTATTTCCTGAAGCATCAGTACCATTTTTGCAGTAATACTCTATGTGGGTATACAAAATACTTCAGTACTGAAAACGCAAAAGACCGAGTACCTCCCGCGGGGAAGAAACACACTCCATCAGGTCTTCGAGCGTCATTTCACCGATTTCTGCAGCCGATACGATGAGGAGTATGCCGATACATTCGGGAAGTTTCGTCTCGAACGGATACAGACGGTTGGCGAGCACTTTCTCACCTGCGGCGATTATCGGCAAGGGATAGCCCGTATCCGCTGCACTAACACGAACTGCGGTCACGACTATTTCCGCCCTTTTTCCTGCAAGGGATTTTACATGTGTCCCTCCTGCAGCCAGAAGAGAACTCTCCTCTTTGCCGAACATATGAATGAGGAAGTCCTTTTACGCCTTCCGCATCGGCAGTTCGTCTTCACTTTTCCGAAGGCCCTACGGGTGTTCTTCCGCCACGACAGAAAGCTTTTCGCAGAGTTATCAAAAATGATATTTGCCATGATAAGCGATTTCTACCGGGAAGTTGCCGGTAGAAAGATAGATACAGGAATGGTCATAGCTCATCTCAGGTTTTTCGCGAAGCGAAAATACCCTGCGCACACCCCATATAAGGCACTACAGACTTTCGGGGATATGCTCCGCTGGAATCCTCATTTTCATGCCATTTTGCTTGAGGGTGGCTTTGATGAGGATGGAAACTTTGTCTACCTTCCCTTCTCAGGTCTAGAAAAAATGACCGAATACTTTAGACGCACCGTCTTGCGGTTCTTCACCGAGAGAAAGCTCCTCTCCGAGCAATTTGCCCGGAACATGCTTTCCTGGAAGCACTCAGGCTTCAGTATAGATAACAGCGTACGGATTCTCGATGAGAGCTCCCGTGATAGCCTTGCCCAGTATATGGCACGGCCTCCTCAGGTTTTTCACGAAGTGAAAATACCAGCTCTACCCCATATAAGGCACTCCTATATCCTTGAAGAAGATCCACTATGAAGAGTTTAAGGGTCGGGTTCTCTTTCATACCCATTACAGCGCATATTTCAAAGAAAACGTGCATATGTTCAAGGCCTGTGACTTCCTGGCAGAGCTCACACAGCATATCCCTCCCAAGGGTGTGCAGTTGATACGGCGC
>WJMH01000004.1 GCA_014728045.1 Candidatus Omnitrophota bacterium
CAATGATCCTGGACCCTAAGCGGAGCAATGAGAACCGGGCGCAACTCAAAAGGCATGGATATGATGATGCTCAGATAGACAATATCATACTGAGCAATTATAACCGGACGCCGCTGGACATCGTAAGGATGCAATACCTGAGAGGGATCATAAACAGTGATCGCATGTATGAGCGGATGCGTGAACTGGGGTACACGGATACCCGTACAAAAGAGATCGTACAGACATGGCAACTGATCCCGCCGCCCCAGGACTTATTTGCCATGGTGGCAAAAGAGGCTTTCGAGCCGGACATATACAAAAAGCTGGGCCTGGACAAAGAATTTCCTACTGAGCAAATAGAGTGGATGAAACAACAGGGTATCTCACAGGCCTGGGCGCAAAAATACTGGATCGCACACTGGGACCAGCCTTCAATCCAACAGGGGTATGAAATGTTGCACCGGGGAGTGATTGACAATAAAACCCTGGACTTGCTTTTCAGGGCCGTGGAAATACCCTCATTCTGGAGGGATAAACTGGTGCAAATAGCTTTCCAGCCTTACACCCGCGTTGATGTCAGGCGCATGCATGACTTGGGGGTGCTGAGTGATGAAGACCTTTACACGGCTTACCTGGACCTGGGGTATGATCCGAAAAAAGCGGAGAATATGGTCAACTTTACCCTTCGCTTTAACCGTGACAAAGAAAAACAACTTACAAGGGGCGCGGTGCTGGAGTCATACAGGGAGAGACTGATCACAAGGCGGGCGGCGGGCGAACTGCTGGAAGCACAGGGATATTCAGACGACCTGGCAGAGTATTACCTGACCCTGGAGGACTGGGAAAGGGAAAAGGATCGCCAGAAAGTTGACATCGACAATACCAGGGAGAGGTTCATGCTGTCGATCATATCCCTGACAACGGCCAAAGAGAGGCTGCTGAAGCTGGGCCTGGAAGGGGATACCGTCAACCTGATGAGTGAGTCCTGGCAACTGGACAAATACAAGTATGAATCCATACCCAGCAAAACGGACCTGGACCGCATGCTCGTTAAAGGCCTGATACAAGAGGGTGACTATCGCAGTTACATGGCCCGGCATGGTTTTCGCGATGAGGTGGTAAGCCTTTACCTGGAGGATTTGAAGGGAGAGATAGCCCAGGGAGCCAGAGGGCCGTCACGGACGGACTTTGAAAACTGGTACAAGCTGGGCATCATTACTGAGACAGAGTTTACCGGGGCGCTGGCAGACATGGGATACAGTGAGACAAATATCAAGCGTTACCAACAGGAAGCAAACTATGCCAAACCTAAATGACAGGCTAAAAGAACTGGTAATCAAAACCCGCGACGTTACCGATGCATCGAAGGCAAAGGCGGCGAACATCCGCAAAAATGCTGAGGCAGCTAAAAAGGCGGCAACTCCCCGGGGAAACGAAACGGCCTGACCCTGCCAGAAGGCAATACAACGCCTTTCGTGTAAGGCGTTTTTAAGCGCCGGGTGACGGTCTGCATCTTTACGCCCTCGATTTGCCCGGTGCGCATATGACCAACCTGGCGCACAAAGGTATTAAACCGGAAGGCGCCAGGTTCAATTTCTTCTGCTCGCTTGGGTATGCCCTTAATTTTACGCATTGTTTCAGTGCGGTAATTCTTCGGACCCTGGATATAAAGGGACTTGCTGCGGTCTTCAACTTTGAGGGCGCCTAAATCGCTGGGATGAACAGGCCAGGTGAGGCGATCCAAATCGCGGGTGCGTATTTTTACCGAATCGGTATCGCAGTAAAGCACACGGCGGGTGCCTATTTGCCGTATGATGTCCCAAAGAGTGAAGCGGGCATTTTCGGTGATATGTGCGGCGATGCTTACCGCTGAATGTTCGCCCTCGCCTTCAGGGTACTGGATGATCTCACGGTTCATGAAGCGGGTAACGGTAACCATGTGACCCGTAACCATATTGAAAATATCCTCCCGCTCATACAGATCGCCCGTTGGTAAGTCTTCAATCTCCGATACCATTTTTAACTGTCCAAATTTCCCATACAGAGAGTTGTGCATATATTTACACAGCAATAACATGATTTTATTGCCTGAACGTTTATACTTTAACCTCAGATCATGGAAGTAATCGACGTAATCCTCAAAGATAGCGGCCTGACGGTACACGGAAACGCGCAAAACCCGGACCAGGTGACCGTGACGCAAAGCGTGACGTATACCTGTTGTGGTGAGAAAGCACGTAAACTGACCGACGGGAAAAATTGTTTTACCCTTATAACGAACGGCATACGCTGCGTCGTTACTGTTGACCTCGACCTCTGCAATGAGCGCGTAAGTCTTGAGCCAATTCTCCAGCCGTGAAGGGTCGATGTTCTCAAAGTAACTCACAAGCTGGTAAGGATACTTAAAAGCCTTCATAACGTATGGATACATGGAATTGACATCCAAAGAGACAAAAGGGCCGCGGTCGATTTGCCCCAGCTGAAAACATTCGGTACGGCCTCCGAGGTATGCTGAGCGCTCCAGGTCGTTTATGTGACTTTCGCGATGCAGATAAATTTTCCGGGACATGAAACGGGACCGGAAAGCGGTAAAAGCCTGGGACGACTTCGTAAGGGAGAAACGGCCCAGGCCATGCGACTCAATGAACCGTATGTAATACTGCATAGCCTTCAGGATGATCTCAACATCGCGGCGGCAATATACTTTCAATTCATCCCAGGTGGCCGTATCAAAGTCCACTTTCAGTTTACGGAAACGAAGTTGCTGGCCCAGCTTTTCAAGTGACTGGTCAAACCAGTTAGTTGTGCTTAAGACAGTGACAACGTTACCCTTTTTCTCACAGCGAAGGATGTAGGTAAGGCCTTTGTCATAATAAAACTGGAGGGACCAGCCGGAGCGTGAAAAATAGGAATAAAAACCACAGGCCTGAAGATCGAAAAATATGTTATGGCCCAACAGCATGACATTGCCCAAACGGGACAATATACGGTCCAGGTACTGATTAAATACCTCGGCACTGGAGTGAAACACCCAGTCCTGAGTCCCTCGCTTTTTGCCTTTGGGACGTATCCACAGGCATGACCAGCCCATCTGAAAGAAATGAGCGGTAACGTCCCCGGAAACATGGGGGCGCGTCTCTGTATCCACAAAAAGCCATACAGACGGGACATAACTGCCAGACAAAGGCTTTAGAGGGTGCTGGTCGATGTTCTGAGGCTTCAGTATGTCTGCCATAGGCTAATATCCCCATCCGGCGTTATGCTCCATCCCAGTGACCTTAAATTCCATTATGGGGAAGTCTTCTTCTTCGTATCTGCCTTGGTAAGTGTCGAAAAAACTTTGCCCGTAATCGCCCGTCTTTGCCAGGTCGTCAGTGTAAAAGCTGACATTTTTGCTTAGGTATTGCCCGCTGTCTTCGTCGTAAAAAGTGGCCTTACCAAATACCCTGTAACGGGCGGGCTGCTTTAACTCCGTTTCGACCATCCAGCCGCGCGGGACAATATCGTTATAACTCAGGCGCTCTATGGCACCCTGATATTTGACTCTCCCGGTAAACTTCCGGGCATCGTTACGCATGTCCTGGTAACGGTATCCGCCTCCGCCGCGGCGCGCTATGGCGATCATGCGGTCAATGGGCAAACCGGCCGGGGCCAATTCCTTCAGGATCATGCGCCCTATCGCTCTAGATAATGGCATTTGTATTTGGGGGTATTAAGATTATAAGAAAAAAGCCCCTGAAGGGGTCAAAGGTCGTTTCTGAGCGACTTTCTACCCTTCAGAGGCATCAAACCATTAGAGGCCTTCCATAAACTTCTCAAAGGCCTGCATAACCGTTTCCTGGGCCAATATGATCTGAGGCAGATTATTGTCGATATGAGGCGACCGGTCGTCTGCCAATGCTGCGATCCCAGCCAGGTGGTCCTGGACCCGCACCATATCCTCAAATGCGGACTTGGCCTGGAAACGGATTTTGTTGCGCGTGGTTCTACTGGCCATCTGATCCAGCATCCACGGGAGCGCCTTCGACGTCCGTTACATGACCTACCTGGAAGACGTCGAACTTGTTAACGGTGCGCCCGCCTTTGATCGCTTCCTTACCCTGGAAGCGGACCAGATAAACATTGCCCTTCTGGAACTGGGCTGCATATTCGGTATCAGCGGCGCTACCCATGTGAAATTTTACCAGTCCCTCGTCGGTCTCAAAAAGGTACTGATTGTAGGGCTTTCCCTCGCCCTCACTACCAACGGCGGCATGAGAAATATACGCGCCGATGATCTCGTCGCCAGCCTTTTCAAACTGTTTGAACACAGGTGTAAGGCGAGCGGCTGTTTTCGCTTTTTCGGCCTTTGCGGCCAAATCTCTGAATGATCCCATAATACAAAAATGATTAAGTGAATAAATAGAAAATAAATACACCTGGAGAGTCTAATCCTCCAGGATGTCATCGACCAGGCTCAGGATTTCCTGGAGGCTGGCCTGAAGCCTTAAAAGTAATTCGGTATGATAGCGGAAACGCTGGTCGTAAACAGTCCCGGCCAGGTTTTTGCTGATGCGTATCTGAGTTTTTTCCCTTTGAATTAACTCGTCTTCCAGCGCCGTCAAAGCGGCGGCAATTTTTCGCCGTACCCTTTTCATTTAACGGTCGTATTTTTTGATCAGGTTATTAAGATTCTGAAGATCAACCATGAAATTGGCCATGCGATCTGCATTTTCCATGACAATGCGCTGGTCAAGTGATCCGGTAAGGTCTGCCCCGGCCTCCTGGGCATAAAAGCGAATGTAATCGACCATAGCAGCGCGGGCGGCTTTGAGTTTTAACACGAAGTCTTCCATTGTTCAATCGGTATTGCGTTTAGTAACGTTGTAGGTGCGTTGCTGAATGAGATATTGCTCCCTGTTGTCAGTTTTCCACTGACGGGCATTTCTTTTGATGCGGGCCTTATTCTTTTGATAGTAACGCCGGGCGCGCTCTTTATTGGCGGCATAATATCGGCGATTGGCGGCCC
>WJMH01000005.1 GCA_014728045.1 Candidatus Omnitrophota bacterium
AGTAGCGAGGTCACGGACCGTAACAGCGGCAAGGCTGTAACGAGTGGTCTGGTATCGATGTGGACGTTCGACGAAGGCAGCGGCACGTCGTGCAGTGATGATGTGAACGACAATGACGGTACGGTAAGCGGGGCAAGCTGGGTAGTCATTTCAGAGGGTTCTGTGCAAACAGATATTTATGAATACTACTCACCCTCCGGCCTTCTAAAACGAAAAATAGAAGCCGCTACCGGAGATGTATATGAGTATGAAGACGACAACAGCTATTATAATAATAACTCCTACGGAAGACCCCTCATTGCCTCTTCCCATACTACTACAGTACTGGGAGGCACTTACACATCAAGTTCCTGGTATAAGGAATATACATGGGATACGCAGGACGTGGAGATAGCCGAGTATGACGGGGAGTATTCTGTAAGTGCAGGATATTCAACAAAGGCTGACGTACAGTCCGATGAAATGCGCGTCAAATACGTCTATATGCATAATTCCCATTACACTGTGAATACCGCTTCAAGTAACTGGGATATGGTCGCCAAGGCTATATACGATACCAACGGTGAAGGGGACTCCAATTTTCTGGAGGCTTACCAGTGGTATTCAGGCAACGGATATACGCCCGGTGAGGGTGACCTCATGAAGTCCTACAATAAATCCGAGGGTACCGGCACGGAATGGGATAATACGCAAGACCATAAGGTCATAACAAGCGCCGTCTATACCGCTTCATCGCCTCTTGTGGGCGGGGTATATACACCTAACGATTATTACCTGACTTATGATTGGAGTGATGATGACGTGATAGAAAAGGGTTATTCGGGGACCTATACCGTAAGTTCGACCTATACAACGAGAACGGACGTTGTCGCTTCAGAACTAAGGGTCGAAAAGACCTATAAACATACCGGTGACTATACTCTCCATAACAGCACATGGTATTTGGAGGACCAGCTTATATACAAAAGTGACGGGACCACCAAGGATGATTATTTTGAGTATTACAGTGACGGGTCCGGTTCCACGCCTGGAGAAACCAGGAGGGCGATAGATTACGGCAATGATCTGAGTGAGTGGTCAAGGCCTTTCGACGACGTGATAAGTCTGGATAACAGCGTGAGGAATACGAGAAGTTATATGAATTGCGGCAGTGATTCAAGTCTTGATATCACCGGAGCTCTGACACTGGAAGCCTGGGTGAGGACCACGGCGGATACTACCGGTACCAGGGCATTCATATTCAATAAGTTCGACCAGGATAACACCAAAGACGGATATGCGCTTGCCCTTGTGAATAACAAGCTGCTATTCTACTGCCAGAGCGGTTCCACGGGTGCCTGGGTGGGGTCAAGTTCAAACTCTGCCATAAATGACGGTTTCTGGCATCATATCGCCGTTACTTATTCGAGCGGTTCGGGGACCTATTATATCGACGGGCAGGCCGACGGCACCTTCGGGACGTCTACAGACCCCGGGAGCACCTCCGGCCTGGATCTGCATATAGGTGGAACAAGCAGAGGCGGCAAGAATATCGGGTTCAACGGGGACATTGAACACGCCGGGATATACAGCACGTCCCTTAAATCCAGCGATATCGCGCTTCTTTCCATTGAAAGGGATATAAGCACTAATGCTGTTTCCGAATGGGATTTTACCGAGGGAAGCGGCACTACCGTCAGTGACAGCGCGGGCAGTAATACGGGTACGCTTGTAAATACTATCTCCTGGAACGACAGCAAGCACAGGAAGGTCCTTTACGCCTCATACCCGTCAAACGGTACAAAGACCCTTTACGGTTCATATACAACGGATAATTCCTATAATGCGTACGATTGGAATTACAGACAGGGGGTCTATACAACCGGCCATATGAAAGTGGCTATGTATGACGGTTCTTATACCGCAAGCGGGGGCGATGCCCTGTATAACGGTATAGTAGACTCTGAACTCAGGGTTGAATATGTCTATGCCCATAACGGCGAGTATACGAACCTCGATCCTTCTTCGAACACCTGGACCCAGAAGGCCCAGACCATATATGATCCCGCCGACGGGACCACGGTGGATGAGCTATACGAGTGGTATACAAGCGGGAGAATGAAAAGGTCCTATGATTCCTCGACCGGTAACGGCACCGAATGGGAGGATACGGCAAACCATTACACTATCGGTACGGCCACTTACACTACTACTGTCATAGTCAGCGGACTTTATACCGCGGACAATTCCTATTCAACGTATGACTGGACCTACTCGAATGGCATTTATACCACCGGTTACGTAGGAATAGATGTTTATGACGGCGAATACTCAGTGGATGTGGGTGACGCTATCGCGGCGGATGTTGTTGCATCGGAGAAGCGAGTGACAAATGTCTACAAGCATAACGGGGATTATACCGATCTGGACGCATCCAGCAACAATTGGACGCATATGGTCTCGGAGGTATACAGTACCGATGCCGATACGATCATAGAGCTTTCGGAGTGGTATAGTGACTCCAGCCTCAGGAGGTATTATGAGGAGGATTCAGGTTACGGCACCGAATGGGAGCCGACTTCCCAGGGGCATAAGGTCGTCCTGAGCGCGAAATATACGACCGAAGTCTTGGTTTCGGGCTTATACACCGCGAGTAATTCCTACAAGACATACGACTGGAACCCGACACAGGGGGGATATACGACAGGTTATGTTGAAGTCGAGGTTTTCGACGGAATGTATATCGCCGATAGTGGCGAGGCTAACTGGGTCGATGTCCAGGATTCAGAGTACAGGGTAGGTTATATATACAAGCATAACGGCTCATATACCAACCTGGATCCATCCAGTAATGGCTGGAACATGGTGGCCAAGGAGATAGTGGATACCGACGGTGATACGACCCTAGAGGCTTATGAATGGTACATAAGCGGTAACGGCCTGAAGCGCTCTTATGACGCTTCTACTTACAACGCCACCGAGTGGCAGGATTCAGCCAGCCATTACGTGGTCGGGACAGCCAGCTATACAACGACCGTCCTTGAAAGCGGGGTGTATACCGCCAGTAATTCCTACAAGACTTTCGACTGGACCTATGATACCGGCCAGGTGCTCATGACGCTTTATGACGGTGAATATTCGGTGGACTTCGGGGATGACCTTGGCGCCGACGTTCAGGCCGCGGAAAAGCGTTTAGAGTACGTGTATAAACACAACAGCGTTTATACGAACCTTGATACAAGTTCCAACGGCTGGCGCATGCTGCATAAAGGACTCTATTCAACTGATGGGAGCACGCTGATCGAAGGGAACTGGTTCTATGATAACAGTGACAACCGCCTGTACCAGAAGCTTGAAGGTGAGGGTTCGTCGGATGATGCTTACCAGTACTTTGATGCCGGGCAGGGTATAGGGGGCGACGATACCTATTACGCCGAGATAAGATGGGCGGGGGATTATACGATCTATGGTTTTCGCGGAGATTATACTAATCATCCTAATGGGTCCGGTGGGGTCGATTGGATGCAGTATGACGCAAGTTATAGCACTCTTGCCGAGTACAACATTGATTCAATGAAAACCTTTGAGTATTATTCGGGCAGTTATTCCAACGTTCACGAATGGATTAATGAGTATACTTGGAACACCAACACATGGACTTTAGTGCAGTCCCACCAGCACGACACCAGCGGGAACTATTCTACCACGACGTACGGGAGAACAACCAACGATTCCTTCAAGCCGTCGGATATACCCGATAAACCCGCTGTAACCGGATCCGGGGGCTCCTCTCTCTATGGGGCGGATATGATAGATAATATCGTCTCGGAAGACGCGCTGATCCCGGAAGAGATGAAGTCTTTCTTTGAAAAGATCGACCGCCTTGAAAAGACCTATTCTGGGGAAGGTGTGCTTGTAGCTCTTCTTGATTCGGGTCTTGACAGCGGGAGACTTGAGGTCGATATCGGGGGAGGATATGACTTCGCGGGCAAGAGCCGGTCGGACGGTCTGGGGGATGATGACTACACCGATTCCACCGGCCACGGCACCTCGACAGCCGAGGTTTTCAATGAAACCGCGCCTGATGCGGAGGTGCTTGTCGCGAAGGTGCTCGATGACTACGGGATGACCTCATCCAGCATAGTCGCCGACGCGATCAAGTTCGCGGTCGATGCCGGAGCGCGGGTCCTGGCCATGCCGTTCGAACTTATGCCGGTGAGCGTTATGCTTGATAAAACGATAGATTACGCGCTGGAGAAGGGCGCTATACTCATTGCTTCTGCGGGTAACTCCGGAAGCGAGATAGAGGATAAGAGCCTCGCTTCAAAGGAAGGCGTTCTTACCGTGGGATCCATCGAAAAAGATGGCGCGCTTTCGGCGTGGAGCAATTACGGCGACGAACTTGACCTTCTTGCCCCGTGGGATGTAGTCGAGAACGAGGAGGGTACTTCCTACTCGGCCGCTTTCGTGGCGGGCGTTGCTGCTCTTATGCTCGAGGAAGATCCGGACCTCACTTCCAACGAGCTCATAGCAAAGCTCAAGGAGTTGATGCCCGAGGTGAGAAAGGACAAGGAAGAGCACAAGATAAAAGGGGATGACGCAGAAGAAGTCCTTTCAATGCTGGATGCCGAGCGGGAGAACCGGGAAGGGTTCACCGGTTATACCATACAGGAAGAGGGGGCGGTAGATATCCTCGATCAATGATAAGTTCTGAATGTAGCGTATGATGAAAAAAAGAGCGTGTCCGGCGGGACACGCTCTTTTTTATTGGGTATCTCAGAAAGATATGATCAGGCTTCTATCTGGGCCCATTTGCTTCTGAGCCTGGATATACGTCTTGAAGCCGTGTTCTGTTTTATTACGTTCTTCTTCGCGGCTTTCGAAAGTTTTGATTCAAGTTCCTTCAGCGCCTCGTCCGCTTCCTTTTTCTTCTGGTCGTCCATAAGCTTGTTGGCTTTTTTAGCGAGAGTGCGAAGCTCTGATAGTTTTGATTTGTTTCTTTCGTGCTTTTTCTTGTCCTGTCTTAAGCTCTTTATAGCAGCTTTCTTGTTCGCCATTAGATAACTCCTTGTATATAACTTGTTTACTTAGCTAAGTTTAGGAAGTCATAATTTAGCATACGCTCTATGATTTGTCAACAGGTTTCGGGACAGTATTTACTTCATGCTAAAGCGAGAATGACATAAACGTCATAATATGTTATTATTATTGTAATTTACCTGCTAAAATACACTAAATATGACCACTAACAAAACGCTTATAAAATCAACTGGCATAATAAGTTCCGCTATTACCTCAAGCCGCATACTTGGGTTTCTGAGGGATATACTCTTCGCCCGTTGGTTCGGTACGAACATCTATGCACAGGCTTTCGTGGTGGCTTACCGTATACCCAACATGCTCAGGGATATGGTGGGAGAGGGGGCGACCAACGCGGCCATCGTGCCCGTTCTCAGCAATTACAGGCATACCCGTTCCGAGGAGGAATACTGGACCGCCGCCAGGGTGATATTCAACCTGATGCTGACCGCTTTAAGTGTGGTCACCGTCCTGGGGGTGGTTTTCGCGCCCTTGCTAGTAAGGATAATCGCGCCGGGATTTCTCGAGGACCCGGAGAAGTTCAGGATCGCCGTTTTTCTCACCAGGGTGATATTCCCGTATATATTCTTCCTGGGGCTTTTAGCATACAGTAAGGGAGTGCTTAATTCACTGAACTATTTTCTCACGCCGGCTTTCGCGCCGGTCGTGCTTAATATATCGATCATACTCTCTTTGCTTTTTCTCTCGCCTCTTATAGGCATTAAAGGCGTAGTGATAGGAATTATCGTAGGCGGCCTCTTCCAGGTGCTCATGCAGCTTCCGCCTCTTTACAGGCGAGGCTTCAGGCTGGATAAGTCCTTTCAGCTTTCGCACCCGGTAGGCAGTCAGATAGGGCGCCTTTTACTGCCCCGGGCTATGGGGACCGCGGTATACCAGGTGAGCATACTTATCGATACGGTCCTGGCCTCCCTTGCCTGGATAGTGGGCGCCGGAGGTGTCGCCGCTTTATATTACTCGAACAGGCTCGTCCAGCTTCCTCTTGCGGTCTTCGGTATATCCCTCGCGACAGCCGCACTTCCCAGGATGAGCAGGGAAGTGGCCATGAACGACATAGAGAAGCTGCGGGGCACGGTATCTTTTTCGCTCAGGACGGTGTTTACCATTATGGTGCCCGCTGCGGTGGGACTCATGGTGCTGGCAAAGCCCATAGTGAGGATCCTTTTTGAAAGAGGCGAGTTCACGCCGTATTCCACGTCCATAACCGTTAACGCGCTTTTCTTTTATACTTTCGGCCTGTTGGCCTATGCCGGGATAAAGATACTGGTGGGGACATATTACTCTCTGGGGGATACGAGGACGCCGGTCAAGACCGCTTTAGCGGCTCTATTGGTCAACATCGTCTTCAACCTCATCCTTATGTGGCCGCTCAAGATAGGCGGGCTTGCCCTGGCGACATCCATCGCAGCTACCACGAATCTGGTCATCCTTTACGTCATACTTATGAGGCGGATAGGGGATATCGGTACCGGCGCGATCATATCCAGCCTTATGCGCATATTTTCCGCTACCGTGGTCATGGGACTTTTCACTTTTTTCATGAAGCGCCTTTTTCTCGATGCGCAGGCTCTGTCGACACCGGTGGCTTTCCTGAGGCTGCTTGGGGTTATCCTCACCAGCGGTATCGTTTACTTCGCCGCCAGCTGTGCGGCAGGGGTTGAAGCTTCCCGTAAAATGCTAAAAGCCGTAATTGCGAGGATATCATGACCGCCCGATCGAAAAAACTACAGACTAAAATACAAAACCTGCCCGACTCTCCCGGGGTTTACATGTTCCTGGATTCGAAAGGCGAGATCATTTACGTGGGCAAGGCCCGGCGCCTCAAAAGGCGCGTCTCTCAGTATTTCCAGGCCGGAAGGGCCAGGGACGCCAGGCTTGAACTGCTGGTAAGCGAGGTGCGTGATGTCAAGTTCATAAGGGCCTCTTCCGAGGCGGAAGCGTTGATATATGAGGCGGGCCTTATCAAGGACCATTCTCCCAAGTTCAATATAGAGCTTAAGGACGACAAGTCCTACCCCTACCTCAAGCTTACTGTTAACGAGGAGTATCCCCGGCTTTTCCTGACAAGAAGAAGGCTGAACGACGGGGCGATCTATTACGGCCCTTATGTTGACGTCAAGCTTCTCAAGGAAGCCCTGTCGTTCATGAAGAAGGTTTTCCCGCTGAGGACATGCAGGAGGTTCCATAAGACGATCTGCCTCGAGTACCACATGGAGCAGTGCGCAGGACCATGCGAGGGGAAGATCTCCCGCGAGGAATACTGGGACATGGTCGAACAGCTCAAGCAGTTCCTGGAAGGACGCAAGGACGACCTTATACGCGCCCTTCAGGAGCGCATGAAGGGTTTCGCCGATAAACACCAGTACGAAAGGGCGCTTCAGGTCAAAAAACGTATCGAGGCCCTTACCGCGATACAGCAGATGCACGACCGGTCGCAGCACCCCGTATACGGGGAACTGGACGAACTGCAGAACGCCCTGGGGCTCAGGGACCTTCCGGTGACCATAGAATGCTTTGATATATCCAATACCAGCGGTAAACAGGCCGTGGGCTCCATGGTCAGGTTCGTCGCAGGAACCCCCAGAAAATCCGACTACCGCAAGTACAGGATACGCACGGTCGGGGAGATTGACGATTATTCGATGATACGCGAGGTCGTAAGAAGAAGGTATTCGCGCCTTCTCAAGGAGAAAAGATCCCTTCCGGATCTGGTTCTCATTGACGGAGGCAAAGGGCACCTTTCAGTAGCGAGGGATGAGCTTACCCGGCTGGGGCTGGGGGCTGTGGAGGTGGCCAGTATAGCCAAGGAGCACAACCATCTTTATTCGCCCGCGAGAAAGCACCCCATAAGGCTTTCGCCCGGTTCGAGACTGTTATTACTTATCCAGAGGATCCGCGACGAGGCGCACCGCTTCGCGATAACCTATCACCGGAAGCTCAGGGGCAAGGAGAAGTTCGCCACAGAGCTCAAAAAGATAAAGGGTGTCGGCCCCGTGCGGGAGAAGATACTTATCGAGAAGTTCGGAAGAGTGGATAATATCCGCAGGGCTTCTCTTGAGGAACTTAAAGAAGCCGGTATGGATGAGCGTACCGCAAGGTCTATCAGGAAGTATTTTTCCGGGGGGAAATAGCCTTCCCGGGGCCGGCTTTACACTTGGTTGCAATACTGTTATAATGCCACTCTACGGGAGGTAACGCGATGATAGAAGAACTGAAAGAATCCCTGCATGTTCTGCAAGATAAATTCGACGAACTCAGGGGGTATCTTTGACCTTGAGAAAAACGAGAAGAGGATAAAGCAGATAGAGTCCGAGCTCAACGACCCCGAGATCTGGAAGAACCAGGAGAAGGCTGACTCGCTTTCGCGTGAACTTAAGGCGCTCAGGTCCCTTGTAGGGCCCTATAGAGAGATAAAAGAGCAGTACGATTCGGTGAAGGAGCTTTCAAGCATAGTGGAAGCCGAGGACACCGAGTCTTTAAAGAGCCTCATGGATGAGATGAGGACGGTGCAAAAGTCCATTGACCAGCTTGAGTTCAAGTGCATACTCGGCGATGAGGCGGACCGCTCCGACGCTATCGTGAGCATCAATTCGGGGGCGGGAGGTACCGAGTCCTGTGACTGGGCCGCCATGCTCCAGAGGATGTACCTCAGATGGGCCGAGGACCACGGTCACTCCGTTGAAATGATCGACCAGCTCGCAGGGGACGAGGCGGGCATCAAGTCGGCGACTTTCATGGTGAAGGGGCCTTTCGCTTACGGATACCTCAAGGCCGAATCGGGCGTTCACCGCCTCGTGAGGATCTCGCCTTTCGATTCCAATAAAAGAAGGCATACGTCTTTCGCCTCTGTTGACGTTATTCCGGATATAGACAAGAACATAAAGGTCGATATAAACGAGAGCGACCTCAGGATAGACACCTATCGTTCCTCAGGAGCCGGGGGCCAGCACGTTAACGTCACTGATTCGGCAGTAAGGATAACCCACGAGCCGACCGGTATAGTCGTGCAGTGCCAGAAAGAGCGGTCCCAGCACAAGAACAAGGCTACGGCCATGAAGATACTCAGAGCGCGTCTCTACGAAGAGAAAAAACGCCAGCAGGAAGAGGACATAACGCGTTCCTACGAGGACAAGAAAAAGATCGAATGGGGCAGCCAGATAAGGTCATACGTGCTGCATCCATACAAGATGGTCAAGGACCACAGGACGGATGAGCAGACCTCGAGCGCGGAGAAGGTGCTTGACGGCGAGCTTGACGAGTTTATCAGATCATATCTCAAGATGGAGGCAACCAAGAAATAACGGGAGAAAAGAAAATGTTCGGCATATTAAGGAAACTATTTGGCACGCAGAACGAGCGGGAGCTTAAAAAGATAGAACCGGTGGTTCGACAGATAAACGATCTCGAGGAGGATATAGCAGCTCTTTCCGACGAGCAGATCAGGGAAAAGACCGACTCCCTAAAACGGGATCTCAGGAAGGAACTCGAGGGGATAAAGGACGAACTCGCCGGCGTCAAGGAGGCGATCGCCATGTCTACCTCGGACGCCGAGCGTAATAAGCATAAGAAGCGTCTGAAGGAGGTCAAGAACAGGATCCTGGACGATAGGCTGCCCCTTGTCTTCGCCCTTGTCAGGGAAGCCTCGAAGAGGACCATAGGTCTCAGGCATTTCGATGTCCAGCTCACCGGCGGGATAGTCCTTCACGAGGGAAAGAACGCCGAGATGGCCACAGGTGAAGGTAAGACGCTGGTAGCGACCCTGCCGGTCACGCTCAACGCGCTGACCGGAGAGGGGGTTCATGTCATAACCGTTAACGACTACCTCGCCAAAAGGGACTCCGAGTGGATGGGGCCGGTGTACCGTTTCCTCGGGCTTTCGGTGGGTGTCATCCAGCACGACATGGATACCGAGGAAAGGAAAAAGGCCTACTCCTGTGACGTGGTCTACGGGACGAACAACGAGTTCGGGTTCGATTACCTCAGGGACAACATGGTTGTCGAGGAAGAGAGCAGGGTCCAGAGAGAGCCCAATTACGCGATAGTCGACGAGGTGGACAGCATACTCATCGATGAGGCGAGGACTCCTTTAATAATCTCCGGTCCGGTTGACGAGACGAACGAGGCTTACAACCAGATGAGGCCTGTTGTCCAGGAGATCGTCAGGGCCCAGAAGAAGCTGGTAGGCGAGTTCCTTTCCGAATACAGGAAAAAGCACTCCGAAGGGAAGGATGAGGACGCCGGGCAGCTCCTTTACCTCATACATAAGGCCGATCCGAAGAACCGCGAGTTCCTTGATATCATACTCAAGGACCAGAAGGCGAAGAACCTCCTGGACAGGGCCCAGGCCCAGCTTGACAGCAAGGTCATGGAAAAGGAGCGTAACGAGTTCCTCGAGCAGCTTTACTATGTTTTTGACGAGAAGACACGCGAATCCACCTTCAGCGCCAAGGGCCAGGAGATGATGCAGGAGAAGTTCGACATAGACTTCATGCTCGAGGATATCGAGGCGAAGATAGCGGAACTTGCCGATGAGGACATACCCGAGGAGGAGAAGACCGCCCGCGAGACGGAGCTGGTCACCCGTTACGCCGAGCAGCAGAGAAAGGTCGAAAGCGTGAAACAGCTTCTCAAGGCCTATATCCTCTTCCAGAAGGATGTCGATTACGTGGTCAAGGAGAACAAGATCGTCATAGTCGACGGATTCACCGGAAGGATGATGCCCGGCAGGAGGTTCTCCGACGGTATACACGAGGCCATCGAGGCCAAGGAGCAGGTCGAGGTCCAGAAGGAGAGCCAGACGCTCGCGACGATAACCCTTCAGAACTATTTCCGGATGTACGATAAACTCGCCGGCATGACCGGTACCGCCAAGACGGAAGAGGCGGAGTTCGTCAATATATATTTATTACCCGTTATCCAGATCCCGACCAACCGCCACTTGAGAAGGGAGAACATGCCCGACAGGATATACAAGACGGAGCTTGAGAAGTTCAAGGCGGTATGCGACGAGGTGGAGCACTGGAACAAGAAGGGAAGACCCCTTCTCGTGGGGACCATCTCCATCGAAAAGTCGGAGAAGCTGAGCGGCCTTCTGAATTCCCGCGGGATAAGGCACAACGTGCTGAACGCCAAATACCACGAGAAAGAAGCCCACATAATCGCACAGGCGGGAAGGTACGGCGCGGTAACCATAGCAACCAACATGGCAGGTCGCGGAACGGACATACTCCTCGGGGGTAATCCCGAGTACCTGGCAGATGATGCGGTGAGCAAGCTCGAACTCGAGGAGGAACAAGAAAAGGAAAAAGCGTTCAGCAAGTACCTTGATGAATACCGCCAGAAAACCCGCCAGGAGAAGGAAAAGGTCCTTGAAGCGGGGGGGCTTCACGTTATAGGCACCGAACGGCACGAGGCCAGGCGCATAGACAATCAGCTCCGCGGGCGCTCCGGAAGGCAGGGCGACCCGGGTTCCAGCAGGTTCTACCTTTCGCTGGAGGATGACCTGATGAGGATATTCGGTTCGGACAGGATAAAGAACGTGATGGACCGTCTGGGGATGGAAGAAGGAGAGGTCATCGAAAATCCGATGGTGACCAGCGCGATAAGGACCGCCCAGAGGAGAGTCGAGAACCAGAACTTCGAGATAAGGAAACACCTCCTAAAATACGATAACGTGATGAACCAGCAGAGAGAGGTCATCTACAAGAGGCGCAGCAACATCCTCAAGGGAACGGACCTGAAGAACGAGTTCTTTGAATGCCTCACGGTGGGACTTGAATCGGTCTTCGTTAACTGGGAGACCTACCCGGAACCGGAAAAGGCCGCTAAAGAGATCATGTACCGTTACGCCATCAAAGTGGATCCGGAGGAACTTACGCCAAGGGACCCCAAGGATATCATCGCCAGGATAATGGAGGTCGCCAAGAAAAGCTATTCGGCAAGGGAAAAGGCCCTCGGTGAGGAGCGCGCGAGGGAACTCGAGAAAGCTGTAATGCTCTCGGTGATAGATACCAACTGGAAGGAATACCTGCGAGAGATAGACGACCTTCGTGAAGGCATATCCTGGCGCGCTTACGGCCAGAAGGATCCCCTGGTGGAATTCCAGCACGAAGCCTTCCAGATGTTCACCGACCTCATGGTCAAGATAGATGAGCAGACCGCGGAGAAGATAATGAAGATCTCCGCGATGGAAGAGGAATACAAAAGGAGCGTATTCGAGCCGGAAAGAGGTGACCTGGTGCACCAGGGTTACTCCGCCCTGGGAACGTCTTCGTCCGGGCAGGATACCGTCTATGACAAGGAGGCAGGCGTCAAGACGCCCGAGGAGATATTCGGCGCCGAGAACGTGAGGGCAAAGACCACCGTAAGGCGCAAGGTGCCCAAGGTGGGGCGTAACGATCCCTGCCCGTGCGGCAGCGGAAAGAAATACAAAAAGTGCTGCGGCAGGTAGATTTTGTCATGAAAACCCATATACGTAACATATCCCTCGCTTTTCTGGCCGGAATAGCGGGGTTTGCCGCTTTCCCGCCTCTTGATATAAGTTTCGCCGCCTGGTTCTGCCTGCTTCCGTTGCTGCTCACCGTCGAGCCCGGAAAGCCCCGGGAGAATTTCTTTTACGGTTACCTGGCGGGAGTCGTTTTTTTCGCCTCGCTCCTTTACTGGCTGGTGAACGTAAGTGTTCCGGGGATGATAATCCTGGTCCTTGCGCTTTCGGTGTTTTACGGTCTTTTCGCTCTTCTGGCCGGTTACATCAGAAAATATTCGATGAGCCTTCTTATTCTTCCATTCATATGGGTGGTGCTCGAATTCATAAGGGGCAACCTTTTTACGGGATTTCCCTGGGCACTTCTGGGGTATACCCAGTACAGGAACCTTAACCTGATACAGATAGCCGATATCACCGGCACTTACGGGGTATCCTTCATTATTGTCGCTTTCAACACGGCTGTCTACGCGGTGAGCATCCGTTCCAAAAGACGCATCTCCTACATGATGATCGCGCTTATTTTCATGCTCGCTTCGACTTCATACGGCATCTACAGGCTGAATAACCTCCACAGGTGGGGATCCCCCCGGATAAGCGTTGTCCAGGGGAACATACCCCAGAGCTATAAATGGGATCCTTCCTATGCAGATGAGATCATGGCCGGTTATACCGCACTTACCCGGCAGGCCGCCGGGGACGATACCTCCCTGATAATATGGCCGGAGACCTCTTACCCTTATCTCTTCGAGGAAGGCACTCAGGAGGCGGAAACCATAAAAGAACTCGCCTCGGAGGTAAAGACGCCCATACTCGCGGGAATGGTCTCCAGGCGAGCGGAGGGGTATTACAATACGGCCGTCCTTTTTGACGGGGCGGGGCGCATCCGGGAAAAATACCTCAAGACGCACCTTGTGCCTTTCGGGGAATACGTTCCCTTTGAAGGCGCGCTTAACGTTGTCAGAAAATACATCGATAAACCCATAGGCGACTTCGAAGAAGGGGATGAGTATACCGTCTTTCCCGTGAGTTCGCTTACCGCCATTACGCGTCCGGACGGCACGCTCGTCCGCACGACGAATTTTTTCAGGTTCGGCGTCCTTATCTGTTTTGAGGATATTTTCCCGTACATAACAAGGAATTTCGTCAATAACGGTGCGAATTTCATGGTAAATATGACCAATGACGCCTGGTTCGGTAAGACCGCGGCGCCTCTCCAGCACATGCAGGCGTCGGTCTTCAGGGCGGTTGAGAACAGGGTGCCCGTCATACGCGCCGCTAACACGGGGATCTCCTGTTTTATCGACCCACAGGGTAAGGTCACTGAAAAAGTGCAATCTGCCGGCGAGAATATCTTCATCAAGGGCTACGCCACCAGCAGCGTAAACGTGCTTTACGGCAAGAGCTATTACACGGTCTACGGGGACCTTTTCGTGTATTTCTGCGCTTTTATGCTGGCGGTTCTGTTCATAACCGAGGGTTTCTTACTCAGGAAAGAGAATAGATCATGAAAAAAGGTATTATTGTTGCCATGGTGGCTCTTGTGGTGCTGGTGACCGCGGTGGCTTTCTTTCCGTCGCTGTCGAACGATTTCGTCGACTGGGATGATACCCAGCTGGTGACGACCAACTCGGCTATCCGGGGCTTTACCCCGGAGAACATAAAAAAAATGTTCACCACCAATTACCTGGGCCATTACATACCGCTGGTCATGGTAAGTTTCGCTGCCGAATACCATTTCTTCGGTCTGGATCCATTTATATACCACCTGACCAACTATGTTCTGCATATTCTCATAACGGTCGCAGTCTTCTATTTTCTGTATCTCCTTTCTGGCGAGGCTATAGTCGCCTTCGTCGTCGCTATGCTCTTCGGAATACATCCCCTTCACGTTGAGTCGGTGGCCTGGATCACCGAAAGAAAGGACCTATTGTATTCCATTTTCTACATGCTGGCTTTGATAAGTTACATGGTATACCTGAAGAAGGGTAAGAAGGGTGTATACCTAGTGTGTTTTCTTTTTGCGGTCCTGTCTCTCTTTTCGAAGGCCATGGCCGTTACCCTGCCGGTCGTTCTTCTGCTGGTCGACTGGTTCCGCCACAGGGGCCTGACCAGGAAGGTCATACTTGAGAAGGTGCCCTTTTTCGGTGTCGCCCTGCTTGTGGGGCTTATCAATCTCAGGTTCGAGATGCTTACCGGTGCGACCCACCTCAAGGTGAGCCTTCCCTCAAGGATATACGCGCTCAGCAAGGGGATACCTTTCTATCTCTATAAGACGGTCTTTCCCGTAGATCTTTCCGCTCTTTACCCATACCACAGGACCATAAACCTGCAGCAGGGGATAGAGACGGTGGTTTACATAGTGATCCTCATTATACTGGGTGCTCTTGTGGCCTTTTCAAGAAGGTACACCAAAAAAGTGGTCTTCGGCAGTCTTTTCTTTCTGGTGACCATACTGCCGGTACTCAAGATAATACCCGCCGGTTCCGCGTTCGCCGCCGACAGGTACATGTACCTGCCCTCGATAGGCCTGTTCTATATATTCGGGGTCTTCGTAAACTGGCTTTTCCATGACAGGCAGCTGGGTCGCCCCGCCGTAAGGACCGGGCTTGTCCTGGTCTTTGCCGCCATGACCCTGACGCTTTCGGTCCGCACCTGGCACAGGTGCGCGGTCTGGAATAACACCCAGACGCTTTTCAATGATGTCATAAGGAGCAATCCCCTTATTCCGGTCTCGTACAACAAGGTAGGCGCCTATTTCGCCGCACGGGGGAAGCTGGATGAAGCCATAGTCTATTTCAAAAAAGCCCTCCGGATAAGGCCCGACTTCATGTTGGCCCGGCAGAACATGCGAAGGGCCTATATCGAAAAAGGGATGGCTCCCGAGGAAGCCGACGCAGTGGTCGAAGAGGTTATCGGCAAGAGAGAGACCCCCCGGGAAGAACCCGCCCCCACCGATGAGGAGCGCGAGGTCTATAGGAAAGTGTGGGCTCTCAACCGCACGGGAGTAGAGCAGGGCAAGCGCGGCGAGTTCGATAAGGCCATTTCTTCCTTCAAGAAGGCCATAGAACTTGATCCGAACTACCCCGAGACCTACAACAACCTGGGGTTCGCGTACTACAAAAAGGGCGAATACTACCTGGCAGAGGAATATTTCAAGAAGGCCCTTGAAGTGGACCCTTCACACGAAAGGGCCTGGAAGAACTTAGAGGCTATACGCGGCATTACAAAGCCCGAGGGCGGGCAGGAAGAGCAAACTGATAGCCAGCAGTAAGGTCTTCCCCCGCTGATCTCCGGCGAGTGGCATGAAACCCGGGACCAGCGGGAGAGACCCGGCCGGGGAGCTAGTTCTGCTTTTCCTTGTAGCTGTCCAGGATAAGCTCCTGCAGGCCCTTACGCATTTCGCTCGATACGGGATAGAAGGTCTCGTACCATTTTTCGTCCCGGCCCTGTTCCCTGGGCATGCTGACGAAAAGACCCTCCTTGCCCTCGACCACCCTGAAACCCTTTACCAGGAAGCTGTCGAGTATGAGAAGGTCACAGAAAGCCTTGGTGGGGCCGTCCCCTTCAAGGCAGTGCATCCGTTCCACTTTGACTACCGGTTTTGTTTTCATAACGTCCTCCTTTTTTTTTTAGAATTATGATCGTTCCTGTCGTACGCTTATTAGAGACAAGCGTGGGCGCGTTTAATCTTTCAATGTTTTTGTATTTACACTTTACCTCTCTCGTGGTAGATTTTTCCCATGGGAAAAAAAGCATGCACAAGATGCGTTTTTGACGAAAAGGTAAAGGGCATAGAATTCGGCCCCGAAGGGGTGTGCAATTACTGCCGGCTCCAGGAGAAGTTCGCGAAAACGCCTCCGGATGAGGAATACCTCCGGAGGTTGCTCGATTCCATCAGGAAGAGGACGCACAGAAGCCGGCACGGATGCATAGTGCCTTTTTCCGGAGGGGTGGACAGTACCTATGTCCTTTATTATTTGGTACAGGAGGGTCTCAGGCCCATAGCCGTTCATTCCGACAACGGCTGGGTGACGGAGCTCTCAAAACGCAACATGGAAAGGGCCGTGAGGAAGCTCAACGTACCCCTTGTAAAGCTCACGGCAGAGAAGGATACCCTGAGGAGGGCGTATCTGGCTTTCCTTGAAGCATCGGTTCCGGAGGTCTGCCTTCCCTGCGAGGTCAAGAATATCTCCGAGATAATGGAGTTCGCCGTCATGAAAGGCATCAGGTACCTGTTCTACGGGTTTTCGCCAAGGACGGAGGGGATAAACCCCTTGAGCTGGCATTACATCGACGCAAGGTACTACCGAAGCATCATATCAAGGTTCGCCGGTCGCGGGGATAAAGCGCATAAACTCAACAAGCTCGGAATCCCCAAACTTTTCTATTATCTTGTCCTAAAAGGCATAAGGCAGATACAGCTTCCGGCATTCATCGAATGGGACGAGGAAAAGATAAAAAAGACTCTTTCTTCGGAGCTCGGGTGGGTGGACGGAGGAAGACATTCGGACTGTTCTTATTATCCTTTCGTGAAGAGCCTCCTCAGGGAAAAGTTCGGTATCGACAGGGAGAAGACCTTTTATTGCGCAATGATCAATTCGGGCGAGATAGACAGAAAAGAAGCCGCGAGGAGGCTTGAAAGAAAAAAGGAGGAGGATGCCTCCTCTTTTTTCCCGGAAGTATCCTCAAGGCTGGGTGTGCAAGAGGAGGATCTGCGCCGCTTCATGAAGCGGCCGGCAAGATATTTCTGGGACTACCCCACGTATTACCCATTACTCAAGAAACTTAAGCCCCTCGTATGGCTCGCTTCGAGGACCAACATGATCCCCAAGACATTCCATGAGAAGCTTTTCAGGACATAGCACGGGCTTTATCAGTCCTTTATGCTTTTTGAAAGCTCTTCCCGGAAGGGGGATTTGCCTTCCTTGCGGTACGCCTCGTAGACGGTGATGAGCATTCTGGTCGATTGTGAATCGATTATCCATTTTATACCGCACAGGACGGCGGCTGTAATGAGCTGGATGAAGTATTCGGCCAGGAAAAAGGAAGCAGCAAGGGAAAACCCGGCCACTACGAGCCATATATTCCTCCTCAAAGATCTTTTCAGCTCAAAGAACTTCTCCCTGAGGTCGGGAGTTGAAAGTACCGTGTGGGCGTCTGAGACGAGCTCCCGGCATTTTGAGCAGCGGGAGAGATGTTTCTCGATGAGCTTCTTCTCATCGCCTGTAAGCTTGCCGGAAAGGTATCCGGCCAGTTCCTCTTCTTGCGGGCAGAGTCTATTCATGGTCTCCTTTCTGTTTGAGCGGTTTTTCCCTCTACATCCTTAGAGACAGCATTTCCCCGGGGATCCTTTCAATTGTATCATAAATATCTGCTGGCTCCCAGGACCCTGGTGAGGTTCTGCCTGAGCTGCTTTTTCGCGCGGCTTATAAGAGTTGCCACCGTGCCTTCGGGAACGTTCATTATAGATGATATCTCTTTTTGCGTTTTCCCGTCGAGGATATTGAGCTTCAGCGCGAGCTGCTGTTTGGGGACGAGGGTTGAGATCTCCTTGTCTATCGTCGCGCCGAGCTCGTTGGCCTCGACCGCTTTAGCGGTGTTAAGCTTGGCCGAGCTTAACACCGATCTTAGGGTGAGGCCCCGGGATTCGCCCGCAAGTTCCTCATCCAGTGAAAAGGTGGTCCTGGCCTGCTTAAAGCGCTTCCTGCTGCAGTAATTGGAGGTGAAGTTGAGCGAGACTATTGCAAGCCACCCTCTCAGGCGGTCGGGGTCTCTGAGCTTGGAGAGCTTATCCTTCTCCCAGATGGAGGTAAAGATCTCCTGGACGATGTCGCGGTACTCCTCTTTCCTGAGCCGGAAATTAAGCTTCTTCAGCTTGTGGCGCACGCTTCTTGTTACCAGGGCCTCGTACCGGCGCACGAACTGGTCCCACGCGGCGGGTTCTTTCCTGAGGCATCGTGATACGAGTTCTCTTGTTTCGTTCATGATAAGACCATTATATTGCAAATTTATCAAAAAATCAATAATTTTTTTTAAAATAATCAAATTACAGAATTGAACATGTTCTTGAAAGACTTGCCCCGCACGCCTGTTGTGGGGTATAATCAGTTTGATTCTCATGAATAATAAACATATAGCCGACATATTCTCTAAAATAGCCGATATGCTCGAGGTAAAGAACGAGAACGTCTTCAGGGTGAGGGCTTACCGCACCGCGGCGAACAACATAAGTTCGCTCTCAAGGGAGATCTCGGACATATACGCCGAAGACCCTTCCCGGATAGATGATATTCCCGGTATAGGAAAGGACCTTAAGGCCAAGATACTAGAGCTCATCGAAACGGGCGAACTGGCTTATTTCAAGCAGCTCCAGGAGGAGTTCCCCAAGGGGTTCATCCAGATGATGAGCCTTGAGGGGCTTGGTCCCAAGAAACTCAAGAAGCTGCGCGATGAAGTGGGGATAGAGAACGTCGATCAGTTGGAGAAGGCCTGTCGGGAGGGAAGGCTCGAATCCGTGCAGGGTATGGGCGTCAGGACCGAGGAGAAGCTTCTGGCGGCGATAGAGCATTTCCGCCAGAAGCAGGGCAGGCTCCTTCTTCCTGAAGCTTACGAGATGGCGGAGGAGCTGACAGGTTACCTTAAAAAGAGCAAGGTCTTCAGGAAGGTGGAGAAGGCGGGCAGCCTGAGGAGGGGACGCGAAACAGTGGGGGATCTGGATATACTTGCCGAAGCCTCTGACCCGCGGAAGGCGATGGAACACTTCTGTGCGTACCCGCTCGTCTCGGATATCATCGCCAAGGGATCTACTAAGTCGAGCGTCAAGCTTGTTAACGGCACCAATGTTGACCTGCGCCTCGTTGAGAAAAGGTCGTTCGGTGCGGCCATGGTGTACTTTACCGGCAGCAAGCAGCACAACGTGAAGATACGCCACATAGCCAAGGGCAAGGGCCTCAAGGTCAGCGAATACGGTGTTTTCTCGGTAAACGAGAGAACCGGATCTGAAAGGTTCGTAGCCGGAAGGACCGAAGAGGAACTCTACAGAAAGCTCGGCATGGAGTGGATACCTCCCGAGCTTCGCGAGATGCGGGGTGAGGTCGAAGCTGCGCTTGAGGGGAAGATCCCCAAGGACCTTGTTAAGTCCGGTGATATAAAGGGGGACCTGCACGTGCATACGACAGCTTCCGACGGCAATGCCACTGTTGAGGAGGTGGTGAAAAAAGCCAGAAAGCTGGGGTATGAGTACGTTGCGGTGAGCGACCATTCCCAGAACGTCGCGGTGGCCGGGGGGCTCGACCGCAAGAGGCTTTTAAAGAACATCGATAAAATAAGAAAGCTCGATTCAAAGACAAAGGGTATCAACATTCTTGCCGGCTCTGAGGTGGATATACTCGATAAGGGCAGGCTCGACTATCCCGACAGCGTGCTCAAAGAGCTCGACTGGGTGACCGCCGCGATACATTCAAAATTCTCCCTTCCCCGGAAAGATCAGACAGAGCGCGTTCTGAGGGCCCTTGACAATAAATACGTCAACGTCCTCGCGCATCCCTCGGGAAGGCTCATAACAAGGCGCCGGCCTCTCCAGCTGGACTTTGACGCTATTTTCAGGAAGGCCGCTGAGAACGGCGTCTTCATGGAGATCAACACCCACGGAGACCGCATAGACCTTAATGACACCAATTCCGCCAGGGCGAAGGAGCTGGGATGCCGGTTCTGCATAAATTCCGACGCTCATTCCCTGGAGCAGATGGAGCTTGTGGGCTACGGTGTGATAACCGCCCGGAGGGCCTGGCTGAGAAAAAAGGACATAATCAATACCTTAAGAGCGGATGAACTTGTAAAACTCAACAGACGGTGAGCTATATGGCGAAGGACATTGAAAAAAGAATCAGGAAGCTGCGCGATGAGATAAAGAGGCACAACCGACTTTATTACACGAAGGGCCGGCCGGAGATTTCCGATTCTGAATACGACCGGATGATGGATGAGCTCAAAAAGCTCGAAGAGGCCCATCCCGAATACGCCTCTTCCGACTCCCCGACAAGGACCGTGGGGGCGCCCATACCCGATAAGTTCAAGAAGATAGAGCACGTTTCTCCCATGCTGAGCCTTGAGAGCATAAGGAGCGAGAAGGAACTTGAGCATTTCGCGCAAACCTGCGCAAGGGATGCAGAAGCAGCTGTCAGATACGTCTGCGAACCCAAGCTTGACGGGTTGAGCATAGAGCTCGTGTACGAAGGAGGTAGGTTCACCAGGGGTTCGACAAGAGGTGACGGCTTTACCGGAGAGGATGTCACTCTTAACCTCAGGACCATACCCAGCGTTCCCCGCAGACTCAAGACGGATAACTCCCCCTCGCGGCTTGCCGTGCGGGGCGAGGTCATGATGCACATAAAGGATTTTCAGGAGCTTAATAAAAGCCGCATAGCCGAGGGGAAAGAGCCCTTTGCCAATCCCCGCAACGTCGCCGCCGGCTCGATGAGGCAGCTTGACTGGCGGATAACCGCCCAGAGGAAACTTACGGTTTACTGCTACAGGATCCTGGAGATCACCGGCGAGTCCCCCGAGACCCAGGAAGAAGCCCTAAGGATGCTGGAAGAGCTGGGGTTCAGGATATCCCCGAAGGTGCGGAGCTTTACCGACGCTGCCGGGATAATAGAATACCACCATAAACTGGAAAAGCAGAGGGAGGAACTGGATTACGAGATAGACGGTATCGTCGTCAAGGTAAACAGCTTCAGTCAGCAGAAGAAGCTCGGCACAAGGACCACCAACCCGAAGTGGGCCGTCGCCTACAAGTTCAAGCCGCGCAGGGAGCTGACGCGGGCGGAAGATATAACTGTCCAGGTGGGGCGCACGGGGGTCCTTACGCCTCTTGCTCTTCTCCAGCCGGTCGAGGTCGGGGGGGTCACCGTCTCGCGTGCCACGCTGCACAACATGGACCAGGTGGAGAAGCTGGGGATAAAGATCGGCGACTGGGTGAGGGTCGAGCGCGCCGGGGACGTTATCCCGTATATCTCCGAGGTCCTTAAAGAAAAGAGGACCGGCAAAGAAAAGGATTTCCGTATGCCCGATAAGTGCCCCAGCTGCGGGAGCGGGATAGTAAAAGAGGACGTATTCTACCGCTGCCCGAACGGGCTTTCCTGTCCCGCACAGCTCAAGGAGGCGATAACCCATTACTCCTCAAAGGGAGCGGTCGATATCGAGGGGCTGAGCGACAAGACGGTCGAGCTTTTGTACGAAAAGGGCCTTATCGGGAGCATCTCCGATATCTACAGGCTGGAAAGGGATGAGCTTCTTTCCCTTGAGGGCTGGAAACAGAAAAGGACCGACAACCTCCTCAGGGCCATAGACAAGGCGAGGGAGGTCCCTCTGGACAGGTTCATCTACGGCCTGGGGATACGCAATGTCGGTAAGCATATAGCGACGCTCCTCGCCTCGAAGTTCGGCTCGATCGAAAACCTCGCGAAGGCGGGGAAGGATGAGCTTACCGATATAAAGGAGATAGGCCCCGAGATAGCAGAGAGCATAACCGATTTTTTCTCAGAGAAAAGGAACACCCTTGAGATAGAAAATCTGCGCAAATGCGGGGTCACCATAAAGAAGAAGAAAAAGCCCGAGAAGGGCAAGCTGCTGAACAAGAAAGTTCTTTTCACCGGAAGCCTCCAGAAGATGAAAAGAGATCAGGCCAAACGTCTGGTCGAATCCGAGGGAGGAGAAGCCGCCTCCAGTGTCAGTGGCGAGCTTGATTATCTTGTCGTGGGAGAGAAGCCCGGATCCAAGCTGGATAAAGCCCGTAAAAAGGGCATAAAAATACTCACCGAAGAAGAGTTTCTGGACCTTATCGGCTGAAAAACAGCAAAAATACGTTCGGTTTTCCGAATTATAACACCTTCCAAATAAATAACTTACAATATTAAGTTAAGCTATAAAATAGTTAGAAATTAAGGTTGCATAAAGTTGCCTTTCTGATATAATACATTAAAGCATAAAAACAACAAAAAGGTAGAAGGGTGATAAAAATGCATATATTTTCAGATATCGGTGCGGGTTGCGTGGATCGCTCTATGAACCCTTTCGTTCGTAAAGGCCCCATGCGCGGTGTTATCAGTTTACTGGTAGCGGGGCTTTTCCTTATCAATTTCCTTACATGTGATATCGCGGGGGCCCTTTCCGGTCCTGTGGATCTTTCTCGCACCGGATCCGTTGGGCCCGGGGCTCCCCGCCTTTTAAAGCCGCTTGAGGTGGATTCTTTCAGGATCCCGGAGGCCCTCGGGGTCGTGGACAGCATGAGCGAGGGCTCATCCGGCAGGATGGTAATCCACATACAGGATGCGCACTGTAACTACCAGGTCCAGAGGACCATAGCCAGCTTAATCTCCCATCTCAGAGATAATTACGGGGTGAGGACCGTTAACCTCGAAGGCGGCTGGGGGGAATACGACCTTTCGCCTTTTACTTCCATAGAGAACGGAAAGACCCGCAGGAACGTCTCGGATTATTTCCTTAAAGGGGGAGTTCTCAACGGCGCTGAGTTCTACGCGATAAATAATGACGGTCTGGTTGATCTGTGGGGGGTCGAGGACAAAGACCTTTATCTTGATAACCTCAAGGTCTACCGCGATTCGTCCGGTTACAGGCAGAAGGGGCTTTCTATTATCAGGAGGCTCTCCCGCGCGGCGGAGGCTCTTAAGGACAAGATCTATTCCGCGAAAATACGCCGTCTGGATGAGGCGTTCACCCGCTACACCCTGAAAGAAGAAGGCATCCTGAAGTATCTCGCCCTTTTAAGGGATGAGGCCGGGAAGCTGGGAATATCGCTTGATAACTATCCGAACCTGCAGGAACTGACCAGGACCTCACGCATCGAGGAGAGCATAGACCTCGCCCGGGCGAACCGTGAAAGGGACCTTCTCGTCGACAGGTTCGAGAAGGTGCTTTCGGTCAACGAGATCGCACGCCTCAGCGGAAAGATCAGGAGTTTCAAGGCGGGCGTTCTCTCACGGGAGGATTTCTACGCATACCTTCGCGATAAGGCGCATCAGGTGGGGCTTGATGCGGAGGAGTATCCGGAACTATTCAAGTACGATTCTTACGTTAGGAGTTTTGCCTTGGTCGACAAGGTGAGCGCGAAGCGCGAGCTTTTAGCCCTTGACCGCAAGGTGAGGGAAGGTCTTTACACTTCTGCCGAGGAAAAGAAGCTGGATGAGGCGTGCCGCGCCCTCAGTGTGCTGCAGGAATTGTTCACCTTTCGCCTTAAGGACCATTTCTACAGGCTTTACCTTGAACAGGGCGGGTTCGATCTTAACGGGAGCCTTTCCTTTATAGAGGAGAAGGCCGAGCTTTACAGGATAGAGGCCGGCCTGGAAGAAGGGATAAGAGAGCTTGATGGGTACACGAACAGGATCAGCCTTTTCTATGAGCGTTCCAGGGACAGGGACCTCTCCTTCTTGAGGAACATGCGCTTCGGCGACGGGCCGCGGGAGGCGGCTATTCTCGTTACGGGAGGATTCCATACCGACAGGCTGCTTGAGCTTCTAAAGAAGAGAGGCTATTCCTGCGTTTCAATAATCCCGGCCTACCGGAGCAGCCCAAAGGGCAGCGGCCTTTACCACCATCTGCTTTCGGGGGGGACCGATCCCCTGTCGGAAGCGCTGAGCCCGTTCGTTTCGAACATGCAGGTCGCGAGCATACTCACCGAACTGGCCACTGACGCGTGGGACCCGACCCATTATAAGGCGATACTGGCCGCCAAGGACGGCGTGCAGCTTATGATGGACACGGGTAACCCGCTCAGGGTTTACAGCCCGGACGAGAAGCACAGCATAAGGCTTTACATAAGTGACGGCCAGATACAGTTCGAACGCGACCCGGAGGACTTTCTTGAGGAGGAAGAGAAGGTCAACATAATGCAGCTTATCGAGATGTACGGGGTCCGCCGCCCGAAGAAAAGACCGGCGGATGTTCCCCGCCAAGCCCCGGGCGAAGAGAGCCGGATAGATGTCCCCGACGGGATAAACCGCCTGATACAGCTGATGTCCTCTTTTACCATCGCAGATGAGAGTTCCATAGACAGCACCGTTGTCGTGCCGGATCTGCACGGCAATATGCAGAAACTCGATGACGCGCTGAGCAGGGTTACCGATCCCGACCAGGAGATAGTGTTTCTGGGCGATTACATGGACCGCGGGCGCGAAGGCATCAAGGTAATGCGCAGGGTGATGGAACTTTCCCGGACAAGGCGCGTTATACCTCTGATGGGTAACCACGACCTCATGCTTATAATGGCGATGATGGGCGACGAATGGGCTTTCCAGAAATGGCTTGAGAACGGCGGCCTCAAGGTGCTCGCGGAACTGGGCTACCGGGGCGTGGAACAGATCGAATCCTTCGTTAAGCAGGCCATGCCGGGGATCCAGATGGCCCTTTACGCGGGCGAGCACGCCCAGGAATACGAGCTGCTTCGCCAGGCGGTCATGCAGGATAAAGTCCTTAAAGAGATAACCCAATGGATGCAGGAGAACCTGTATCTCTACTATATAGGTAGTAACGGCGTGCTTTACGTGCATGCGGGGCTTCCCATGGACGAGGGGGCGAATATAACGCTGAGATACACGGCAGATGACGGTACAAGCTATGAAAAACTTCCGGCCCTGGCCAAGCTGGAAGAGGAAATGAAACGCTCTTTCAGTAACAGCGATCCATCGCACCGCGCTAGCCAGTTCCTCCTGAGGGGGATTACCGAAGAGGATATAGCCCGGAACAGGCCCTACGAGGAGATACATCCCCAGAGAAGGTCTCCCCTGTGGGTGCGTTACGCCGATCGTCTGGGAAAAAGTTCCGTGGAACTTGCCAGCATGGTGATGAGGGGAAGGGAAGCTTCGATAATGGAGCAGCTGGGCGTTTCCATGATGGTGGTCGGCCACACTCCGGTCACCGACCCGATGACGGAACTAATAAACCTCAATAACAGGATCTTTTACATAGACCGCGACTACAGGGAGGACTCGGGTGTGGTCCTCTACAACGGCGTTGACGGGATAGAGTACACCCTGGGCAGCCCGGTGGCCCACCAGCTTGTGGAGAAAGAAGTTTTCCTTCGCATACACCAGGCCGCCCGGGAGAGGGCGAGGCAGGTCCTCAAGGATATCCGCGATAAATACGTGACCAGTAGCGGTACGGACCTATTGGGTAAGCTTTTCGACGAGAACGGGGAGATGGTCACCGAAGTCAGCGTAAGGCGCGCGCCCGACAGGCCATCCGTGCTCATATCGAACGCCGCAGACGGCACCACTCTTTACAATAAGTACGGGGAACCGGTGAAGTCGCTGCCGTTCAGGGAGAAGTACGAGTACAGGTCCGACATCCTCAAGGATAAACCTCTTCAGCAGCTGAAGGAGCTCAGGGACACGTATAAAGGCCGGGAAAAAGAGACCGCCGGGCTCTCCTACAAGGTGCTCTCGGGCGCCATAGAGGTCCTGGAGCGGGCGGAGCTTTCGGTGCTGATCAATAATGATTACGGCATACTGGGCGTCTCGGACGATTCGGGCAAGGTCCCCTACATATATCTTTGCGATATGCTCATAAAGGACCCGGAGATGTTCACCATCGCCCTTTTCCACGAGGCGGCGGAGATATACCTGGCAAGGAACCGCCACCTTGTACCGGAGGGTCTGGACACGCACAGACTTCTGAGGGGAGCCTCCAGCTCCGATAGGAGACAGAATCCCGAGGATTATACCAGGGGAGTCCAGGACGAGCTGTTCGGCCAGCTCAACAACGAGTTCACTTACAGGATAACCCACGCGCAGGGGGATTTCATATATGATGACGAGATCAGGCTTATCGCCGCGTTCCTTTCTGTCCACGGCAACGACCTGCAGGACGCGCAGAACGCACTGCTTAAACCCCATTCGGTGCCCAGGATGACCAAGTCCCTTGCGAGGGCTTTCCTCAACATGAGAAAGAGCTATCTAGACGCGCGCGAGAGGCACGCCGAGACAAAGGATTTTGCCAGCACCCTGGCGCACGACAACATGTACCAGGCGCTGGGCGTTTTGAGGAAACTCTTGAGGGAACATCCCCACCACATGGCAAGATATCTTAAAAGTTCCTGCGAGGGGGGCTATACCGCGCTTCACGGAATACAGGAGATACGCGTGCAGATCCTCCTTGAGAAATTCGTCGAAGGCAAGATCGACCAGGTGAGGGTCCTGCCCACACCGAGGAACAAGGCACTCAGTGATCTTATGGATACGGTTGCGGCGAATCTCTCTTATAAGGGCAGGAGGGGCGCGATAGTCGAGATCCCCGCCGGCAAGGAAGTCATCATAGTCGGGGACCTTCATACGAGATTGTCGAACCTGAGGAAAATACTTTACTCGAACAACAACCTTCAGAAAATAAAGTCCGGCGAGGCGGTGCTTTTGATACTCGGCGACGCCCTTCACCCGGCAGTGGACTGCATGATGCTTAACGAGGATGATGACCTTATGGAAAAACTCGCGGAGATGACAAGTTCCTTCGAGATCCTCCAGTTCATCCATCGTCTCAAGAGGGAGTATCCCGATAACGTGCATTACCTTCTGGGTAACCATGACTACCTGAGCTCCAGGATCGGCAAGGCGGTAAGCAAGACCGAATACGTCCCGCAGGGGGTCGTCTTCAGGCAGGAGATGCTCAAGTGGTACGGGCCCGAATACGTGGAGGTCTACAAACAGTTTCTCGCTTCGAGCCCGCTTATGGTGAGAACCCCAGACGGGCTTGTCGCGCTGCACGCGGGGCCCGTTAAGAGCGCCCACTCGATCCGCGACATACGAAAGGCCGACCCGGCCGATGCGGATGACGCGATAGTGAACGAAGCCACCTGGTCAAGATGGGAGAACGATTACGGAGAAGGGGAAGTGCACGGTTTTCTCAAGATGGTGGGGGGCAAGATACTTGTGGTCGGGCACACCTCGGACCTTATAGCCAGGAACAGTTTTTTCCACGAGCTCATGCCCGATACGCATTACGTGACGATGGGCGGTCTTGACGTTGTGGGATATCTTTCCTTCAGGGACGGTAAGATAACGCCGTTCAACCTTACCAGCAAGCTGGCAGAGGAAGAGACGGAACTTACCGGGGATGTCATAAAACTCATCGAGGAAGGTAAAACCGACGCGGTCGAGCATGTTTCCGAACCCTTGAAAGAGCGCGTAGCTAAACTGGAAAGCCGTTTCGGTGAACTCCAAATACGCGACGTGCTGGGCTCGGGCACTTTCGGCAAGGTGCTCGAGGTGGAGGATGAGGACGGCAACCGTTTCGCTCTGAAGCTGGCCGGGGGCATAGTCGGCGAGGAAAGGAACGAGCTTTACCGGGCGAGGATGGCCCTTAAGATCAACGACGTTCCCTTCGGAATAGCCATGCAGGAGCGCTCGAACATGGATGAGGTCGACTGGGTGCCACGCATCATTGACGTGGGTATCGAAGGAAGGGAACCCTATGTCGCCACCGAGATAATCCGTGATTACAGAAAGATAGATCTGTCTCTTCTTGTCGAGCTTGAAAGGAAACAGATCCACTCGCTCATGCAACAGATAGCCAGGATAGTCACCTCTCTTGAAAGCATGGGCGCTATCATGTACGATCCCAAGCTGGAGAATTTCGGTTACAAGGAGGGCCGCGTGATACTGCTTGATACGGGTGCATGTAACGTCAACAGGAACCTTCTTGAGGGTGAGCACCTGGCCAGAATAGAGCAAATGGGTATAAGGACGACCGAGGAGAACTGGACCGGGGATGACGTTCTCGAGGACATCATCGCCAACATGGTTGAGAAGCTGGATGCCCTGCTGGGCAACGAGATCACTAAAGAGGAGATAGAGAGCGTTACTCGAAAAGAGCGCTCAAGGGCGAGGATAGCCACGCTTTACGCCAAGAGCGGGGAACTTATAAAGAACATTAGAGAGCGCGATAAACCCGTTGTTGTCTTCATGCAGCACCTGGTTGCCGAAGGCGCCACGGCGCAGTTCACTCTTATACGCAGGCTTGAGAGGGACCTTAAGAAAAAATACGACACCGAGAACCTGAGGGTGATGCTCTACGACGGAACACGCCAGGGGCTTGACAGCGCGATGGGCCGCGCCGAGACCATACTCAAGATACCGGGGGCAAAGGCGGTAGCTTACGTATCACCCCAGATGCATCCGGGCGAGGTCTCAGGTAACGTGTTATACGTCAAGGAGGAATGCCCGTGGGGAGGTGACATGCTCTCGATGGTGGGACCGCATGTCATGCTCGCGATGGGGCTGGTGAATTTCCAGGAAGGCACCGCGTCCGTGGAACTTGTAAGGGATATCGAGCACCTGCTCAAGCTCATGATAGGGGACAGGGAGACCCTCAAATCCATGAACAGCGAAGGTGTCGAGGTTTTCCTGAAGAACCTGATTAGAGGTATCAGTATCCTCAAGATGAAGAAGATCGACCTTAAGAAGATGCGCGATGTAGTGGAGGCCCAGGAGAAGCTGTTGCATTCATTATGATCCCAGGGCGGGAAAGCCCTCAAAAAAGACCGTGTACGCCGGAAAAGGCGCACGGTCTTTTTTTATGACAACATATATAAAGTTGTACAAACCTCTCTAAACATTTCTAAACTTATCTAAACCTAAACAAAACTGCATAAACATATATATGCGGAGTTAATGGCATTGACATCCGCATATATAATAGATATAATCTTTTGGATATAATTATTATTTTATACTGCGTTCTGACCGGTATAAAAGGTGTTTTTTTATATTTTTTTCAGAAGGGCAGCAGGATATGGAAGAGAAGAACGAACTTATCGAACAGAGATACAAAAACCTGGAGAAGCTCAAAGAGGCGGGTATAGACCCCTTCGCGGAAAGTTTTTCCGACGCGGAGAGCATTTCCTCTATAAAAGGGGATTTTTCCGAGGGCAGGCCTTCCAGAGTAGCCGGCAGGATCATGGCAAAGCGCGAGCACGGTAAAAGTGTTTTCGCCGATCTCAAGGACTTCACCGGGAGGATACAGATCTATATCAAGAAGGATATCGTAGGGGAGGAAGCTTTCGGTATCTTCAAGAGCCTGGACATAGGAGACATAATCGGCGCAAGCGGCGAGCTTTTCAAGACAAGGACGGGCGAGGAGACCATACAGGTCACCGAGTTCAAGGTCCTTTCCAAGTCGCTCCTTCCTCTGCCGGAAAAATGGCACGGGCTCAAGGATACCGAGACCAGGTTCCGCCAGAGGTACGTCGACCTTATCGTTAACGAACAGGCGCGCGATAAGTTCAGGGTCAGGTTCGAGCTCATCAAGAACATACGCGGGCAGCTTGCTTCAAAGGGATTCTTCGAGGTGGAGACGCCGATGATGCACCCCATTGTCGGGGGGGCCGCCGGAAAGCCATTCAAGACGCATCATGAGGCGCTTGACATGGACCTTTACCTCAGGATCGCCCCTGAACTTTACCTCAAGAAGCTCCTGGTGGGAGGATTCGAGAAGGTCTTCGAGATAAATCGCTCCTTCCGCAACGAAGGCATCTCCACAAGGCATAATCCCGAGTTCACCATGATGGAGGTCTACGAGGCTTACTCGGACTGCCGGGGGATGATGGAGCTTACCGAGGAGCTGGTGAGGAACGCCGCAAAAAGCATCCTCGGGGACGAGAAGTTTACCTACCAGGGAAGGGAAGTTGACCTTACACGGTGGAAGACCGTCTCTTTCGCCCGCCTCATGGAGGAGAATTTCGGAATAAAGGTCTCGGACCCGCTTGAAGCCTGGGTGGAGAAACTCAGGAAAAAAGACATAGAGATAGAAGGCGATAAGGTATCCAAGACGCAGATAATCAATATCGTGGGCGAGCTGGTGGAACCGGAGGCGGAGACCCACCCGGTATTCGTGGTGGACATGTTCAAGGAGCTCAGCCCGCTCGCCAAGGAGAAGAAGGATTCGCCCGGCCTGGTCGACAGGTTCGAGCTTTACATTGGAGGCATGGAGATAGCCAACGCCTATTCGGAGCTTAACGACCCGGTGGACCAGCGCGAGAGGTTCCGCATGCAGGCGGAGGCGGACCCGGAGGCTATGGTGGACGAGGATTTCGTCCGCGCTCTGGAGTACGGCATGCCCCCGGCGGGGGGCCTGGGCATAGGGATGGACCGCCTGGCGATGATATTCACCGATTCGGCGACCATAAGGGAGGTCATACTCTTCCCGCACATGAGGCCTGAGTAAAAATATGTGGACACTGTTCCTTAGCGTTAAATATTTTCTTTCCAGGAGGAAAGAGCGGATGATATCCCTGATCGGGTGGATATCTGTCGTGGGGGTCGCCCTCGGCGTGGCCTCGCTTATCATAGTGATGTCGGTGATGAACGGTTTTGACCGGGAGGTCCAGAAGAAGATCATCGGCACCTATTCGCACATTGTCATAATGAAAGAAGGAGGCATATACCCCTCAGGGGACCTTACCGCGAGGATCATGGCCGTCCCGGGTGTTGTAAGCGTCTCGCCCTTCATGACCGGGCAGGCCGTCCTGCGAAGGGACGATACGGTTACCGGGATACTCTTAAAGGCGATAGACCCCGAGAAAGAGCAGAACGTGACCGACGTCATCAAGTATACCGACGCAAGCGCCGGGGACCTTGAAGGGCAGACGATAGTCCTGGGAAGCGAACTGATGAAGTCCGAGCGGATCGAGCTCGGCGACCGGGTGGAGATCATGGTACCCTATTCGGCGACGGACATGGAGAAGAGAAAGCTTACGGTCATAGGAAGCTTCACTTCCGGCAGGTACGATTACGATTCTAACCTCGCCGTCGTCTCGCTTTCGACGGCCCGGAGCCTCTTCAGGACCGAAGGGCAGGCCAGCGGCCTTGCCCTCAGGCTGGAGGAGGCGATGGAGGTCGCCCCGGCGAGGGACGCTCTGCAGAGGATGCTTGGTCACCCCTACACGGTCAAGACCTGGATGGACCTTGACCGGAACCTGGTGACGGCTCTCGCTCTGGAGAAGAAGATGATGTTCATAATTCTCGCCCTCATAGTCACGGTGGCGTGTTTCAATATTTCAAGCTCTTTAATAATGATGGTGATGGAGAAGACCCGGGACATAGGCATCCTCAAGGCGATCGGCGCAAGTTCCGCCGGGATAAGCACGGTCTTCTTCACTGAAGGCGCGATGATCGGGCTGGGGGGAGTTCTTTTGGGCACTTCCTGCGGGGTTTTCCTCTCAAGCAGGATAAACCAGGTGGCCGCACTTCTCGAGCGCTTTACAGGGGTCAATCTTTTCCCGAGCGACGTTTATTATTTCACGACCATTCCTGTCGAGATAAGCACTTCGGACGTTGTCATGATAACGGTCCTCGCCATGGCGCTTACCCTGGCGGCCGGGGTGTACCCGGCATGGAAGGCTTCGCGTCTCGATCCGGTCGAAGCGATAAGGTATGAATAGATCATGTTGGAAGCAAGAGCCTTAAGCAAAATATACCTGCAGGGAGCAGGCGAGCTCCACGCGGTCGAAGAAGTGGACCTCATGGTCTCCCCGGCAGAGAAGGTGTACGTGCGCGGCCCTTCCGGGGCGGGAAAGTCCACGCTCCTGCACATGCTCGGCGGACTCGATAAGCCTTCGCGTGGAAGCGTCACCTTCAAAGGGAGCGATATCTACCGTCTCTCCGGCAGGAACAGAAGCAGGGTGAGGAACGCCAGTTTCGGGTTCGTTTTCCAGTTCTATCATCTCCTGCCGGAACTTTCGGCGCTCGAGAACGTCATGCTGCCGGCTCTGATAAAGGGTTCCTCCTCAAGGAAGGATATAAGGACGCGGGCGATGGACCTGCTGGATAAGGTGGGCATATCCCACCGGGCATCGCACAGGCCCTCGCGCTTATCCGGAGGCGAGGCCCAGCGCGCGGCGATAGCCCGGGCGCTTGTGAACGAGCCGGAAGTCCTTTTCTGCGACGAGCCGACGGGCAACCTCGACTCGTCCATGAGCGAGGAGATCTACAGGCTTCTTTTCAGCATAAGTTCCCAGAGCGGGATGAGCGTTGTGGTGGTCTCGCACCAGGAGCTAGACAGCGGGCTGTTCACCAGCGAGTATTACATGAAGGACGGAAGAATAAAGGCCCTCAAGGTCTCGGAATATCAAAGTACCGCAAGTTAAGAAAGGAAAGGGAATGTCGCTAAAAATATTTTTCAATGGCCAGTTCGTCGAAAAGGACCAGGCCAAGGTCTCTGTTTTCGATCACGGCCTGCTTTACGGTGACGGTGTTTTCGAAGGGATAAGGTCATATAGCCGGAAGGTCTTCAAGCTGGAGGAGCATATAAACCGCCTGTATGAAAGCGCGGACGCGATAAGGCTCAAGATACCCATTGAGAAAAAAGAGCTTTCGGCGAAGATAATAGAGACGCTTAAGGTCAACGCCCTGGACGACGCGTATATCAGGGTGGTCGTGACAAGGGGGGTGGGTGACCTTGGTCTTGACCCGCGTAAGTGCGCGCGCCCCACGGTGTTCATCATTACAGACAAGATAGCGCTTTACCCCCAGGAGCTCTACCGGTCGGGGCTTTCCATCGCGATAGCCAAGACAAAGCGCAATCATCCCATGACGGTTGATCCCAGGATCAAGTCTCTCAATTACCTTAACAATATCCTGGGCAGGATAGACGCGATAGACGCCGGTACCGAGGAAGCCCTTATGCTGGATATCGACGGATATATAACCGAGTGCACCGGGGACAACATATTCCTTGTTAAAGAAGGCAAGCTTTTTACCCCGCCGGCGGAGCTGGGAGCGCTTGAAGGGGTCACCCAGGACCTGGTGATAGAACTTGCCGCCAACAGGGGCATCGGGACCGAGTACAAGAAGATGTATCCGGAAGAGCTCGAGAAGGCGGATGAGTGCTTCCTTACCGGGACGGCCGCCGAGATCATCCCGGTCATCAAGGTGGGGGAGAAGGTCATCGGTACCGGGAAGCCCGGCGAGATATATAAGCAGCTTCTCGGGGACTTCCGCAAGATAACCGAGACCGAAGGAGTGGGGTACTGAAGATGAAATGCGATATCTGCGGCAGGAGAGAGGCAACGGTGCACCTTACCGAGGTCATTAACGACAAGGTGACCAAACTTCACATATGCGAGAGGTGCGCCCGGGAAAAGAGCGAGCAGATGCAGTCGCATTTCGGGCTGCATGACCTTTTGGCTGGGCTTGTGGACATAGGCCCCGACCTGGCGGGGGAGGCGCCGCCCTTTACCGCGGCCGAGGCCAAGTGCCCGCAGTGCGGGATGGGCTATTACGATTTCCAGCAGACCGGAAGGCTGGGTTGCGGCGCGTGTTACGAGGCTTTCGAGAAGAACCTGAGCGAACTGCTGAAGAAGATACACGGCTCCGACCGGCACGTGGGGAAGATCCCTTTCAAGGCCGAGAGGCCCCAGAAAGAGCAGAAGGACCTGATAAGGCTGCGCAAGGAGCTGGCCGAGCTTGTCCGGCGGGAGGAGTTCGAGAAAGCGGCTCTATTACGCGACAGGATAAAGGAACTTGAGGAAAGAGAACAAGATGAAACTTAATGAACTGGCCGGAAAAAAGAACGAATGGCTCCTGGCGAAGGGGCCGGAGGCGGCTATCGCCGTCTCCACGCGCATGAGAGTGGCGCGAAACCTGAAGGGGCACGTGTATTTCAGCCGCGCCAGCGAAAAGCAGCGCGAGAAGACGCTTAAGAGCCTTATAACGGGTCTTGCCAAGAGCAAGTACCTGAAGAAGGCCCTGGTGGTGAGGATGCGCGATGTTCCGGAGCTTGAGAGGATGATGCTGGTGGAACGCTACCTGATGAGCCGGGAACACGCCCAGCAGGTGGCCCAGAAAGCACTGGCCGTGGAGGAGAACGAGGCGGTCAGCGTCATGCTCAACGAGGAGGACCATATAAGGCTCCAGGTCATACAGCCCGGTTTCAACGTGATGGAGACCTGGCGTATAGTTGACGAGGTGGACACGGACCTGTCCGGCCATCTCCAGTACGATTTTTCCAGGAAGTTCGGATACCTCACCTCGTGCCCGACGAACACCGGTACGGGCCTCAGGGCTTCTGTCATGCTGCACCTTGCCGGGCTCGTCATGACGGGCCAGATAGACGCGGTGCTCGAGGGCATATCGAAGCTCGGTCTTACCATGAGGGGTTTTTACGGGGAGGGCACCGAGGCTTCCGGAGACCTTTTCCAGATATCCAACCAGGTGGCGCTGGGCCATTCGGAGATGGACATACTCGATAACCTGGAGAGGATAATCGCAAGGATAATCAAGCGCGAGAAACAGACCCGCGAGGAGTTCACCCGGAAGAAGAAAATAGAGGTTCAGGACAGGATCGACCGTTCCTACGGCACCCTTAAGAGCGCGCGGGTCATTACAAGTAACGAGACGGTAAAACTTCTTTCGGCGATACGCCTGGGGATAGACCTGGGGATGGTGAGTGACCTCTCGGTCGCGGACGTGAACGAGATAATGCTCATCACCCAGCCGGCTCACCTTCAGAAGGTGACAGGAAGGGATCTTGCTCCTTCGCAAAGGGATATAGCGAGGGCCGATCTCATAAGGGAGAGGCTGGACAAGAAAAAGACCAGCAAAGCGTAAAAATAAATCTTTAAGGAGGATATTCAAATGCCCGCATTCAACAGATTCACTGAAAGAGCCAGAAAGGTGATCCTTTTGGCCAAAGAGGAAGCGAAAAGGTTCAACCATGATTATATCGGTACCGAACATATACTGCTGGGCCTGGTAAAGGAAGGCGAGGGCGTTGCCGCCGCGGTCCTTACCAGTCTCGGGCTCGATTCGGAAAACATACGCAGCGAGGTGGAAAAACTCGTGCAGCCCGGCCCCAGCAAGATACTCTCCAGCGACATCCCCTTCACCCCAAGGGCGAAGAAGGTGATAGAGCTTGCCATGGATGAGGCGCGTAACCTCGGCCACAACTATATCGGCACCGAGCACCTTCTTCTGGGGCTCATACGCGAGGGTGACGGCGTGGCCAGCCAGGTCCTGCTCAACATGGGGCTGGACCTTAAGAGCGTGCGCGACGAAGTTCTAAACCTTCTGGGTTCTTCCGTTCCGGGTTACACCGTGGCCGGCGGGTCCAAGAGAAAGAAAAAGAGCAAGACCCCCGCGCTCGACTCCTTCGGCAGGGACCTCACCGAAATGGCGGCGCAGGACGAGCTGGACCCGGTGATAGGCCGTGACAAGGAGATCCAGCGCGTGGTGCAGATCCTGAGCCGCAGGAAGAAGAATAATCCCGTTCTCATAGGGGAGGCGGGGGTCGGCAAGACCGCCATAGTCGAGGGGCTCGCCCAGAAGATCAACCAGGGCGATATCCCCGAGACACTCAAGGGCAAGAGGCTCCTCATACTGGACCTTGCGATGATGATAGCGGGCACCAAGTACAGGGGCCAGTTCGAGGAAAGGATAAAGGCGGTCATGAAGGAGATCAAGGAGTCGCCGGACGTGATAGTCTTCATCGACGAGATACACACCCTGGTCGGCGCCGGAGGCGCGGAAGGGGCGATAGACGCCTCGAATATACTCAAGCCTGCTCTGCAGAGAGGCGAGATACAGTGCATCGGAGCGACCACGCTCGATGAGTACCGCAAGAACATAGAGAAGGACCCGGCACTGGAGAGGCGTTTCCAGCCGGTCACCGTCGACCCGCCCAGCGTGGAGGAGACAATAAAAATCCTCGAGGGGCTCAGGGACAAGTACGAGGCCCATCACAAGGTCAAGTTCTCCGACAAGGCCCTTGAGGCCGCGGCGAAGATGTCCGACAGGTACATAAGCGCCAGGTTCCTCCCGGACAAGGCGATAGACCTTATCGACGAGGCGGGCTCCAAGGCGAAGCTCTCGACGATGATAATGCCGGAGAAGCTGAAGGACTTCGAGAAGAAGATAGAGGAGTTCCGGCGCGAGAAAGAGGAGGCGGTGAAGAGCCAGGATTTCGAGAAGGCCGCGCGTTTCCGCGACTCCGAACGAAAAGCCAGGCAGGAGCTTGAGAAGCTCCTTAAGGAGTGGAAGAACGGCCAGACCCAGCAGGAGATAACGGTCGATGAGGAGGATATAGCGAGGATCGTGTCCGACTGGACCGGGATCCCCGTGGTGAGGGTCGAACAGAAGGAATCGGAGAAGTACCTTAAGCTTGAAGACAGCCTGAAAGAGCGCGTGGTCGGCCAGGACGAGGCGATAACCGCCATAGCCCACGCGGTGAGGAGAAGCCGCGCGGGGATAAAGGACCCGAACAGGCCCATAGGCACTTTCATATTCATGGGGCCTACCGGCGTGGGTAAGACCCTCCTCGGGCAGAAACTCGCCGAGGTCATGTTCGGGGACGAGGACGCCATCATCCAGATAGACATGTCCGAGTACATGGAGAAGTTCAACGTCTCGCGCCTTGTCGGTGCGCCTCCCGGGTACGTGGGTTACGAGGAAGGCGGCCAGCTCACCGAGAAGGTCAGAAGGAGACCGTACGCGGTGGTCCTTCTGGATGAGATCGAGAAGGCCCATCCGGACGTGTTCAACATACTCCTGCAGCTTCTGGACGAGGGAAGGCTTACCGATTCCTACGGCAGGAAGGTGAGCTTCAAGAACACGATCCTTATAATGACCTCCAATATCGGAGCTAACCTGCTCAAGAAGGCAGGGGCCATAGGTTTCCAGAAACAGAAAGAAGAGGAGACCTACCAGGACATGAAGTCGCGACTTCTTGAAGAGGTGAAGAAGACCTTCAAGCCCGAGTTCCTCAACAGGGTCGATGACGTGATAGTCTTCCGCAGTCTCAGCAGGGAGAACTTGAAGCACATAGTCGAGATAGAGGTCAAGGAGGTCCAGGACCGTCTCCAGGAGAAGGGCATAACGATAAAGCTGGACAACACCGCGAAAGAGTTCCTCATAGACAAGGGATTCGACAAGGTGTTCGGCGCCCGTCCCCTGAAAAGGACCATACAGAGATACCTCGAGAACCCGCTTGCCGAGGAGATACTCTCGGGCGCTTTCAGCGAAGGGGCGGACGTGACCGTGACCCGGTCCAAGGGCAAGGAGGAGCTCAAGTTCGTCCGGTCGGACGATAGGAAGAAGACCGGGAAGGAAAAGAACATAGAAGAAAGAATAAACCCGTGAGGCGGCGTATAGATGAGAGCCAGGCTAAGGAGGATCACAAAAGCGCGCGTGGCGGGGCTTTCGCTGGCCCTGATGGTGGTCTCGTACTTCACGTTCAGCCAGACCAGTTGGGTGAAGTATTTCGCCGAGAAAAAGGTCTCCTCCTTCATGGACAACAAGCTCGACGTTCGCATAGGGCAGATAACGGGGGGAGTTATCCGGGATATGTCCCTGCAGGAGGTCGAGTTCATATCCGGTACAGGAGAGGGGGCCAAGGTCTTCGCCGTGGAAAGGATGGAGATATCCTACCGGGTATGGAGGATACTCCTGGAGAAGCTCGGCCTGGCCGAGAGAACCGAAAGGCCCCTGGAAGAGGTGGGGGTGTATTTCAGCGAGGAGAACCCTTTTCTTCAGGGGTTCTTCAAGATATACAGTTACCCGGAGAAGCTCGAGCTGGTGGGGCATGTGTCGCTGGCCCTCTTCGGGGAAGAAGAGAAAAAGGGACTGAAAGGCTCGCTCTTTAAAAGAGATGACGGAAGATATGACTGTGACCTTGTCTGGAACGGTTCGCTCAAGATCAAGGGCGTCCTCGATCCGGCGGGAAGGTCGGTCGACCTCGGGTTCGATCCGGTCTCAAGCAGGAAGGGGACCGTGCGCCTTAAGGCGGGCATAGGCAGGGACAGGGCCATAAACGCCTACACTCGCCTGGACAAGGTCCGTTTCGGTGCAGTTGAGCTCATAGGTGACGTGTGGCTCTCCTACAGGGAGCCGTCCGATCCCGTTTTCCAGGTGAAAGCGGAGAACCTGGTGGTCAACAAGCGCCCCTTCTGGGATATTTCCCTGGAGGGGACCTACTCGCGGGAGGGCAGGTACCTGAGCATCGAGCAGGCAAAATGGGGCAGGGCTTTCATTCTTTTCGGGAGGATATCGACCAAGGCGCCGTACCCTTCAAAACTCGGGATCAGGTTCAGCCACGCCGATCTTTCCGAGATAGGAGCGATGCTGGGTAACAGCTCAACGCCCCTTGAAGGGATGGCAGAAGGCGAGTTATCTTTCGATGGGCCCGTGCTGTCGGCGGATGTCACCGGAAGGCTCCACGTGGGGCAAGGCGTCCTTAACAACATGACCTTCAGATCCATATCGGCCCAGTTCAGGGGCAAGCTCCCCCTGGTAAGGGTGGTCGATTCACGCGTCTTCAAGGAAGGCGGGTTCATAAAGGTCGAGGGCGAGATGGATTTCAGCAGGTTCGCCGAGGGAAAGGCCTTTGAGAAGGTCATTTTCAGCACCGACAACAAGGTGGCAGTGTGGGAGGACTGGCAGATAACCAAGAAAGAGGACTCCAACAAGGTGAGCGCCACCAGGGACAAGGTCACCTTGACCACTTCCATGGAAGAGGCCGGGTTCATGCCGAGGGAGGACCCGATACAGAACGAGCTGGGAGTCAATTACAGTCTGGACAGGGGAAGCAGCCTGAAGTTCGAAATGGAGGAGGACGACGATTTTTTCGGGCTGGAACATAAAATAGAGTTTTAGGGGAAAATGAAGATGCATAAATTGAGGAGTTTGCCCGCGAGGTTCTACCGTAACGTGGTGAAGAAGGTGAAGAAGTTCTTCACCTACATCGGGGGCCTGGCGGTACTTCTGGTAAAAACGGTATTCTGGATATTCTCGCCGCGCCTTCGCAAGTGGCAGGTGCTCGAACAGATGGACCGTATCGGGGTGGCGAGCTTCCCGATCATATTCCTCATAAGCCTTTTTACGGGAATGGTCCTGGCGCTTCAGAGCGCCTACCAGATGCAGAAGGTCTCGGCGGAGATGTACATAGCTTCGCTTGTCGCTCTTTCGCTTACCCGTGAGCTGGGCCCTGTTCTTACCGCACTCATAGTCGCCGGAAGGTGCGGCGCGGCTATAACCGCCCAGCTGGGGACCATGCAGGTCACCGAACAGGTGGACGCGCTCGAGACGCTGTCGGCGAACCCCATCCAGTACCTTGTCGTGCCGCGTTTTCTGGCGCTTCTTGTCATGGTGCCTCTTCTGACGATCTTCGCCGATTTTTTCGGCATAGTCGGGGGTTACCTCATAGGCGTCGGAAAGTTGGACATAACACACGCGATGTACGTAAAAATGACCTGGGATCCCCTGAAACTGAAGGACGTGACGACCGGCCTTATCAAGAGCGTGACGTTCGCGGTAGTGATATGCCTCATATCCTGCTTCGAGGGGTTCAATACCAAGGCGGGCGCCGAGGGTGTGGGCCGGGCTACGACCTCGGCGGTGGTGAGGAGCTTCATCCTCATAATAGTTTTTGACTGTTTTCTTACGGCACTGTTTTATTTCGTGATGAGGTAGGTAAAGTGATAGAACTCAAGAACATACACAAATCCTTCGGATCCAACAGGGTCCTCGAGAACCTCAACCTCAGGATAGAGACGGGCGAGTCGATGGTCATAATCGGCCGGTCCGGATGCGGCAAGAGCGTTCTGCTCAAGCATATAATCGGGCTTATGAGGCCCGATTCCGGCCAGGTCCTGATAGACGACAAGGACATAACCCGGATAAGCTCCAATCAGCTCAACAAGATGAGGATGAACTTCGGCATGCTTTTCCAGGGGGCGGCGCTTTTCGACTCGCTGAGTGTTTTCGAGAACGTGGGTTTCCAGCTGATCGAATACACCGATAAGCCTCTGGAGGAGGTAAAAAGCCGCGTCGCCGAGTGTCTGGAGAAGGTGGGGCTCAAGGGTATAGAGAAGGCCAAGCCGGCCCAGCTTTCCGGGGGCATGAAAAAGAGGGTGGGCCTTGCCCGGGCGATATGCATGTCGCCCAAGATAATACTTTTTGACGAACCCACTACCGGGGTCGACCCGATAATGGGGGATATAATAAACGAGCTCATACGGCATCTGCACGACACGCTGGACGTGACATCGATAACGGTGACCCATGACATGAAGAGCGCCTACAAGATAGCCGACAGGATAGCGATGCTTTACGACAGGCATATAATCGAGTCCGGCACGCCGGACCAGATACAGAATTCTGATAGCAGTATAGTCAGGCAGTTCATAACCGGGTCCGCGGAAGGCCCCATAACCAAGAAATAACGGACCGGATCTTTTAAAAAAGGAGATGATATGTTCAGGGACGAAAAACTCGAAATGAAGGTCGGTCTCTTTATAGGAATAGGCCTTTTTGTCATGTTCTTCATAGTATTCTCGATAAGCGATTTCTACGTGTTCGAGAAGGGATATAATTTCAACGTCATCTTCGATTACGTTAACGGGATAACCTCCAACGCGCCGGTGAGGCTTGCCGGAGTGCATGTCGGCGACGTTGAGGATATATCCATATACTATGACGACGAGGCCCAGAAAACGCGGGTCAAGCTGAACGTTTGGGTCAAGGGCCAGGTCCGCGTCGAGAGGGACGCGGTGGCCCGGATAAACACGCTCGGGCTTCTGGGCGAGCAGTACCTCGAGCTTACCCCGGGGAAAATGAACCGTTTCCTAGAAGAGGGGGACACTTTGACCGGAAAGAACCCGGTGAACGTGGGAGTTCAGATGGAGAGGGTGAGCGGCCTGGTGAAGGATATTTCCGAGGGCAGGGGCACGCTGGGCAAGCTGCTTACCGAAGACACCATCTACAATGACCTTGAGGGCGTTTTCGGCAGGCTTAACCGCGGGGAAGGCACCATAGGCAAGCTCCTGGTGGAAGAGGACGTTTACGATAACATAAAGGATTTTACCAAAGACATAAAAGCCCATCCCTGGAAGCTTCTGCACAGGCCACGCAGCCGCGACAGGAGCTCCTCGGAAAGGGAACCGGACCGGGGAACGGAGATAGAACCGTTCTAGTGTCATTTATTTTTTTATAATATTTTTCAAAGAAAGGAAGTGACAGGACATGACGATCAGATTAATCAGAGTGTTTTTTCTTGTGCTGAGCGCCGTATGCGGTTATTACCTGGGGTCGCTCTTCACCGACATTGCCAACTCAGCGTGGATCGGGCTTGTCGCGGGAACGATCACGGGTCTGCTTATCATACTTCTTGAGGTAAAGCTCAAGAGCGTTTCGCTGCGGAACCTTTCCGCGGCGGCTTTCGGGCTCATCTTCGGTTTCTTCATGGCATGGATGGTGACGCTCATCCTGCGCCTTATACCCATGCCGGAAGACGTCTATCCCATAGCCCAGATAATATTCACCCTTATTTTCTGTTACCTGGGGATGATAATATCCATCAAGGGAAAGGACGAGTTCAACGTGGTCATCCCCTACGTGCGTTTTACCAGGGAGGACCAGAGCGACCAGCTTTTTCTTCTGGATACCAGCGTTATCATAGACGGAAGGATAGCGAGCGTCTGCGAGACCGGTTTCATCTCGGGCAGGCTGGTTGTACCGCGGTTCGTTCTGCATGAACTGCAGCAGGTCGCCGACAGTTCCGACGATTCGGTGAGGACCAGAGGGCGCCGCGGCCTCGACATGCTCGAGAAGCTCAAGAAGGTCCCGGGAACGGAGGTCATAATACACGACGAGGGTCTTCCGGACATCAAGGAGGTCGACGCCAAGCTGGTGAGGATGGCCAAGGTCCTGGACTGCCCGGTCCTGACCAATGATTTCAATCTCAACAAGGTCGCCAAGCTCGAAGGGGTCATGGTGCTCAACATCAACGACCTGGCCAGCTCACTGCGCCCGGTGGTGCTTCCGGGGGAGAAGATGAACGTCTTCATCAAGAAAGAGGGCAAAGAGCGCGACCAGGGAGTCGCCTTTATGGACGACGGGACCATGATAGTGGTGGATAACGCCAGGAGGTTCATCGGCAGGAACGTGAACGTAGCGGTGACCAGCATTCTTCAGACCTCCGCGGGCAGGATGATATTCGCCAATCTTATGGAGAAAGCCGATCAGGGTAAACAGAACCGTTCCCAGAAGGGCCAGGGGCGGGGCGGCAACAAAAAGCACGGGAACGGACAGAAAAAGAACGAAACCTCATCCCCGGACGAAAAGAAGGGTAACGGGTAATAATACATGAAAGTAGTTGCGCTGGTACCGGCTGCCGGCTCCGGGGAGCGCCTCGGCAGGGCAAGTGAGGAGAAGCCTTTCCTCGAGATAGGAGGAAAGCCCCTTCTCGCGCACGTTCTCTCGCGCCTCAGCGACTCGGGCCGGATCGACAGGATAGTGGTCATGGTCAAGGATAAGTACCTGGAAAGAACAAGGGATCTTATCCGCGGGTGGCATATAGAAAAGGTCCAATCGGTGGTGCCGGGGGGCGTGACCAGGACCGAATCTGTCAGAAACGGCATTGAAGAGGCTTCCCCGGGGGAGGACGAACTGGTCCTCATCCACGACGGGGCCAGGCCCTTCGTGACCGGCGAAGTTATAGAAAGGGCCGTTGATCTTGCCGCGAGGACCGGGGCCGCGGTGGTGGGATTGCCCTGCGACTCCACCATCAAGAAGGTTTCCGGCGACCTCACGGTCGAGGAGACGCCCCCGAGGTCGGGCCTGTGGGAGGCGCAGACCCCCCAGGTCTTTTCTTCGGAGGTCATCAGAGAGGCTTACCGCGCCTACGCGGGAGGGAACGTCACCGACGACTCTTCCCTTGTTGAGATGTCGGGACGAAAGGTGAAAATGGTGAAAGGCACGCGGGATAACATCAAGATAACCGTGCCGGAGGATATAAGGCTGGCCGAAGCCATACTGGCGGGGGAGCGCGCTGAATGAGGATAGGGATGGGTTACGATATGCACCGCCTGGAGGACGGAAGACCCTTTATCCTGGGCGGGGTTGCTATAGCACACGATAAAGGACCGGTCGGGCATTCCGACGGGGACGTACTTCTTCACGCGGTATGCGACGCACTGCTGGGGGCCATCGGCGAGGATGATATCGGAGCCAAGTTCCCCGATACCGATCCTAGCTACAGCGGTATAGCCAGCAGTGAACTGCTGAGGGAAGTGATGTATATCACCGACCGGGCGGGGTACCGGGTCCACAACCTGGATACCGTGGTCGTCCTGGAGAAGCCCAGGATAGGGCCCTACAGGCACCGGATCATCGGTTCAATTGCGGATATGCTGATGGTTCCCGCGGAGTTCATAGCGGTTAAGGCGAAGACCGCGGAAGGACTGGGGGATATCGGACGGGGCGAGGCGGTCTCGGCCTACGCCACGGTACTGCTTAAGGAAACTTAAACCCGGAGGGGGATAAAGATGCTGTGCTTGGCAAAAACGATATTAATACTGGCGGCGCTGGCGCTGGTGTATTATGTCCTGGTGAGGATGTTCTTCCGGGACGAGCTTCGTGCCGCGACCGAAAGGGATCCGGCGGCCACCGGCTACGCCGAGATAATCTTCACCTATTCGGGGCTTCACGCTCTGGTGTTCTACAGGATGTCCTCCTCGCTGAGGGGGCTCAAGGTCCCCTTCCTGCCGAGGCTCATTTCTCAGATGGGCAAATGGTTCACCGGCATCGAGATACATCCGGGGGCCAGGATAGGCAAGGGACTGTTCATAGACCACGGCATGGGTGTTGTGATAGGCGAGACCTCCGTTATAGGCGAGAACGTGACTCTCTTCCAGGGGGTGACCCTTGGTGGAACGGGCAAGGAGAAGGGGAAGAGGCATCCGACAATAGGCGATAACGTGGTCGTGGGCGCCGGGGCGAAGATCCTGGGCAATATCACCGTGGGCAATAATGTCCTGGTGGGCGCGAACGCCGTTGTCCTGAGGGATGTTCCGCATGACTCTACCGTCGTGGGCGTTCCCGGGCGTATCGCCAGGCGCAAAGGAAAGCGCCTTCCCGGAGGCATCAACCTCGACCACAGTTCGCTGCCCGACCCGCTCCAGCAGGCACTGGAGAGGCTGCAGCACGAGATAGATCATATCGAAACGGAAATACAGGAACATCACGAGGACGGAAAATGATCAGGATATACAACACGCTCACCAGGCAAAAGCAGGAGTTCAGACCCATTAAGCAGGGGAAGATCAGCATGTACGTCTGCGGGCCCACCGTTTACGACGTTCCCCACATAGGGCACGCCCGGAGCGCCTACAGTTTTGACGTTATAAGGCGGTATTTCGAACACTCCGGCTACGAGGTGAATTTCATAAGGAACGTGACCGACGTCGACGACAAGATCATAAAAAAGGCCGCTGCCGAGCTCGATGAGATCGGCGAGAACCTCACCTCGGGCAGGCTCAGGACCCGGGCGCGGGATGTGGCATCCAGGTATCTGAAGGTCTACCACAACGAGATGGACGTTCTTGGGATAAAGCCTCCCACCTCCGAGCCCAAGGCCACCGAGAACATCGAGCAGATGATAAAGTTCATAGAGCTCCTCATAGAAAAAGGCTATGCCTACGCGGTCGGGGCGAACGTGTATTTCAGCGTGGAGAAGTTCCCCGAATACGGCAAGCTCTCCAACCGCGACAGAGAGCAGATGCTCCAAGGCGTGCGCGTGGAACACGACAAACAGAAGGAGTACCCGCTTGACTTCGCCCTCTGGAAGGAGGCAAAGGAGCACGAGCCGGCCTGGAAGAGCCCGTGGGGCATGGGAAGGCCAGGTTGGCACATAGAGTGCTCGGTGATGAGCACGAACCTGTTGGGGCCCAGGTTCGATATTCACGGAGGGGGGCTTGACCTCATCTTCCCGCATCACGAGAACGAGATCGCTCAGGCGGAGGCCTGCACGGGAGAGAGATTCGCCAACTACTGGATACATAACGGGCTATTGACGGTGAACGGCGAGAAAATGTCCAAGTCGCTCGGCAACTACGTCACCATCTCGGATTTTCTGGAGAAGTACGGTGACCCGGACCTTTTGAAGATAGCTTTTCTTATGAGCCATTACAGGAGCCCGATGGATTACAGCGACGAGAAGATAGACAGTGCGAGGAGCGCAAAGGACCGGATAATGATATTCTTCGAAAAGGCCGAAAGGGCCGGCCGGGAATATGAGGCTTCTCCGGGAAGCGAGGCCGATATCGAGGCGGTGGGCCGGGCGCAGTGGACGGTCAATGAGCTGCAGGAGAGGTTCACCGAGGCCATGGACGACGACTTCAATACTTCCCAGGCCCTGTCGGTGATATTCGAGGGGGTCAAGACGGGTAACGATCACCTCGCTGACCCGGATAAGAGCCCTTCGGAAAAAGCCCAGATGGCCAAGGCGATAAGTAACTACGTGCTCAGGTTCGCGGATATACTCGGGCTTTCGCTGAACCCGGTAAAGGTGGACCAGGACGAATCGAAGATGATCGAGGAGCTTATCGCCAGAAGAGAAGAGGCGAGAAAGAACAGGGATTTCAAGAGCGCCGACAGAATACGGGAGGAGCTAGCCGAGAGGGGCGTGACCGTCGAGGATACCCCGAAAGGACCGGTATGGCGGAAAAGTTGACAAAAGGTATATTCATTACGTTCGAGGGGCCAGAAGGTTGCGGCAAGAGCACGCATTCCAGGAGGCTCTTCGATGAGATGACCTCGGATGGAATGGAAGTGGTCCATACCGCCGAGCCCGGCGGCACCGAACTGGGCGCGAGGATAAGGGACATACTCCTGGAGAAAAAGGATATCCGCCTGGGGGAGGTGGCAGAACTGCTTCTTTTCGAGGCCGACCGCGCGCAGCATGTCGCCGAGGTCATACGCCCGGCCCTGGAGGAGGGCGGGATCGTCCTGTGCGACAGGTTCAACACCGCGACCTTCGCTTACCAGGGGTACGGCCTGGGGATGGACATGGACCTTGTAAAAAGGGTCGACCGCGCCGCGACCGGCGGGCTGGAGGCGGACCTGACGGTGCTCATGGACGTTGACGTCGAGACGGGGCTAAAGCGCGCGGGAGCCTACAGCGCGGGAGACAGGATGGAGAAGAGGGCGGTTTCCTTTCACCGGAAGGTGAGGGACGCCTACCTCAGGATGGCGGGGGATGAGCCCGGGAGATTCATCATCATAAGGGTCAGCGACGATATCGAACAGACTTATAAAGCTGTCAGGGAAGCGGTTTATGGTTACATTGAACGGAATAAAGGGACAGGATAACGCGGTAAGGTACCTTACCGGCAGTCTGGCTTCGGGCAGGATCTCATCGAGCTATCTATTTACCGGCCCGGAGGGGGTAGGCAGAGCCCTGACGGCGAGGGCCTTCATCAAGGCGCTCATGTGCACCGAGAAGAGTTCGCCTGAAATCCCCTGCCAGGCGTGCGCCGCCTGCAGAAGGCTGGATTCGGATGACCACCCGGACATGAGGTGGATCGGTCCAGAGAATAAACGCGCTATCAAGATAGACCAGGTACGCGCCGCGAAGGAAGCGCTGAGCCTCAAGCCCTACGAGGGCGGTATGAACGTCTGCGTGATAGAGAAGGCTCATCTAATGACCACGGAGGCTTCGAACGCGCTTCTTAAGATGCTGGAAGAGCCGCCCGGGCGGTCCGTGATCATATTAATTACCAGCAAGAAGGAGCTTCTTCTTCCGACGGTCATATCCCGATGCTCACAGGTAAGGTTCAGGTCCCTTCCGGTCGAAACTACCAGGGATATCATCATGCGGTCCGGGGCCGATCTAAGCGGGGACTTCGCGACATACCTGGCGTATTTTTCGCAGGGTTCCCCCGGCAGAGCGCTCGAGATGATTTCCGAGGGCGTTCTCCAGAGAAGGGAGGACGTACTCGCTCTTCTGGAGACGATCGCGCGCGAAGAGAACGCTGTCTGCCTCAACTGGGATACCGATGAGCGGGAGATACTCCTTGAGGACGTCGAGATGCTCATAATGATGTTCCGCGACATCGCCCTGGCCAAAGAAGGAGCCGGTCCCTTTATGGTGGACGGCGAGCTTTCTTCCTCCGCCGCCTACGGGTATTTCACCGGATACACGACAGAGAGGATCCTCGATATCGTGGAGATGCTGACGGGTTTGCGCAAGGCCCTTACGGGTAATACCAACCCGAAGCTGGTGGCGCAGGCTCTTCCGGGGATGATAAAGTGACAACAGCGCTCAGGCGCTTTATACATAAAAGGAGTGATAACGATGCGGGAACTTGTGCATGTACAGCTTAGGTCCGCCGGCGAGGTCAAATGTTTCCTTGCCAACGGGCTAAAACTCGATACGGGTGACAAGGTGATAGTCGAAGCCGACAGGGGCCTGGAATCGGGAGAGGTGGTATCGGCCAATGAAGAGGCGGGCGACCTCGCAGGCGTTGAAAAGCCCATAAGAAAGGTCATACGAAAGGCCAATCCGTGGGACCAGAAGCAGATAGAGAAGAACAGGCGCAAGACAAAGGACCTGATGTCCCTTTGCGATAAGAAGATAAAGCAGCACGCTCTTCCCATGAAACTCGTTGATGCGGAGTATTCCTTCGACAGGTCCAAGATTATATTTTATTTCACATCGGAGAACCGGGTGGATTTCAGGAATCTGGTCAAGGACCTGGCCAGCATATTCAGGGTGAGGATAGAGCTGCGCCAGATCGGTGTGAGGGACGAGGCCAGGATGCTCGGCGGGCACGGGCCCTGCGGGAGGGAGCTCTGCTGCATGTCCTTTCTGAAGGACTTCAATCCTGTTACCATAAAGATGGCGAAAGTGCAGAACCTGCCGCTCAACCCTTCAAAGATATCGGGTCTCTGCGGCAGGCTGATGTGCTGCCTGGGCTATGAATACTCGTGCTACAGGGATTGCACCAAAGGCATGCCCAAGCTCGGCAGGGAGATAAAGACCGAGCACGGTATAGGCAAGGTCATCGGCATAAATCCCCTCAAGGGACTGGTCACGGTGGACCTGGGCGAGGGCAAGATCAGGGACATACAGATAGAGGCAAAGGAGGACAGGTAAGATAAAATGGGAAAATTCTACATTACAACACCCATATATTACGTGAACGCGAACCCGCATATAGGCCACGCTTACACCCAGATAGCCGTGGATACTTTATCCCGGTACCACAAGATGCTCGGGGATGAGGTCTTCTTCCTGACCGGGACCGACGAACACGGGGAGAAGATAGAGCAGGCGAGCGCCGAGGCCGGTTTCGCTCCGGGCAAGGAGAAGGAATTCGTCGACACGATAGTGCCGAACTTCAAAAAGGTCTGGCACGCGCTGGGGATAAATTACGACCATTTCGTGAGGACGACCGACCCGCAGCACGAGAAAGAGGTCCAGTCTTTCCTTACCCGCATGAAGGAGGCGGGCGACATTTACCAGGGCGAGTACGACGGCTGGTTCTGCACGCCCTGCGAGACGTTCTGGACGCAGACCCAGGCCGCGGGGGGTCTGTGCCCCGAATGCGCGAGGCCCGTCGAGCATATCAAGGAGAAGAACTATTTCTTCAGGATGAGCAAGTACCAGGACTGGCTGGCTTCATACATAAACGCCCATCCCGATTTCATAATGCCCGAGTTCAGGAAGAACGAGGTTTTGGGATTCCTCAAGGAGCAGCTTACGGACCTGTGCATATCGCGTCCCAAGCAGAGGATGTCCTGGGGGGTGGAGATACCCTTTGACAGGGATTACGTGGTCTACGTCTGGTTCGACGCGCTCATAAACTATGTTTCCGGGCTGGAGGCCAAGGGCCTCCTGGGCAAATTCTGGCCGCCGGACTTCCACGTGATAGCCAAGGACATACTGCGGCACCACGCCGTATACTGGCCGATAATGCTCAAAAGCGCCTACGGCAAGGATCACGAAAGGGACGAGGATTACCTTCCGGGGACCATATTCGCGCACGGATGGTGGAAGATGGACCAGGAGAAGATGTCCAAGTCCAAGGGCAACATCGTCGACCCGGTCATGCTCGGAGAGGAGTACGGCGCCGATGCCATACGTTATTTCATGCTGAGGGCCATAAGTCTCGGGCTTGACGGTGATTTCACCGAGGAAGCACTGGTGAACATATATAACAGCGACCTTGCCAACGACCTGGGCAACCTTCTTAACAGGACCCTTACTATGGTCGAGAAATATTTTGACGGCGTATCCCCGCAGGTCCCCGCGCAGCTGGATAGCGCCGAACAGCTCGAGCGAAGCAAGTCCGTCCGAACGCCGGTAGAGCAGCTTTTCGGGTGGCTTCACGAATATCTGGCAACGCCCAAGCTCTTTACAAAAGAGGCGCTCGAATCGATAATGCTCGCGGTGGGCAAGGCCAATAAGTATATCGAGCTTTCCGCACCGTGGGAATTCGCCAGGCAGGGTGATACCGAGGCGATAAAGCTCATAATAACGGACCTTCTGGAGACGCTGAGGGTTGCCGCGATCTCTATATCCCCGTTCATGCCCGCCACCGCCGGGGAGATGTGGAGGCAGCTCGGTCTGGGGCGGATGTACCTTGATGAGGATAATAACGCGCTCATACCCGAAATAATCAGCGAGGTGAAAGAGCGCATTGAATCTGAAAAGTGGACGGATTTCCCCGCCGGGACCAAAGTCGCCAAGGGAGAACCCCTTTTCATGCGTATCAAAAAGTGATGTATCATGCCAGGTAAGGATGTTTTCCGTAAAAGGATAATGAAAGATAAGTCCCTGACGGCGTTCCGGAAGAAGGTGCTTCTGGCGGTGCTTAAGATACCCGAAGGAGAGGTAAGGACCTATTCACAGGTCGCCGTGATGGCCGGTTCACCCAAAGCGTGCAGGGCGGTCGGTCAGGCCCTTAAGATGAATCCCTACGCCCCGGATGTGCCCTGTCACAGGGTCATCCGATCCGACGGTTCCACAGGCGGCTTTACCGGTGGGGCGGGGAAGAAGAGAAAACTTCTCAGGGAAGAAGGTTACCTATGCGTTTAGTGGATACACACTGCCATCTCGATCTTGAACAGTTCGGTGCGGACCTTGAAGAGGTCCTTGAAAGGGCGCGTTCGGCGGGCGTCCGGCGGATAATATCCCCCGGGATAAGCGTCGCCAGCAGCGAGAATGCGATCCGTATCGCCGCCGAACACGAAGAGGTCTTTGCATCGGCGGGGGTGCACCCGCATGAGGCGGATAAAATAACGGCCAAGGATATCTCGGCTGTCAGGGAGATGCTGCTTCTGCGGGAGAAGGTGATCGCGGTGGGCGAAGTGGGTCTGGATAATTTCAAGGGGTATTCCCGACCGGAGAACCAGAGGAAGCTTTTCAGCGAGATGGTCCTTTTGGCCGGTGAGCTGGACCTTCCCGTCATACTCCACTGCAGGGAGGCGGGTGAGGACCTTATCGAAGAGCTATCCTCCGTGCGCCACTTTCCCCCCAGGGGCGTGGTGCACTGTTTTTCGGGTGATATCGGCATGCTGGAAAAAATCCTTGATATGGGGTTTTATGTTTCTTTCACTGGGAACATAACCTTCCCCAAGTCCGGCAAGCTGCGCGAGGTGGTGAGGCATCTTCCTCCGGAGCGCCTCATGCTGGAGACGGATTCTCCCTACATCGCGCCCCAGCCCGTGCGCGGTAAGAGGAACGAGCCCGCGAACGTGCGGTACCTGCTGGATGTTTATTCCGGTATCTACGGGCTGACGGCGGAGGACGTGGCGCGGATAACCACGCATAATGCTCAGCAGCTCTTCCATCTGGGGCTTGAACCCAACGGGGCGATAGTCTACCCCATAAGGGACGTGCTTTACCTTAACATGACCGGCAGGTGTACCAATAGATGCGGTTTCTGCACGAGGAACTTATCCACTTACGTCAAGGGGCATAACCTCCATCTTACGAAAGAACCGTCGGCGTGGGAGCTTATCGATGCGATCGGTGAGGTTACCCGTTACAGGGAGATCACCTTCTGCGGTCTCGGTGAACCGACCCTGCGCCTCGGCGCGCTTAAGGAGGTCGCTTCCTACGTGAAGAAGAACGGGGGGAGGATACGCCTTAACACCAATGGGGAGGGAAACCTAATAGCCCGCCGCAGTATAGCGCCGGAACTGTCGGGCCTTGTCGATTCGGTCTCGGTCAGCATCAACGCCCTCGACGAGAAGAACTATGAAAGGACCTGCCGGCCGGTTTTCGGGCAGAAAGCGTACGCGGCGGTGGTCGATTTCGTGAAGGAGTGCGTGGAAGAAGGCATAGACAGCGAGGTCACGTGCCTTGACATGGTGGGGCGACAGGCCGCTTCCTCCATAAAGGAAATGGCCGAGCGCCTCGGTGCCACTTTCAGGTTAAGGCACCTGAACGTTGTGGGGTAGATCATTCTTATGGGAAAATTATCCGCATTTTTATACCGTAACAAGCTTTATATAGCGCTGGCGCTCTTTATACTGCTGATAAATCTTGCCTCGACCGCAGAGAAAAGGCTCCAGAAGGAGCGTGCCGGTAAAACCGAACAATTGGCCGCCGAAAAGGATGAGGAGGCCGCCCCCGCCGAAGAAAAAAAAGCGAAAAAAGGCGAGCTTTTCGACGAAGAGGATATAAGCGCCCGCCAGGAGAAGATACAGAAACTCTCCGAGACCGACCCGGTGTTCTATATTTTCATAGGTCTGGTGAACCTGGCCATCCTTTTCGTCATACTGGTGGGGTTCATACTCGACGGGTATTTCCTGGTGAGGCTTTTCCGGCGGGAGCCCCTCAGGATAAGGCTCCAGGAGCAGGATAAGCCCCGCTGGACTCCGGGCGATGTCGTCCGCGTCGCGCTTATATTCCTCGCATCCGGCTACGCGATAATAATAGTCCAGGCCTTTCTTTCTCATATTTTCCCGATACTGCGCAACGAGAACTTCCGCATGGTCTTCAATACCGCCATGATGAACCTTATCGGCATAAGCGTGATAGTCTATTTCGTGGTGGATAAATACGGGCAGGACATAAGCCAGATAGGGCTTACCGCGAAGGGTTTCAGAAAAGCCGTTTTTTACGCGGCGGTCGGCTATATCTGTCTGGTACCCGTTCTTTTCCTGATAATGCTGGGGACATATTTCGTCACCCAGCTTATAGAGTATCGCCCTCCGGTACAGCCAATAGTTGAGGTTTTCATGGAGGAGAAAGAGACTGTGGTGCTGTGGTTGTCCACGGTCTTCGCCGCCGTTTTCGGGCCGATAGCCGAAGAGATCTTCTTCAGGGGTTTTATGTACGGGGCCTTGAAGAAAAGCCTGGGCGTGTTCTGGGGGATGATGCTGACGGCCGCCGTTTTCGCGATGCTGCACGCGCACGCCGTGGGGTTTTTGCCCATAATGATGCTGGGACTTCTCTTGGCCTATCTATACGAGAAGACGGGCTCACTGGTGAGTTCCATGACGGTGCATATCATGCATAACCTGGCCATGGTGGTGCTTGTTTTCATGATGAGGGGTATAGGAACTTAAAACACTGAAAGGAAATAATCGTCATGTCAGTCGAGACGATACGCTGGAAGAAGGACAGGGTAGAACTTATAGACCAGAGGCTCCTGCCGGCAAAGCTGCGGTACATATCCTGCCGCAGTGCCAGGGACATGTGGGAGGCCATACGCCATCTCAAGGTGCGCGGGGCGCCGGCCATAGGCATCGCGGGGGCGTACGGGGCGTATCTGGGCGTGAGGTCAAGCCGCGCGGCAAAGTACCGGACTTTTAAAAGGGACCTGGACAGGACCGTCGAGTACCTTGCCACGGCGCGACCGACAGCGCGCAACCTCTTCTGGGCGCTCGAAGAGGTGACAGGTCTGGTTGAGCAGAACCGCGATAAGAGCGTGCCGGAGCTGAAAAAACTGATACTCGAAAAGGCTCACGGCATACTCGAGGAGGACAACAGGATATGCAGGCTTATAGGGGAAAAGGGAGCCGCTCTCATAAAACCCTCTTCCCGCGTCCTTACGCACTGTAACGCCGGGGGGCTGGCGACGGCCGGCCATGGCACAGCGGTCTCGGTCATAACCGCCGCCGGGAAAAAAATACAGAGGGTATATGCCGACGAGACGCGCCCGGTGCTGCAGGGGGCGAGGCTTACCGTCTGGGAGCTTACCCGTGAAGGAGTGCCCACCACGCTTATCTGCGATAACATGGCCGCCTCGCTCATGGACCAGAAGGGGATAGACGCCGTAGTTGTCGGGGCCGACAGGATCGCGTCGAACGGTGACACCGCGAACAAGATCGGTACCTACAATCTCGCCGTTCTTGCCAGTTACCACAAGGTGCCCTTTTATGTGGCCGCTCCTTTTTCAACGTTCGACCTTGCCATACCCGACGGGAGCGGGATAAGCATCGAAGAGCGCGCCCCCGAAGAAGTAAGGACCGTCGGTTCAAGCTGCGTTACCGTTCCGGGTGTGGACGTGTGGAACCCGGCTTTCGATGTCACCCCGAGCAAGCTCATAACCGCGATAATAACCGAAAAGGGCGTTATCCGCGCGCCCGACAGAAAAAAGATAAAGAAGGTGTTATCCTGATGAGGGAGCTTGCGGTCATAGATATGATAAAGCGCCGGGCCGGACAGCCCCCCGGGGGCGTTAAAAAGGGGATAGGCGATGACTGTGCCGTCCTGGCCGACGGCAGGGGGGGTTACATTCTCTGGGCGAGCGACATGTTGACAGAAGGAGTGCATTTCAGCGTAAAGCGCGCCGGTTACGCCAGGATAGGCCGAAAGGCCGTCGCCGTCAATATAAGCGATATAGCCGCGATGGGAGGGGAACCCGAACATATACTGGTGTCCCTGGGGGTTCCTTCCGGGATAAGGGATTCTTCGATCAGGGCCATTTACGACGGTATTTTCTCGATCTGCGGCGATTACGGGATGACGGTCCTGGGAGGCGACCTCACGGCTTCACGCAGTCTGGTGATCGATGTTTCGGTGATCGGCCGCGCGAGCCGCGGGAGGCTCACGACCCGGGACGGGGCCAGGGTGGGCGATAAGCTTCTCATCACCGCGCCCTGCAGGAACGGAAGGAGAGAACATCTTGATTTCAGGCCGCGGCTTGACCAGGCGCGGTACTTGACGCGGCACTACAGGGTAAACGCGATGATAGATGTATCCGACGGCATCGCGATGGACCTTGGAAGGATGGCCTCGGCCAGCCGCGTGGGCGCAAGGTTGTATACCGCTGATATCCCTCTATCCAGGGGGCTCTGCATAGAGGATGCCTTGTTCTACGGTGAAAGCTTCGAGCTTCTTTTTTCGATGAAGCCGGGTGACGCGGAAGAACTCACCAGGAAGAAAAAGACTGAATATGCCGTGATCGGCACTATCGTTCCCGAAAAGAAGGGGCTCATCAGAGTGGACCCGGGCGGCAGGGAAAGCCCCTTAAAAATGAAAGGCTACAGACATCTATGAGCAAAACAGGCGCGACCCTTACAACAGTTTCGCCAGAACAGACCATGGAGCTTGCCGCGCGCATAGCCCTTTCCCTTGAGGCCGGGGACGTGGTAGCCCTTATCGGGGATCTGGGAACGGGAAAGACGGTTTTCGTCAAGGGATTGGCCAAGGGCCTGGGATACGGGGACTATCTTTATGTGAACAGTCCTTCGTTCGTTGTGCTTAAAGAGTATCATGAGGGGGTTGATCTCTATCATTTCGACGTGTACAGGCTTGACAGGGAAAGCTTTTGCCAGACCCTGGACTATGAAAAGTATTTTTATGGAGGCGGGATAACCGTCGTCGAGTGGGCGGATAAGATACTGGACTTATTGCCCGATGAATACCTTAAGGTCAGCTTTTCACACGAGGACCATGCGAAAAGGAAGATTCGCATTGAAAGCGTGGGAGATAAATTCAAGGAGATAGTGAACACGGCATGAAGGTATTGGCGTTCGATACATCCACGAAGTTCCTGAGCGTGGCCTGTCTTGAGGACGGCCGCCAGTGCGCTTGTTTCCATGAGGAAGCGGGCATACGGCACAGCGAGATACTCGTAGCTACGATAAAGTCGCTTCTCGAAGAGGCCGCCTGGCGCGTTCAGCAGCTGGATCTGGTCTGTGTCGGGCTAGGGCCGGGGTCCTTTACGGGGCTCCGTATAGGGGTGGCCACTGTCAAAGCCCTCGCGGCGGCGACAGCAGTAAAGGCTGTCGGTGTGCCGAGCATGGACGCCTCGGCCGTCAAGTGCGCGCACCTGGGCGCTAAGATCGCGCCTTTTCTGGACGCGCATAAAGGGAAGGTCTATACAGCAGTATATTCGACGACAGGGAAGCTGCCCAGGAGAGATACCGATTACCTCCTCACGGACGTGGAAGAGTTCCTCGCCGGGCTGAAAGAGGATGTTGTTCTTTTCGGCAGCGGCGTGATAAAATATAAAAAGCAGCTTGAACTCTCACGGCGCGTTGAGTGTCTGGAGGATATCGACTGGTATCCTCACGCCGCTGACATAGCCAGGCTTGGAACGGAAAGAGCCGCAAAGGCCGAAGCGAACGCGGATAAGCTGGATCCGATGTACATGCATTCAAAATACTGTAACGTTACCGAACCGCGGAAGGAAAATGGAAGTACTTGAGAAAACAACCTACAGGCCCACCTGGGCGGAGGTCGATCTGGGGGCAGTAAGGCACAACCTCCGGAAGATACGCGCGCTCATCGACGAGGATGTCCACGTCCTGGCAGTGGTCAAGGCCAACGCCTACGGGCACGGGATATCCCAGGTGAGCAGGGCCCTTGTGGAGGAAGGGGTCAATTATCTAGGCGTCGCAACGGTCGATGAAGGCCTTAAGCTGCGCTGTGAGGGCATAACTGTTCCGGTCCTGGTCCTTGGTTCGGTGTTGGATGAGGAAGCTCAGGCCGCGGTTGAGAACGATATCACGCTCACTCTGTGTGATACGGGTCTTTTGGAGGTCTTGTCAGGCATTGCCGGTAGGACCGGCAGGACCCCGAGAGTGCATATCAAGGTGGATACGGGCATGGGAAGGATAGGGGTATGGCATGAGGATGCGGTTGAATTCATAAAAAAGGCCCGTTCGTTCGACGGCATAGAAATAGAAGGCCTTTATACGCACTTTTCCTCGGCAGGCAGGGACAAGCTTATGACGCGCATGCAGATAAGCTGTTTCGAGAAAGTGATAAATGAAGCCGAGCGATCGGGGGTCCGTCTTAAATACAAGCATGCCGCCAACAGTATCGCAGTGGTGGACTGGAGGAGGTCCCACCTTAACCTGGTGAGGACGGGTATCCTTCTTTACGGGGTCTATCCCAAAGAGAGCTTCCGTGATGAGTTCGAGCTTTATCCGGTTATGAACCTGAAAACGAGGATCGTGCATTTAAAGGATACCCCTCCGGGAAGGTCCATAAGCTACGGGAGGACCTACATAACCCAGACGGATACAAGGATAGCGACCATTCCCATAGGTTACGCCGACGGTTACGGAAGGATACTTTCCAACAAGGCCGAGGCCCTGGTGAAAGGCCAGTACGTGAGGATAGTCGGGATGGTGACCATGGACCAGACCCTTCTTGATGTGGGTAATGTCAAAGACGTGAGGGTGGGTGATGAAGTGGTTCTCCTGGGCAGCCAGGGCAGATCCAGCATCCCGGTTGAGAAGATAGCCAAGCTTGCCGGCACCATTCCCTACGAGATACTTTCGGCGATAACCGACAGGGTCCCAAGGGTTTATAAGGAATAAGCGCCTGGGGAAGCGTACCAGGAGCGCCTTCTCGCAGCCGGGGATCCCCGGCTGTTTTTTTAAGTCAATGGAATGAAGGAAGTTAGGGTAAAAACTGTCTATTAATACAAGGGCAGCGGCTTTTCTTGACAAAGAAAAACCATGTTGCTATACTGATTAGACAAAATGTATATATAAATAATAGGAAATCAATATTATACCTATCTCCAGAGGTGGAAAGGAAGCAAAATGGCTAAGATAACAGGCGCGGAAATCATGGTCAAGAGCCTGCATGAAGAGGGAGTCAGGCATATATTCGGATATCCCGGAGGTGTTCTCCTGCCTCTATGTGACAGGCTTTTCGACGAGAAGGAGATCAAGTTCCATCTTACACGCCACGAACAGGGGGCCGTGCACGCCGCTGACGGTTACGCGCGTGCTACCGGTGAGGTCGGTGTCTGTGTGGCCACTTCCGGTCCCGGGGCGACCAACCTTGTTACCGGTATAGCCACCGCCTACATGGACTCGATACCGATAGTCGCCATTACCGGTCAGGTAAAATGCACCCTCATCGGTAACGACGCCTTTCAGGAAGCGGACATGGTCGGTATCACAAGGCCCATAACAAAACATAACTACCTTGTCAAGGACGTCAAGGAACTGGCCAGGACAGTGAAAGAGGCTTTTCACATAGCAAGGTCAGGCCGGCCGGGTCCGGTACTGATAGACCTGCCGGTGGATGTGCAGATGAACGGGGCCGAGTTCAAGTACCCCAGAACCGTTTCGCTGAAGGGATACAAGCCCACTTATGAGGGGCATCCCGGCCAGATAAAGCGTATCGCCCAGGCTCTGGAGAAAAGCAAGCGCCCGGTCATATACGCGGGGGGAGGCATAATACTCTCCGGTGCGGAAAAGGAACTTACCAAACTGGCGCGCAAGACGGATATACCCGTGACCACGACCATGATGGGGCTTGGTGCGTTCCCTGAGGACGACAAGCTCAGCCTGGGCATGCTTGGTATGCACGGGACAGCGTACGCGAACCATGCGATACAGGATTCGGACATGATCATAGCCGTGGGGGCCAGGTTCGACGACAGGGTCACCGGAAGGCTCGACGCTTTCGCCCCGAACGCCCTGGTGGTTCATATCGACATAGACCCTTCCAGTGTCAGCAAGAACGTGCATGTCGATATTCCGGTCATAGGCGATGCCAGGAAGATACTGCGCGAGCTTAACAAGTCCGTGAAAAAAGGTGATTACACCCAGTGGCACCGCATGATCAACAAGTGGAAGAAGGAGCTTCCGCTGAGGTACAAGGACGGCAAGACCATAAAGCCGCAGTACGTCGTCGAACAGATATACCAGTTGACCAAGGATGAGGACGTCATAATTACCACCGAGGTCGGCCAGAACCAGATGTGGGCGGCGCAGTTCTTTACCTACACCAAACCGAGGACCTGGATATCAAGCGGAGGCCTTGGTACCATGGGGTACGGTTTTCCGGCGGCGATAGGCGCCCAGATCGGAAAGCCCGGCAGCATAGTCATAGACATAGCCGGCGACGGGAGCATCCAGATGAACATACAGGAGCTGGCGACGGCCGTCTGCGAGAAGATACCGGTCAAGGTCGTCATACTCAATAATGGTTATCTGGGGATGGTGCGTCAGTGGCAGGAACTTTTTTACGACAAACGTTACGCGTTCACGCCCCTTGATGCCGGTAAATGCACGATGTGCCCGGATTTCGTGAAACTCGCCGAGAGTTTCGGCGCGACCGGTATGCGCATCACCCGTAAAGAGGAGGTTGTCCCGGCGCTCAAGAAGATGCTCAAGACCAAGGGTCCGGTTATGCTGGATGTTCTCATAGACAAGGAAGAGAACGTCTTTCCCATGGTCCCGGCGGGTGAAGCCATTAACAACATGCTTCACGGACTGGCATAGCGATTTTAAAAAGAAAAGAGGTTGAAATGGATAAATTCGTTCTATCAGTTTTGGTCGAGAACAAGTTCGGCGTTCTGGCGAGGATAGCGGGCCTTTTTAGCGCCCGCGGATACAATATCGATTCGCTTGCCGTTGGGGAGACCGAGGACCCGAACTTCTCCAGGATGACGATCGTGGTCGAATCCGACGAAAGGATACTCGAGCAGATCAAGAAGCAGCTGAACAAGCTCATTGACGTTATAAGGGTCCAGGACCTTACCGGGGGAGAATACGTCAGCAGGGAGCTCATTCTCATCAAGGTCAAGGCCACCAACGCCAAGACCAGGGAGCAGCTTGTGAAGATAGTCGATTCCACCGGGGCCGAGATCGTCGACGCCGGCAAGAAGTTCGTGACCATCGAGGAATCCGGTGACGAGCACCAGATAAACGCGCTTATAGAACTTTTGAGGCCGTACGGCATAACAGAGATAACCCGCACGGGCAAGATAGCCCTGCAGGCTGATTAGAATATTTCATAGCTAATATAAAAAGGAGGAAGAGATGGCTAAGATCTACTATGACAAGGACGCGGACCTGAACGTTATCAAGGACCTCAAGGTCGCGGTGATAGGTTACGGTATTCAGGGGCGCGGCCAGGCGCTGAACCTCAGGGACAGCGGCGTGGACGTTATCGTCAGCGAGCTTGAGGGAACGCCCAACCACGAGCAGGCCGAAAAGGACGGGTTCAAGGTCCTGTCCGCGGAGGAGGCCGCGAAGCAGGCCGACATCATCCAGATACTCACCCAGGACCACGTGCAGGCCCAAGTCTATAAAAGCGCCATAGAGCCGAACCTCGAGGAGGGTAACGCGCTTGTCTTCTCTCACGGGTTCAACATCCATTTCAAGCAGATCGTGCCGCCCGAGAATGTGGATGTGTTCATGGTCGCGCCGAAGGGGCCCGGAGCGCTTGTTCGCGAGATGTACGAACAGGATAAAGGCGTGCCGTGTCTTGTGGCCATATTCCAGGACGCGACCGGTAAGGCCATGGACAGAGCGCTCGCTTACGCCAAGGCCATTGGCGGGACCAGGGCCGGTGTGATAGAGACTACTTTCAAGGAAGAGACGGAAACGGACCTGTTCGGTGAGCAGTCTGTTCTCTGCGGCGGCGCTTCGGAACTTATCAAAGCCGGTTTCGACACGCTGGTCGAAGCCGGGTACCAGCCCGAGATAGCGTATTTCGAGTGCCTGCATGAACTTAAGCTCATCACGGACCTGATCTACAAATACGGTATCTACGGCATGCGTAAAAGGGTTTCCGATACGGCTGAGTATGGTGATATAACCAGGGGCAAGCGCGTTATCAGCGAAAAAACGCGCCAGGAGATGAAGAAGATACTCCAGGAGATCCAGTCGGGCAGCTTCGCCGACGAATGGATCAAGGAGAACAAGGAAGGCCGGCCCAATTACAACAAGATCACCGAGCAGGAGAAGCAGCACAGGATAGAGAAGGTCGGCGAAGAACTTCGTGGCATGATGCCATGGATGTAAACGAGGTGCAGAACCATGAAAAAAGATAAAGTGCTCATATTCGACACTACCCTGAGGGACGGGGAACAGACCCCGGGTGCCAGCCTGACGGTCAACGAGAAACTGAAGATAGCCCACCAGCTGGAGAACCTCGGTGTTGACATAATCGAGGCCGGGTTCCCGCGCACAAGCGCTGGAGACCTGGAGGCGGTCAAGACCGTAAGCAGGCATATCAAAAAGCCCGTTATCTGCGGTCTGGCCAGGGCCATCCGGCAGGACATCGATGACGCGTATCTGGCCCTTAAGAAGGCCAAAAGGGCGCGGGTCCATGTGTTCCTGGCGACCAGTAAGATACATATGCAGTATAAGCTGCGCAAGGCCAAGGACGAGATACTCAAAACTTCCGTTGAGGCGGTCAAGTACGCCCGGAAGAAGTTCGGTGATGTCGAGTTCTCCCCGGAGGACGCATCCCGAACCGAACTTGACTTTCTCGCCAGGGTGGTCGAAGGGGTTATAAAGGCGGGGGCGAAAACGGTCAACATCCCCGATACGGTGGGATATACCGTGCCCCAGGAATTCGGCCGGACCATAGAGCACCTTTTCAACAACGTGCCCAACATAAACAAGGCCGTTATAAGCGTGCATTGCCATAATGACCTGGGCCTTGCGGTTAGTAATTCCCTTGCTGCGGTGCTTAACGGCGCGCGCCAGATCGAGTGCACGATGAACGGTCTGGGCGAGAGGGCGGGCAACGCCTCCCTGGAAGAGATCATCATGGCCATGAAAATGCGCAAGGACATATTCGCGGGGGTCTCGACGAACATCAACACGAAGGAACTCTACAAGACCAGCAGGCTGGTAAGCAAGCTTACCGGTATACCCATCCAGCCGAACAAGGCCATAATAGGCGATAATGCCTTCGCCCACGAATCGGGTATCCACCAGGACGGGATACTGAAAAAACGCGTGACCTACGAGATCATCAGGCCGCAGGATGTCGGCTTCGAGGGAAGCAAGATCGTTCTCGGAAAGCTTTCCGGGCGTCACGCTTTCTCGGAGAGGCTTAAAAAACTGGGGTATTCACTCTCCAGCAAGGAACTGGACCAAGCGTTCCGTCGTTTCAAGGACCTGGCGGACAAGAAGAACAAGATCTTCGATGATGACCTTGCCACCATAGTGGAGAACGAACTGGCCACGATACCGGAGGAATACAAGCTTGTCAATTTCCATGTGGCCAGCGGCAGGGGGACCAAGCCCCTGGCGAGCGTGGAGATAACCAAGGGCAAGAAGAAGCTTGTTGCCACCGGCACCGGGGACGGGCCGATAGACGCCTGTTTCAAGACGATAGATAAGGCCACCGGTATGAAGGGCAAGCTCGTGGATTATCATGTCAACGCGGTCACCAGCGGGAAGGACGCGCTCGGTGAGGCCAGCGTCAAACTGGTCCAGAAGAAGGACATGGTCATCGGCAGGGGCACCAGTACTGATGTCATAGAGGCCAGCGTTCTGGCTTACGTCAATGCCATTAACCGTCTTTCCATCAGGAAGAAAAAATCCGCCGCTGAAAGCGGCAGACGCAAGAAGAGAAAATAGCTGAATCCCGCCCGGGTGCCGGATTAAAGGCGCCCGGGCGTGTCTAAAGATCATTGTTATGGAAAATGACACGCAGGACAGGAAATTGTACGGCCTGGTGGGCAGGAATATCAATTATTCGCTCTCGCCCGCTATGCATAACGCCGCTTTCAAGCATTTCGGCATATCCGCCGAGTACAGACTTTTCGATACAGCGGAAGAGGACCTTGAGGCTTTTCTGAGCGAGAACGTGTTCAGCGGACGTCTCAGCGGTTTCAATGTTACCGTGCCCTACAAGATACGGGTAAGGCAGCTGCTGGAGAAATGTTCCCTCCTCGAGGTTGAGACCACCGACTGGGTGGATATCATCGGTTCTGTCAATACGGTAAAGGTCGACGGGAGGAAAGTTCTGCTCGACAATACCGATGCTTACGGGTTCTACCAATCGCTCAGGGATGAGGCGAAGCTCACTCTTGCCGGCAAGCAGGTTTTCGTTGCCGGCGCCGGAGGCGCAGGAAGGGTGCTCGCGCTCTACATGGCTACCCTGAGAAAGGACCTTCCATTATCGGTCAAGGTATATGATGTAGACAGGGATAAGCTCGCCGAACTCGAGGAGATCTACAGCAAGCAGCTTTCTTCGGGCGGCACGATCTCGGCGCTGGAGGCGGCATCATCGCCTCTTGAGGCCAAAGGATGCGATCTTGTCGTGAACGCTACCCCTCTGGGGATGAAAGAGACCGACCCCCTGCCGGTCCCGTCCGAGGTGCTGGAGGAGGGAATGACCGTCTATGACCTGGTCTACGCGCATGAAACTCCGCTTGTCAGGGCCGCGCGTGAAAAGGGCCTTACGGCACTGAACGGGCTGGGTATGCTTGTCGGGCAGGGTGCGTTCGCTTTCTGTATTTGGACCGGCACGCCCGCCAGTGAGGGCAGGCCCGTAATGGAGCGGGCGGCATTACGAGAGCTGGAAGCAATCAGATGAAGTATTTTTTAGTGTTCGTTTCCGGTACGATCATCGGCAGTTTCCTGAACGTGTGCATTTACAGGATACCCCTGGGCAAGTCGGTGGTATGGCCCGGGTCGCACTGCACTTTCTGCCGAAAGCCGATCAGGTGGTATGACAACATCCCCCTGATCAGCTATCTAATCCTGAAGGGAAAGTGCCGAAACTGCGGCACGCCGATACCTTTAAGGTATTTTATTGTCGAGCTGGTTACGGCTCTTTCAGGCGTATTGCTTTTATATTATTTTTCACTGAGCCCGGCGTTCTTTGTATACTGGTTTTTCACCTGTTCTCTTATAGTTATCATGGCTATAGATATAGAGCACCAGGAAATACCGGATTCGGTAAGCATTCCCGGCATCGTGCTGGGCCTTGTGCTGGCGACCGTGTTCAGACTTACCGGCGGGGGTACCTATCCTGGAGCTTTTCTTGACTCGGTCCTGGGCGTACTCGCCGGAGGCGGGAGCATGTTCGTGCTGGGTGTGGTGGGCGAGCTCGTCTTCAAGAAAGAGGCCCTGGGCGGAGGTGATGTCAAGCTCATGGCGATGATAGGGGCTTTTCTCGGATGGAAGCTTGTAATGCTCACCTTTTTCATGGCCCCGGTGCTCGGAGCGGGGGTGGGTCTATTTATGAAGCTGCGATTCGGCAAGGAGGAGATAGCCTACGGGCCTTACCTTTCGCTGGGCGCCTTTATAAGCCTGCTTTACGGGGAAAAGATACTGGATTATTTGTTTTTGGGTCTGTGATAAAAAAAGGAGACAGACATGTTGAGATACATGACCGCGGGAGAATCTCACGGAAGGGGCATAATGGTCATACTGGACGGTATGCCTGCGGGACTGGCTATCGACCAGAAGTTCGTCGCTTCCGAGCTTAAACGCAGGATGCACGGTTACGGCAGGGGCGGGCGCATGGCGATCGAACCTGAAAAGCCGGAATTCGTGAGCGGCTGCCGTAAGGGGGTAACGATAGGAAGTCCCATCGGTATCATGATACATAACGCCGATCACAAGATCGACGAGCTCGAGGAACTGAAAAAACCCAGGCCCGGGCACGCGGACCTTGCGGGCATACACAAGTACGGTTTTGATAACGCGAGGGATGTCCTTGAGCGGGCCAGCGCCAGGGAGACGGCGATGAGGGTGGCTGCCGGTTCCTGCGCCAAACTGCTGCTTAAAGAGTTCGGGATGCGTATCACTAGTCACGTGACGATGATAGGCGGCATCGAGGCGGATACAGAGGGGCTTTCTTTCGATCAGATCGAGAAAGCGGCGGATATTTCCGCTTCAAAGGTCCGCTGTGCCGATGCGAAGGCCGAAAAGCTGATGTGCGAGGCTATCGACAGGGCGAGGGAAGAGAAGGACACCCTGGGGGGTTCTTTCGAGGTATTGGCGGTGGGGGTTCCCCCCGGATTGGGAAGTTACGTCCAGTGGGACAGGAAGCTTGACGGCACTCTTGCCAGGGCCGTCGTCTCGATACCCGCTGTCAAGGCCGTTTCGATAGGTAAAGGCCTCGAATGCGCTTCGAGGAAAGGCTCTCTTTCACATGACGCGATAGGATATGACGCTTCCGGGAAGGTTTTCACCAGGTCCTCGAACAACGCCGGAGGGCTTGAGGGTGGAGTCACCAACGGACAGGCGGTAGTGGTAAAGGGTTTCATGAAACCCATCGCCACGCTGGGTGAGCCCCTGAGTTCTGTGGATATCGACACTAAAAAGACGGCGGGGGCAGCTACGGAGCGTTCGGACGTCTCAGCGGTGGCCGCCTGCGGGGTGGTGGCCGAGTCAACGGTAGCCATCGAGCTTGCTTCGGCCTTCCTGGAGAAGTTCGGGGGCGATTCAGTCGGTGAGATAAAGAGGAACTATAACGGGTATATGAGCACTGTAAAGGAGATATAGTTTGAAGAACGTGGTGCTGGTGGGTTTCATGGGAACGGGCAAGACCGAGGTCGCCAAAGCCCTTGCCGCTGAACTTGGCAGGGAATACGTGAGCCTGGACGAGCTTATCGTTGCCAGGGAGGAACGCCCGATAAACGAGATATTCGCCGAGGACGGCGAAGCCTATTTCAGGAAGGTGGAGAAGGAAGTGGTAAGAGAGGTCGCCGCGCGGAGCGGTCTTGTGGTTGATACAGGAGGCGGCGTTGTGCTCGACGAGGAGAATGTCACCGCTCTCAAGAGAGGGGGTATAGTGATATGCCTCTGGGCCGATGCCGAGAGCATCTATGAAAGGACCGCGGGAAGCGGCCACAGGCCTCTTCTCAAAGTCCGCGATCCCAAGGAGCGCATCCGCCAGCTTCTGGATTACAGGAGGCCCTTCTACCAGAAAGCGGATTTCCATGTGGATACGGACGAACTCGATGTGGCCGGGGTAGTTGAAAGGATAACGGGGATAGTAAATGCAGAAGAAAAAGACCAGCGAAAAACGTCTGAATAAAAGCACCATACTGTGGGCGCTCTTTTTCGAGAAGTTGCTGCAGAACGTTGACGCCTGCGTGGTAGTGACCGATTCGAAAGGCGGGGCGGTGTTCGCCAACAGACGCCATCTCGATCTGTTCGGACTCACTAGGAAAAAGCTGATGGGGTCGAACTGGATAACAGGCATAATACCCCAGGCGGCGCGCGATCAGGTAAGAGAAATATTCGGCACCGTTAAGCGGAACAAGGCGATCTGCAAGTTCGACACCCCGGTCGTGGCAAAGGAAGATGTAAAATACTTCTGCTGGTTGGCTCTTCCCCTCAAGGAGAAAAGTAATTTTTTCTATATGTTCATCGGCAGGGAGTGCCCGGCGCCTCCCGGAGGCAGGGTGAGGGAGCATTGCCTTGAGACCGACAAATTGCATTCGGCCTATCAGGAAGTGGTGGAGACGCTTTTTGCCGCTTCCAAGGTAAGCGATCCGGAGACCGCGCATCACGCGGCGCGCGTTATGCATATCGCGGTGCTCCTGGCGAAGAAGCTCAAACTTGACATGGTCAGTATAGGGAAGCTGAAAGTGGCGTCGCTATTACACGACCTGGGTAAACTGGCCATTGACGACCGGATCCTTTTCAAGAACGGCAAGCTCAGTTCCGATGAGTTCAAAGAGATCAAGAAACACCCCCACTGGGGGGCCGACGTCATAAGCCTGGTATATTTTCTGAGGGATATAATCCCCATCATGGCCAACCATCACGAGAACTATGACGGAACGGGTTATCCCCAGGGGAAAAAGGGAGATGATATCCCCATCGAGTCCAGGGTCCTCGCGGTGGCCGATATTTACGAAGCGTTAACAGCTGACCGCCCGTATCGTAAAGGCTATTCCCGGCGAAAAGCGATCGAGATAATCAAAGAAGAAAAAGGACATAAGCTCGACCCGGCTATTACCGATGTTTTCCTTAAAATGGCCGAGAGTAATGAACTCGAAGAGGAGGGATTTTGAACAGGACTTCTTCGGATATACTTGCGCTGAGCATGGTGCCCGGTCTCGGGCCGCGGAGGATAGCCATGCTTCTCGAGGAGGCGGATGATACAGAGGATATTTTCAGCATGACCGATCAGCGTCTCCAGAGCGTGCTGGGAAGAGCTTTCAGGAACAAGGACCTGTTACGCGGGGCCAGAAACTCGGAAGATTTCGCGGAGGAGATGGAGTACATCACATCCAGAGGCATACGCCTTTTGTGTCCGGGCCAAAAAGGATATCCGGGTGCGCTTAGAGAGATATACGATCCCCCGGCGGTCCTTTTCATCAAGGGACAGTTCAGGCCGGAGGATGCCAACGCGGTGGCCGTTGTGGGATCCCGGCGCTGCACTTCATACGGTGAGCGTATGGCCCGGGAACTGGCTTCGGGCCTTGCTGAGGCGGGTATCACCGTCGTCAGCGGCATGGCCAGGGGAATAGACACGGCCTCCCATGAGGGCGCCCTCCGGGCCGGAGGCAGGACGATAGCCGTCATGGGCAGCGGGTTTCGGCATATATACCCGCCGGAAGCGGAAGAACTTGCCGAAAGGATAGCCGAAAGAGGCGCGGTACTGACTGAATATCCTTCCCGGCAGTCGCCGACAAGAAGGAGTTTCCCGCAGAGGAACAGGATAATCAGTGCCCTGTGCAAGGGCGTGGTGGTCGTCGAGGCCGCCGCCAGGAGCGGGGCCCTTATTACCGCGGATTTCGCGCTTGAACACGGTAGAGAGGTTTTCGCGGTGCCCGGACGGGCGGATTTCGCGACCAGCAGGGGCACTAACATGCTTATACAGAACGGCGCCAAACTGGTGACACGCGTGGAAGATATACTCGAGGAGATACGCCTTGATGCTTCGGCGGGTAATGAGAGTTCCCCGCCCAGCCTGGAAATTACCGGTCAGACGGTGCGCTGACCCTTAAGGAGATGTTATCATGCATGCCGAAAAGAAGAAAAAAAAGAAGACTGCCGCTTCATCTGGCAAAAAGAAGCAGCAGAAGAAAAAGAAGACCTCCGGGAAGGAATCCGGTTCGGGTAAACATCTTGTAATAGTGGAGTCGCCGGCAAAGTCCAAGACGATAAACAAGATACTGGGCAAGGATTACAAGGTGCTCGCGAGCATGGGTCATATAATAGACCTGCCCGAGGGGAAGATGGGCATAGATTTCGAAGATGGCTTCAAGCCCGAGTACAAGGTGATGAAGGGCCGGAAAAAATACCTGACCAGCCTGAAGAAGGAGGCCAAGGACGCTGACCGTATATATCTCGCGGCCGACCCCGACAGGGAGGGTGAGGCCATATGCTGGCATCTTAAGAACCAGTTCTCCAAGAACGAGGCGGATATTCACAGGGTGAGTTTCGAGGAGATAACCGAAAAAGCCGTAAAGGCAGCTTTCAATACCCCCCGGGAAATCGACATGAACAAGGTCAACGCCCAGCAGGCAAGGAGGATGCTGGACAGGATAGTGGGCTATTCTCTCAGTCCGCTTCTCTGGGGCAAGGTTACAAGGGGCCTTAGCGCGGGCAGGGTGCAGTCGGTGGCGGTAAGGCTCATAGTGGAACGGGAGGAGGCGATCCGGGCGTTCACCGCCGAGGAATACTGGAGCATAGACGCCATCCTGGCCAAACAGGACTACAAGCCCGGTGAAGGCGATCCGCCGGCTTCTTTCAAGGCTAAACTGGTCAAGCACAAGGGCGAGAAGATAAGCATACCGGACAAGGACTCGGCAGACGAAATAACCGGCCGGCTCAAGAAGGAACGTTTCGTTGTCGCCGACATAAGCCGCAGGGACAAGAAGAGCCATCCCCGCTCGCCCTACACTACTTCGGTGATGCAGCAGGACGCTTTCAATAAGCTGAACTTTTCGGCGAACAAGACCATGAGGACCGCCCAGACCCTTTATGAAGGCGTGGAACTGGGATCCGAGGGCAGCGTGGGACTGATAACCTATATGCGTACCGATTCGGTGCGTATCTCCGATGACGCCCAGAAGGAGGCCAGGGAGTATATAAGCGATAAGTACGGTGAAAAGTACTGTCCCGCCAAACCGCCCCAGTACAAGTCCAAGAAAAGGGCGCAGGAGGCACACGAGGCGATACGGCCCACGCTTCCCCTGCGGCACCCGAAGGAAGTAGAGAAGTACTTGAGCCCGGATGAATACAAACTTTACGAACTGGTATGGAAAAGATTCATATCCAGCCAGATGAAGAGCGCTCTGTTCAATGTGCTCACCATACACATAGACGCCGGGGAGTACCGCTTCAGGGCGGGCGGGGCGGAGCTCAAGTTCGACGGGTTTCTGAAACCATACCGTGACGATTCCGAACAGGAGGAGGGCATGGAGGAGATCCCGCCGCTTGAAGAGGACGAACAGGTCGATCTGGAAGAACTCCTTCCCGAACAGCATTTTACCAAGCCGCCGCCGCGTTATACCGACGCCTCGCTGGTCAAGGACCTCGAAGAAAAAGGCATAGGCAGGCCCTCCACCTACGCGCCCATAATAAGGACCGTGATAAACCGAAACTACATAAAGCGCGTGAGCAGGAGCCTGCAGCCCACCGAACTCGGGGAGCTGGTAAACAAGCTCCTTGTCGATAATTTCCCCGGCATAGTGGACGCCGAGTTCACCGCGAAGATGGAGAACGAACTTGACGGCATCGAGGACGGCAAGGTCGATATAGACCATGTTCTCAGCCATTTTTACTCGTCTTTTTCCAAAAAGCTCGAGGAAGCCAAGGACAGGATGAAGAGCGTCAAGCGCCAGGTGGTCAAGACCGACGAGGTTTGCGAGCTTTGCGGACGGCCCATGGTCATTAAATGGGGCCGGCGCGGAAGGTTCCTGAGCTGTTCGGGGTTCCCCGCGTGCAAGAACGCCAAGTCGATAACCACCGGCGTAAAGTGTCCCGCGGAAGGTTGTGACGGCGAGCTGGTGGAACGCAAGTCCAGAAGGGGCATGTTCTACGGCTGCACGAATTATCCCAAGTGCACGTACACCACCCGGAAGCTTCCCGAAGGCCAAGAGGAAAGCTCCGGGCAGGACCAGCAAAAGGATGAGGATAAGTGAAGCGTTTCATAGAAAAGTTCGAGAATTATCTCAGCATAGAGAAGAACTATTCCGAGCACACTTTGCGCAATTACCGTTCGGACCTGACGGAGATGGCGGAGTTCTTGAACGATAAGGACCCGAAGGATATAACTCACCTTGACCTTCGGCGTTTTCTGGCCAGGTTGAAGGAGAATAACTGCGCGAAACGGACCGTGGTGAGGAAACTTGGAGCGATAAGGTCCTTTTTCAAATTCCTTTTCAGGGAGAAATATATCAGGAAGAACCCCGCAGACAGCATATTCACCCCGAAGCTCGACAAGCGCCTACCCGAATTTCTGGATACCGAGAGAATAATAGCCCTGGTAACATCCCCTTCCCTTGACGACCTGTTGGGGGTGCGCGACAGGGCGATACTGGAAGTGCTGTATTCGACCGGTATGCGGGTGAGCGAACTCGTCGGCATGAACGTCCGGGATATCGACCTTATCGCCGGCGCGGTGAAGGTCCGCGGCAAGGGCAAGAAGGAAAGGGTGGCCATGCTCGGGGAAGAAGCCCAGAAAGCGCTGAGGCAGTATCTTGACCAGGTCCAGTCGGGCGAGGAGGGGGCGGTATTTCTCAATAAGAGAGGGGGGCGGCTCACCGACAGGAGCGTGAGAAGGATCATAAATAAATACGTAAAAAAATGCAGCATAGAACAGAAAATAAGCCCGCATTCTATCCGTCATTCTTTCGCGACGCATCTTCTGGACAACGGCGCGGACCTCAGGAGCGTGCAGGAGCTTCTCGGGCACAAGAATCTTTCAACGACGCAGATATATACCCATCTCGGCTCAAAACGCATTAAGGAGATGTATTCAAAAGCTCATCCCAGAGCTTGAACTGGTCATGGATACGGGATTTAGGTCATGAAAGTACTATACGATATTTTTTTCATTTTCTTCGCTTTATTCTACCTGCCGGTCCTTCTTTTCAAGGGCAGGCTACACGGCGAATTCCTCCAGAAGTTCGGACTTCTGCCGGAAGGGCTGGCAAGGCTGGATCGTCCGGTATGGATACACGCGGTGAGCGTGGGCGAAGCGGTCATAGCCTCGAAGCTCGCCCGGCGGATAAAGGCGCGCTGGCCGCAGGTCCCGGTCATCGTTTCTACCACGACGCAGACTGGCAACAACATGATCCGCAAAGCGGGCAAAGGCTGTGTTGACGGCGTTTTCTATTATCCCCTGGACCTCAGCTTCGTGGTCTCCCGCGTGGTGAAAGCCCTCTCGCCCAGACTTTACGTCATGGTGGAGACGGAATTGTGGCCGAACCTGTTAAAGCGCCTTCATTCTGAAGGTGTGCCGGTCGCGCTCATTAACGGGAGGATATCCGACTCCTCCTACGGTAATTACAGAAAGATCAAGTTCGTCACAAAGCGCGTGCTCCCCTGCGTGGATACATTCTGTGTGCAGACGCAGAGGGACGCCGAAAGGCTCAGCGACATGGGCGCCGAAAGAAAAAGGATACACGTTACCGGGAACATGAAGTTCGACGATGAGGAAAGGCTAGGCCAGACGCGAATAATCAGCAAGGAATACCTTGGCTTCGGACCCGAAAGTGAGATCATAGTCGCCGGCAGTACGCATTTTCCGGAAGAGCAGAAGGTCATAGACATCTTCAGGGACCTTAATGGGCGGGACAGGTCCATTAAACTCATTCTCGCGCCGAGGCATGTCGAAAGGATAGATGCGATAAGGATATATACAGAAAAAAGAGGTCTCGCCTACAGGAAGCTTTCTGATCTTCTGGAGCCGGATGCCGGCGCTCACACCGAAGGTTACGATGTTCTTCTCGTTGACCTTATCGGTTACCTTAAGGATCTCTACAGCCTGGCTTCAGTGGTGTTCGTAGGTGGAAGTTTCGCAAAGCACGGCGGACAGAACCCCATAGAGCCGGCCAGATGGGGCAAAGCCGTGATCTACGGGCCTCATATGTTCAATTTCAGAGAGGTATCCGAGATATTCCTTGCCAACCAGGCGGCGGTACAGGTGGAGGACGAGAAAGAGCTTGGCCAGGTCCTGGACCGGCTTCTCCGGTCCGCCGAAGAGAGCAGCAAGCTCGGGCGGAACGCGCTGGGCGTTATAAAGAAAAATACCGGGGCGGTGGACAGGGCCCTGGAGAAGATAAAGAAGCATATTACCGATGAGTGGGAAGAAAGGCGATTAGGGTGAAGGCATATTTCGCAGGACTCATGAAAGACGAAAAGAAGGGCCCCTTACACGGTTTCGTAAAGGCCGTGCTTTTCGCGCTCTCCCTGGTCTATCGCCTGGCGGTCGGTGTGGTCGACCTTGCCTACCGTTCGGGCCTAAGGCGCAGGCACAGGGCAGGAGTGCCGGTCATAAGCGTGGGTAATATCACCCTCGGGGGAACGGGAAAGACCCCTCTCACGATATTTTTGGCGGATCATCTGGTCAGTTCCGGCAGAAAGCCCGCCGTGCTGACGAGGGGATACGGAAACGATGAGAGCAAGATGCTAAGAGATGTACTTGCGGAGGTGCCCGTATTCGTGGGCCAGGACAGGGTCAGGAGCGCCAGATGGGCGGCCGCGCAGGAGAGGGACGTTCTTATTCTTGATGACGGTTACCAGCACAGGAGACTGGCAAGGGACCTTAACCTGCTTCTTCTGGACAGTGCCTCGCCTTTCGGTAATGGACACCTCGTCCCGCGCGGGACACTGAGGGAACCGGCAAGTTCGGTAAAAAGGGCAGATATGGTGATCCTTACAAAGGTGGACAGGACCTCGCCGGAGAGGATCTCAGCGGCAAAGGAGCGGATAGGCGAGCTCGCTCCGGGGATGCCTATTATCAGCACGCGCCACCGTCCGGCCTGTCTGTTGGATGTCACAGGTGCCGCGTATTCGCCCGGGAGCATCTCGGGCCAGAAGATAATGCTCATAAGCGGCATAGTGGACCCTGATTATCTGGCATATCTTCTCGAGAGGCTAGGCGGGCGTATCGCCGGGAGGCTGGATTACCCCGATCACTACAGGTATACTTGGCGGGACGTGGAGAAGATAAGGAGGCAGTGTGATATTTGCGGCGCAGAAAAGATAATAACGACGAAAAAGGATTACGTTAAGATAAGGATGCTCGATATCTCGCAGATAGAGGAGAAGCTTTTCGTGCTGGATATCGCGGTTGATGTGGTTGAAGGCAAGGAGGAACTGTTTGCTGGACTTGATAGCAGCGTGCCTGGTAAGGGCGCTTAACAGGATATTTCATTTTCTGCCCATAGGGTTCAGCCTCTGGCTGGGAAGGCGCCTGGGGGAGATTGTTTACCTCTTGAGCGGCAAGAGGAACAGGATAGCCTATTCTAACCTCAAGGCGGCTTTCGCGGAAGAAAAATCTCCGCGGCAGCTTAAGCGCATAACCAAGGGCGTTTACAGGAACATGGCGCAGACCTTCGCGGAGATCCTCTGTCTTACGAAGGTGGACCGGGATTACGTGGAAAGGTACGTTGAGGTAACCAACTTTGAGAGGGTGCAGAACGCTTCGGAGAATCCCGGGGGAATGATCCTGCTTTCGGCGCATTTCGGCAACTGGGAGCTAAGCACCATGGTCAGTATCATGAAGGGGTTCAAGCTGCACCTTCTGGCAAGGGACCAGAAGATGAAGCGCCTGAACGAACTTTTGAACCTCCTCAGGGAGTCTAAGGGTAACGCGGTCATTCGCAAGGGCACGGACGTCAAGAAGATATTCCGGGTATTGCATAAAGGGGGGGGTGTTGGTATCCTTGGTGACCAGAACGCCGGGGCCAACGGGCAGCTGCTCGATTTTTTCGGGCGTCCCGCTTCGACCGCCGTGGGACCCTTCAGGATCGCCCAGAAAAGCGGGGCGTGCATACTTCCCGCGTTCATACACAGGAGGAAAGGCCCCTATCACGAGGAGGTCCTTGAACCGGTGATGAGAATAGGCAAGGATGAGGACATCATCCCGTATATGCGCGAGTATAACCGGCTACTTGAGAAGCACGTGAGGGAATACCCCGAACAGTGGCTCTGGATGCATAAAAGATGGAAAGTCACGCCGTTTAAGAAAGTACTTGTTCTTGATGACGGAAAGAAAGGCCACCTCAAGCAGTCCATGTCCGTTGTCAGGGAGATAGAGCGGTACCGTCGGGATGAAGGTTACCGCAAGGAGCATCTGGAGGTGGATATCGTGCCCGTGCGCTTTAAAAGCAGGAAGGCCAAAGCTCTTTTAAACCTCCTTGTTCCTTTTCTTTCGACATTCTGCCAGATGCATCTAAAGGTGCTAGCGGCCTGTCTTACGGACGAGAGTTACCGTGCGGTGACGGACAGGTATGCCGATGTCCTGGTGAGCTGCGGTTCGGCCCTTTACGCGGTGAACAAAGCCCTTAAGCTTGAGAACTTCGCGCGGAACGTTACTGTGCTGGACCCCGGGAGATTGAACCGGGGCGCATTCGATCTGGTGGTCATCCCAAGGCACGATGCGCGAGGTGAAAAGCCCCAGAGGGAGAACGTGGCGGTTACGGACCTTGCCCCGAACCTGATAGACCCGGAGAACATCGAACGCTTCAGAGAGCCGCATAAAGGCAGGACGATAGGGGTCCTTCTGGGAGGCGAGAATTCTTATTTTACCTTTGATGAGCGCTTCTCCCGGGAGCTCTCCGGCAGGATAAAGGCGGCCTGTGAGCAGCTTGACGCGCATCTACTGGTAACGACTTCCCGCAGGACGCCCGAGGCATCGGAAAAGGTCTTCCAAAATGAACTCGGATCTTTCGAGAGGACGATAAAGTATGTTCCCGGAAGGCGAGACCGGGATGAGCATACCGTTGAAAAGATACTCTCGTCCAGTGACCTTGTCGTTGTTTCCGGCGAGAGCATATCAATGGTCTCCGAAGCGGTGTCTTCCGGTAGGCCCGTCATGGTGTTCATGCCGCCCAAGAGGTCCGGCGGGATGACCAAGTACGAGAGGTTCGCCGAGGAACTCAGGGAAAGAGGATATGTAGTGGTCGTTAAACCCGCGGATATTCCCGCCGAGGCGAATGACATGATCAGCGGCGCTTATCGACCGGTAAAGCCCCGGGATGCCAAAGTGATTTACGATAAACTATACAGGTTGTTTTAGATGAACATACTTCAGCTTGTTCCAAAACTGAATATAGGCGGTGTCGAGAAAGGCACTATAGAGGTCGCGCGTTATCTCACCCTTAACGGGCATAAGGCCGTGGTCGCTTCCGGTGGCGGTAAGCTTGAGAAGAAGCTCGCCGCGATAGGGGCTCGGCATTACAAAGTACCCGTGGGAAGAAAAAACCCTTTCCTTATGATCTATGCCTATTTCATGATACGCCGTATCATCGCCAGGGAGAACATAGACATCGTACACGCCAGGAGCAGGGTTCCGGCGCTGGTATCTTACTTCGCGGCAAGGTCAATGCACAGGACCTTCATAACGACCGCCCACGGGCAGTATAAAAAACATCTCATAAGCCGGGTGATGGGCTGGGGCAAGATAGTGATAGCGGCTAACGAGACCATGGCCAGGCACATGAAAGAGAATTTCCAGGTCCCCGTGCAAAAGATCTCCGTTATTCCCAGGGGTGTGGACCTTAAGAAATTCTCTTACGTTGATCCCGGCGAGAAGGACCCGAAGGTGTTCAGGATCGGCATGATAAGCAGGTTCAGTCCGCTCAAGGGACATCTGGATTTTCTTAAGGCCGCCTCATATGTTTCCAGGAGGATGAGCAACGTGCGCATAGTCCTGATGGGGGATAGGAACTCGGCCAAAGAAGAATACATGAAGAAGATAGAGATGACGATAAGGAGGCTGGGGCTTGAACCGGTGGTGGAATTCGTGCCAAGCGACCAGGAAGTGGACGAAGTGATGCAGGGGATGCATGTCCTGGTCTCGGCGAACAGGGAGCAGGAGGCTTTCGGCCGGTCGATCATTGAGGCGCAGGCCCGGGGGGTCGCCGTCGTGGCCACCAAGGTAGGCGGAGTGGCCGAGACCGTAGACGACGGGGTGACCGGACTTTTCTGCAGGCCGGGCGATCCCCAGGATATGGCACACAAGATACTCCGCTACGCCGAAGACGCTGACTTCACGCGGCGGGTGACCAAAACCGCCCGGAAACACGTTGAAGAGAATTTTTCGCTGGATAAGATGATGAACCTTACTTTCAGTACCTACCGCAGCGCGCTGAGCAGGAAGAACATACTTATATTCAAGATAAGCTCTCTGGGGGATATCGTTCTAAGCACCCCTTCGATCAGGGCGATGCGCAAAAAATTCCCCACCGCGAGCATCAAAGTTCTGGTTGACGTGAAGTTCCGCCAGGTGCTGGAAAAGTGCCCTTACATAGACGAGGTGATCACCTCCGACCTTAAGGGACGCGACAGGGGGATCGGCTTCTTCCGTCTTTCGGCCAGGCTGAGGGCGGAGGATTTTGATCTTTCCATTGACCTGCAGAACAACAGAAAGAGCCATCTTCTGGCCTTTCTTACGGCTATACCGGAAAGGTACGGATTTGATAACGGTAAACTGAGCTTTCTGCTCAACAGGAAGATCAGTATGCCGGCAAAGCCGGTGCCACCGGTCAAACACCAGAAATGCCTTCTGGGGCTTCTGGGTATAACCGGAATGGACGAAGAGCTTGAGCTGTGGACGGATAAAAAGTGCGATAAGTGGGCTGAAGAATACCTGGCGAGCAACTGGCTCAAAAAGGACCAGAGGATAGTGGCTTTCAGCCTGTCGGCTTCGAGGAAGTGGTCCAGCAAGAACTGGACGCTTTCCCAGTTCGTTGAACTTGCCGAAAAACTCGAAAGTGAAAAGAGCATAAGGGTATTGCTCATAGGCGCCGCCGAAGACAGGGCACGCGCGCTGAAATTCGTAAAGAAGACGGCTGCAAAACCCATTAATGCCGTGGGGATGACAGATATACCCCAGCTTGTGGCTCTCATTAAAAGATGTGACGCACTACTTACCGGTGACAGCGCGCCGATGCATATAGCCGCGGCAGTAGGCACGCCTTTCGTGGCCATTTTCGGTCCGACGGACCCGAAAAGGCATCTTTCCCCCGCAGATAATTTCAGGTTTTTCCATAAGAGGATAAAATGCGCGCCTTGTTACAGACCCGTATGTAACCGGGATAAGAAGTGCATGTCGCTTGTCAGCCCGGAGGAAGTTTTTGAGGCTGTCATGGAGGTGATGGACCTGACTCCGGAAAAACGGCCCCAGAGTTCGGAAGTCTCATGAAAGTATTACTCCTGACCACACATCTGAATACCGGCGGCGTAGCGATGTATACGGCCAATCTCGCCAGATATCTTAAAAAGGAGGGGGTGGATGTACAGGTGGCGTCCTCTGGGGGTGAGGTTCTGCCGCGTCTTGAGGATCCGTCAATCGAGCACAATACGCTTGATATACGCACAAAGAACGAGTTCGGCATAAAGGTCTGGAAGGCAGCGCCTTCTCTTGCGCGCATTATCTCCTCGGGCGGGTTCGATATAGTCCATACCCAGACCCGGGTGACACACGTCCTGGCGTGCCTTGTGAGGCACCTGAGAGAGACAAATCACGTTACTACCTGCCACGGCTTCTATAACAGCCGGAGGATCGGCCGGAGGATATTCCCCTGCTGGGGAGATAGGGTGATAGCTATAAGTAAAAGCGTCCGCCAGCATCTTCTGGAGGATTTTAACATAGACAGGGACAAGATTGAGATGGTCTATAACGGTATCGAGCTGGATAAGTACCTGCGGACCGATCCTGGAAATGCGAAAAGCGTGCTGAAAGACCGTATCGGGCTTAGCAAGGACGCCTTCGTCGTGGGAAGCGTGGCCAGGCTTTCGCCCGTAAAGGGTCAGGGGTATCTCATCGAAGCTTTCGCGAAGGCTCAGGCAAAGAGGCCCGGCATGAGGCTTTTGCTGGTCGGAGAGGGTCCGGATGAAAAGATGCTCAGGGAAAAGGCCCGCCGGGAGGGCCTTAAGGACAAGGTTCTTTTCGCCAGTGGCAGGCAAATGTCCCTTGAAGAATATTTATCCGTAATGGACGTATTCTGCCTGGCCTCTATTTCAGAGGGGCTGGGGCTTTCACTGATGGAGGCTATGGCATCCGGCCGCGCATGCATAGCAAGCGATGTTGGAGGGCTTTCGGAGCTTATCCAGACGGGTAAGAACGGCCTACTCGTGCCTTCGCGGGATGTAGACGCTTTGAGCGAGGCTGTCACGACGCTCGCTCTGGATGAGCGGCAGCGGCTCAGTCTTTCGCGGAACGCCAGGAAGAAAGCCCTGGAGGAGTTCGGTATCGAGAAAAGCGTCAGGAAGACCATCGAGGTATACAGGAGCGTGTTGGAACGATGACTGCACCGTCAAGGATACTTGTGTTCGAACTTAACTGGCTGGGGGATATACTTTTCTCCTTTCCGCTTTTAAGGGCCTTGAGAAAGGCCTGCCCGGAGGCGTACATAGCCTGCACAGTGGTCCCCAGATACGTGGACCTTCTGGTGAACAATCCCTGGATCAACTACGTTCACGCACTTTCCGATACCAACCGGTTAACAAGCCTGGGCGAGAAGATGGCTTTCATACGCATGATACGAAGGGAGGGGTATGACACTTGCTTTCTCCTGAAACCTTCCCGGACCAAGGCCCTGATGGCCTCGCTGGCTGGTATAAGCCAGAGAATAGGCTTCGCCGGTAAGGGAGGCGCGCTGACAAGGGTCGTGGACAGGCCGGATGATGGCATCCACAGGGCCGACCAGCTCCTGGCACTGGCGGGTGCGGTCGGGATCACCGAGGCTGACGGGACTTACGAGTATTTCCTCAGCGATGAGGATGCCGAACGGGCCGGGGAAATACTGCACGAGGTCGGCGGGGGGCTGAGACGCATGGTCGCGCTGAACCCCGGGGGTAACTGGATCGCCAAGAGGTGGCCGAGGGAGTATTTCGAGAAGGTCGCTTCAAGTCTTCTTGAGAGGTTCAGTGACCTGGAGGTCATGGTCACCGGAGCCGGCAAGGACAGGGACCTGGCCGAGCAGATCGTCAGGAACGTGGGCGGGGACAGGTGTTACAGTGTGGCGGGGAGGACCGGATTGAACGAACTCGCGGCTCTCTTCGGAAAGTGTGAACTCGTTATCAGCGCCGATTCCGGTCCGCTTCACCTTGCATCGGCGACAGGGGTGACGACTGTCGGCATATACGGACCCACTTCCGCGAAGATAACCGGACCAAGGGGCAGGGGTAGGAATATTGTGCTGGCAAAACATGTGGATTGTGATATACCATGTTATGTGAAAGAGTGTTGCAGGGACTACGAATGCATGAAGAAGGTGAAGCCGGAAGAGGTCTTCGAAGTTTCCGCTGGGATCCTGTCGGGTAAATGATGGTAAACAAGAACGAAATCAGATCAATGCTGTTCATCACCTTGAGCAACCTGGGGGATATAATACTGACCACCCCGGTGCTTGAGAGGCTGCATGACGAGTTCCCCTCAGCCGAGGTCGACGTAATAACCGGCGCGCCGGGCAGGGATATATTTGAGAAACATCCGGCCGTCCGGCAGGTGACCGTGCAGCAGAAGCACCGTGACCTGGGTGAGAGACTTCGCCAGGTCGGACGGATAAGAAGCAAAAGATACGATATCGTGGTGGACCTTAAGAATTCGCTCATACCGCTTCTGGCGGGAGCGAAATACCATTCGTTCTTTTCCGGAGGATCAGGCAGGGCCCCCCTTCATAAACGGGACGAACACCTCTGGAAGCTTTCTGTCCTTGGAATAGATCCCTTTTTGGATAACAGGTTCTTTCTGCCGGTCACAGACAGCGAGAGGCAATATGTGGACAGCCTTATCGATCCCGACTGGAAGAGGGTGGTAGTGATAAGCCCGGGCGCGAAGAGCCACCTGAAAAGATGGGATGCCCGGAAGTACGCTCGTCTTGCCGACAGGATCATATCCGATCTTATGTGCCGGGTGCTCATTACCGGCAACGAGGATGATACCGAAACGGTTACGGATGTGGTCTCACATGCCACTACTTCAGTGAAAGACCTCTGCGGCAAGACCTCCATCGGCGCTCTTGCGGAACTGATGAGGCGTTCTGACCTTGTTATCTCCAACGACAGCGCTCCCCTGCATATAGCCAGTGCCGTCAACGCCGCCACCATCGCTATATTCGGCCCTTCTGATGAGAGGAGATACGGACCGTTATCCGACAAAAGCAGGGTGATAAAGCCCGAGGTGCCGTGCCGTCCGTGCGAAGCCGCTCTTTGCAGGAGGGGAGCGGAAGCAGGATGCATAACCGATATAAGCGTTGACAAGGTGCTCGAGGAAGTTAAGAAATTATTGTACTAGAAGTGAGGAGGCTTTCATGAGCGAGATAATCATAAAGCAGGGTGATATCACTAACGAGGACGTGGATGTGATCGTGAACGCCGCCAATACCAGGCTGGCCGGGGGAGGCGGAGTGGACGGCGCCATACACAGGGCCGCAGGACCGCAGGTCATGGAAGAATGCCGAAAGATAGGTTCATGTCCCACGGGGGAGGCGGTCATGACCACCGCCGGCAGGCTCAGGGCCAGGAATATCATACATACGGCCGGGCCGGTGTGGCACGGCGGGGACAGTAATGAGGCCGTGAAACTCACCTCGTGTTACGAGAACAGTTTCCGTATTGCCAGGGAGAACGGTCTCAGGTCAATAGCCTTTCCCGCCATTAGTACGGGCATTTACGGCTATCCTATCGAGAAGGCCACCTGGATAGCCATTGAGGAGGGGCTGCGCCACAGGCAGCAGTTCGACAGGATTGTATATGTCTGTTATAGCCGGGACGACCTTAAGGTTTACGAAAAGGTTTACGAGCAACTTTTAAAGGCCGGCAAATGATGAGGAAGCGTCTTGACAGGATCCTCCTTTCAAGGACTGACAGGCTGGGGGACGTTGTGCTTTCCACCCCCGTGATACGGAGGCTGCGGGAACTTTACCCGGATTCCTATATAGCGATGATGGTAAGGCCCGAGAACCGCGGCGTTATAGGGAATAACCCCCATCTTGATGAGATCATCGTTTACGACAAGTACGGGTTCGACAAAAGCTTTCTGGCGACCTTGAGGTTCGCTATGCGCCTGCGCAAAAAGAATTTTGATGCAGCCATAGCCCTGCATCCGACGAACCGGGCGCATCTTATTTTTTTTCTGGCGGGCATACCCGAGAGGATCGGCTACGACAGGAACCTTGCGTTCCTTTTGACGAAGAAGATACCCCACCGGAAGCAAAAGGGCGAAAAACATGAGGCTGAACTGAACCTGGATCTTATGCGCGAGGCCGGTTTTGATGTTACCGGTGCGGACAGACACCCCTATATAATAACTTCCGACAACGATAAACGGCTCGTCGATTCAATGTGGCAGGACCGGAAGCTTTCGCAAAAGGTGATAGCCCTTCATGTCGGAGCGAGCTGCCCGTCGAAACGGTGGCCCGTTGAGAGGTTCGCTCTGCTTGCCGACAGGTTGTATAAAGATACCGGTTCTGATATCGTGCTTGTGGGAGGGGATGAAACCGCTTCGTTCAGTGCACGCGTTTGTTCGCAGATGCAAACCCCGGCTGTTGATATGACCGGTATGCTCATTATTGGCGAACTTGCCGAATTCCTTTCAAGATGCAGGCTCTTTATTTCCAATGATTCCGGTCCCGTTCATGTCTCCGTGGCCGTGGGCACGCCTGTTGTCGCGATCTTCGGGCGCAAGGATCCGGGCCTTGCTCCTCTCAGGTGGGGGCCGCTGGGCGCAAAAGACCAGGTCCTTCACAGGGACGTGGGCTGTGATATATGCCATGCGCATAATTGCCGGAAGGATTTCGCATGTCTCAAGGCGATCACCGTTGAAGATGCTTACGAGGCCGCGATGCGAATTCTGGCCCCGTGAAGCCCCGCATTCAAGGCCCTTTCAGGATGCCGACATTCAAGGTAAAACTGGAAAAAGCAAGAATTCAGTATTACTCTTGCCCGTTTAAGGTAAAGGTATTATAATAATAAGCTGCTAAATTAATATGAAAATCAAATTACGGAGGACATAATGGAGATCATGGTAAATGACGCCAATTTCAAGGAAGTGGTTCTTGAGTCCGATGTGCCGGTGCTTGTGGATTTCTGGGCAGAGTGGTGCGGTCCCTGCAGGATGATAGCTCCCCTGGTGGAGGAGATAGCCAAGGAATACCAGGGCAGGGTTAAAGTCTGCAAGATGAACGTAGAAGAAGCGCAGAGCACCGCTTCCGAATACGGTATAATGAATATCCCGACCCTTATCGTTTTCAAGGGCGGTCAGATCGCGGAGAAGGTCATAGGTGTAGTGCCCAAGAGCGACATCGTTTCCAGGCTGGATAGACATCTTTGATATCGGGAAAATAACCAGAATGAACGCCATACAGGAGGTTTGGGTCCGTGGAAGGATATGACAGTTCGGTTCTTTTGGATGCTGTTCGACAATTCAGTGACAAGAAGGTCATGGTGCTGGGAGACCTTCTTCTTGACAGGTATGTTTACGGCAAGGTTTCAAGGATATCCCCGGAAGCGCCGATACCGGTACTTCTGGTGGACCGTGAGGACGATTACCGTCCGGGGGGCGGTTGCAACGTGTCAAACAACCTGGCGAAGCTGGGCGCGGAAGTTTATCTTGTAGGCGTCATAGGAATGGATTCCGAGGACGGCGAGTTCAAAAGGACCGAGAAGCTCAAGAAGCTGCTCCGGGAGGAGAATATCAATATCGACGGTGTTTTCGAGGATCCCGAGAGGCAGACCATAATGAAAACGCGCGTTATGGCGCATCATCATCCTCATCATCAGCAGATCGTGAGAGTGGATAGGGAGGATGTTCATGAGATATCCGACGCTTTTCGCGACAAGATAAAAGGATACATAGAAAAGAACATTGGCCGGATGGATGCACTTATCATCGAGGATTACGGAAAGGGGCTTATAACCAAGTCGCTTCTTGGGGATATCATTGATATCGCCAGGAAGAACAAGGTGATGGTTTCGGTCGATCCCAAGGAGAACCATTTCGATCTTTACAGGAACGTCAGCGTTATAACGCCGAACCGTGATGAGGCCGGTAAGGCCGCCGGTCTGGTGCTGGATGATATCGGCAAGATTAAGCAAGGCGGCAGCAAGCTCCTTGATCTTACGGCCGCGGAGGTCGTGCTGATAACCCTGGGGGAGGAGGGGATGATGCTTTTCCGGAAGGGCGCCGACCCCAGGCATATACCCACGGTCGCGCAGGATGTTTATGACGTTTCCGGCGCCGGGGACACGGTGATAGGGGTCTACACGCTTTCCTGCGTAAGCGGCGCGGATCCGGTGGATGCCGCCCGCTTGGCCAATTGCGCGGCGAAGATAGTGGTCTCCAAAACGGGAGCTTACGCGGTCAGCAAAGAGGAATTGGTTGAAGAACTAAAGTCTAAAAAGGAGTGAATAAATGAAAGTTGCGGCTGTAATACCGGCAAGGTGGGGTTCAACAAGGCTCAAGGGCAAGATCCTGGCGGACATTAACGGAAAACCCATGATCCAGCATGTCTGGGAAAGGGTCTGCAAGGCGCATGAGGTCGATGAAGTGGTGATCGCCGTCGACAAGGAACGCGTTTTCAAGACGGCCGAATCCTTCGGCGCGAGGACGGTGTTCACTTCTCCCGAACAGCCCTCGGGAACCGACCGCTTAGCGGAGGTCGCAAGCACCGTTGACGCGGACATCTACATAAACGTGCAGGCGGATGAGCCCCTGGTGCACCCGATGATGGTCGATTCTCTGGCGCAGGTATTCAAGTATGAACGTAACGTGCAGATGGCGACCCTTATCAAGAGGATACATTCCGGGGAAGAGATAATCAGTCCTGATGTGGTCAAGGTGGTGGTGGACAGAAAGGGCTTCGCTCTTTATTTTTCAAGGAGCCCCATACCCTATATCCGCGAGAAGGATACCGGAGGGGGAGCTTTTTCTCCCGAGTTCCGGGATGTCAGCGGCAGTTATTACAAACATATAGGTCTTTATTCCTATACGAAGGATTTCCTTTTCACCTATACCAATCTTCCCAAGTCGACTCTCGAGATCGACGAAAAACTGGAGCAGCTCAGGGCGCTGGAACACGGTTACAAGATCATGACAGTGGAGACGCATTACGACACGATCGGCGTGGATACTCAGGAGGACCTTGAAAAGGTGAGAGATCTCCTGCGCGGCGGTCACCCACAAAGCGGGACAAAGATATGAATACAAGGACAGTGAAAATAGGAAAGATCGAGGTCGGTAAAGCCAGGCCTCTTGCGCTTATTGCCGGGCCGTGCGTGATAGAGTCAAGAGAGAGCGCCCTAAGGCACGCCGAAGAACTGAAGAGAATCACCGAAAAATGCGGGATACCTTTCATATTCAAGTCCAGCTATGACAAGGCCAACAGAAGTTCGGTCAATTCTTTCAGGGGCCCGGGGCTCGAAGATGGCCTCAGGGTGCTCAAGGAGATCAGGGAGAAGTTAGATATTCCCGTTCTCACCGATGTGCATGAGGTTTCGGAAGTGGCGACCGTCGGTGAAGTGGCCGATGTTCTGCAGATACCGGCTTTCCTTTGCAGGCAGACGGATCTTTTGCTGGAGGCTGCCGGAACGGGAAAGCCCGTCAATGTGAAAAAGGGCCAGTTCATGTCGCCTGCCGAGATGGATAATGTCGTTGGCAAGATCGAGTCAACGGGCAATAAGAACATACTGCTTACCGAAAGGGGGAGCACTTTCGGATATAACATGCTCGTCAACGATTTCAGGGGTATGGTCCAGATGGGGCAGACAGGTTACCCGGTGGTATACGACGCGACACATTCGGTGCAGATGCCCGGTGGGAAGGGTGCCTCCAGCGGAGGGGACTCCAGGTATGTTATGCCTCTTTCCAAGGCGGCCGTCGCCGTAGGCTGTGACGCGCTTTTTGTCGAAGTGCACGAGGAGCCCGAAAAAGCGCTGAGCGACGGACCCAACATGCTGCGGCTCTCGGACCTTGAAGGGTTCATAGACCAGATCAGAAAAATAGAAAAAGCGGTAAGGTGACCATGAGCATACCAAGCGCTAAAAAAGTACTTATGAACGAGAGCAGGGCCATCGCGAAGATCGCCGATAAGATCGACGGTACTTTCGAAAAGGTTATCAGGCTTCTTGCAAAGGCGAAAGGGAGGATTATAATAACCGGGATGGGCAAGCCGGGTTTCATCGCGCAGAAGGTTTCGGCGACCATGTCCTCGACGGGGACGCCGTCTCTCTATCTCCATCCGGCCGAGGCTCTTCACGGTGACCTGGGCAGGGTTACCCGGGACGATGTCCTCATAGCCTTCTCCAACAGCGGGGAAACCGAAGAGATGGTGAAACTGCTTCCCATAATCAAGAAGATAGGTGCTAAACTGGTGGCTATTACGGGCAACACCGGGTCCACCCTGGCGGTTAACAGTGACTATGTCCTGGACAGCTCCGTCAAGAAGGAAGCGTGTCCCATGGGACTTGCGCCTACTACGTCCACGACCGTTATGCTCGCTCTGGGAGACGCTCTTGCGATAGCTCTTCTTGAGAGGAAGAATTTCCAGCCCCGGGACTTCGCGCTGTATCATCCGGGCGGTTCGCTGGGAAAGAGGCTCCTTCTGAGCGTCGGTGACATAATGAGACCCAGGAAAGAAACCCCGATAGTCAAAAAACGGGATAAGGTGAGGGATGTGCTTCTTAAGATCACCAAAATGCGCGCGGGCAGCGCCAGTGTGGTGGATTCCAAGGGGAAGCTTGTAGGGATATTCACTGACGGCGACCTGAGAAGGCATTTCGACGAGGGCAGGGACCTTGTGAACTGTCCCGTCGGCGAGGTAATGACAAAAAAGCCCGTTACCATAACCGCGGACAAACTGGCCGCCGAGGCATTCGAGATGCTCAGGGATAAGAAGATAGACGAGATACCTGTCGTGGACAAGAAAGGATGTCCGGTCGGGATACTTGACGTTCAGGATATCCTCAAGGCCGGTCTGGTCTAGAAAGGTGAAAGGTGTTCAAATGAAAGAGAAATTTTCACCCGAACTCATAGAAAAGGCGAAAAAGATAAAGCTCCTCGTGCTTGATATCGACGGTGTGCTTACGGACGGCAGGATAATCTACGGGAATTACGGTGACGAGATAAAGAATTTCGATGTCAATGACGGGCTGGGGATGTTCCTCGCCATGAAGTCGGGCATAAAGTGCGTCATACTCACTGCCAAGGCTTCCAAGGTCGTTACCAAACGCGCGAAAGAGCTTAAGGTTGATAAGGTCTACCAGAATTTTCATTATAAGATAGAGGCTCTTGAGAAGATACGGAAAAAGTTCAAGGTGAGCGACGAACAGATATGTTTCATGGGGGATGACCTGATAGACATACCTGTTCTTCGCCGGGTGGGCCTCGCTGTATGCCCCCCCAATGCTATGGAGGACGTCATGCATTTCGTGCATTTTATCACGGAAAAAAGGGGTGGCCGCGGAGCCGTCCGCGAGGTGTGTGATTTTCTTCTCAAGGCGCAGGGAAGCTGGAGCGAGGTCACAAAAAGGTATTTCAACGATTAGCATGTATAAGGTCAAAGTAACTTCACATTTCAGCAGCGCGCACAACCTGAGAGGATACAAGGGTAAGTGTGAGGATCTACACGGCCATAACTGGCGCGTTGAGGTCTCCGCTTTTTCCAAGGAACTTGATGAGCTGGGGATGGTGGTGGATTTCAAGGAGCTTAAAGCCGCGCTCGGAGAAGTTCTGGGAGAACTTGACCACAGTTTCCTCAATGACGTGGAATACTTTAAACGGACGAACCCGACATCCGAGAACATAGCAAGATTCATTTACCAGAGGATGGAGGAGCTGAACCCGTCATTGCGGATACGAGAGGTGACCGTCCACGAGACGGACACCTCCTCGGCGACGTATGTTAAGGACCGATAATGGACAAAAAAGCGATAGTATTACTTTCGGGGGGATTGGATTCGGCGGTGACACTGTACATGGCCAGGCGGGATTATACCCCAAGAGCGCTTATATTCGATTACGGCCAGAAAGCCTTGAAGGAGCTGGAGTCGGCAAAAAGGATATGCGATGAGGCGCAGGTGGAATACGTCCTTCTTAAGATAGACATGCCCTGGAAGGGAAGTTCCCTCTTGGACTTTTCCAGAGAAGTGCCCAGCGCGGGCAGCGGCGAAGAAACGATCCCCGACACTTACGTTCCCGCCAGGAACATAATTTTTTTGAGCTACGGGGTATCTTTCGCCGAAGCCTCAGGATCCGAAGCGGTTTTTATAGGAGCACACCAGCTGGATTACTCGAATTATCCTGACTGCAGGGGCGAGTTCTTCGACAGTTTCCGGCAGGTCCTCGCCAAGGGGACAAAAAGCGGCCAGGAGAACAGCCCGGTAAAGATAATTACACCCGTTTTGAACAAGACAAAAAAAGAGATAGTCCACGCCGGGCACGCGCTAAATGTGCCGTTTGAACACACATGGTCGTGTTACAGGCAGGGCGACATTCCCTGCGGTGAGTGCGAGTCCTGCGTTTTCCGGATAAAGGCGTTCGAGCAGGCGGGTCTTTCGGATCCGCTTATGGTGAAGAAGTGATGGAACAGGCAAAAATATCAGAGATATTCCTCTCTTACCAGGGGGAAGGGCCCCTCGCTGGCAGCCGTCAGCTTTTCGTGCGGTTCTACGGGTGTAATCTGGATTGCTCGTTCTGTGACACGCAGCTTGAAAGTTACAAGTCCTTTACCAGGGAATCGCTTTTAAGCAAGATACTGGATTTTGAGGACGACTATAACGAACTAGCCCTTACCGGAGGGGAACCGCTTCTGCACGTGGATTTCCTGAAAGAGTTCCTGCCTGTTTACAAAAAACACAGGAGCCACCGGATCTATCTGGAAACGAACGGGACGCTCAGCGATGAACTTGCCGGGGTGATCGATCATGTGGATATCGTTGCCATGGATATCAAGCTGCCGTCTTCCTCGGGCAGCGGCGAGAAGATATTCGCCGCGCATGGAAAGTTCGCCGGAGGCGTAAAGGATAAGGAGTTAATAGTAAAGGCGGTGGTGACGGATACGACCACCATGGATGACATAAAGCGCATGGGCGAGATCATCAAGCTTAGCGCGGCCGGCTGCAAGACGGTGCTTCAACCGGTAACCCCGGTCAATGAGGATATACTAGAGCCCGACGGGGAGATGCTCTTATTTTTCAAGGAATACCTTAAGAAGGATACGGGTCTGGATGTGATGATACTCGGCCAGCTTCACCACAGGCTGGGCATAAAATAAAGGTATGGTAGAAACATGAACACGCGATCAAGTTATGAAGGGCTCCAGGAGAACATAAGAGAGCTTGATCTTCCGGGGATTGATGTTTTCGGGAACAAATACCCGGACAGGGAATACACCGTAAGGTTCGATACGACCGAATTCACCTGTATTTGCCCGAAGACGGGGCTTCCCGATTTCGCGCATATTTTCATAGAATACACCCCGGCGGAGAGCTGTCTTGAGCTAAAGTCCTTCAAGGAATACCTGTTCGCTTACCGTCAGACGGGTATTTTCCATGAACACGTCGTGAACCGCATACTGGAAGACCTTGTCAGGGCGTGTTCACCGGTCAGGATGAAAGTGACAGGTAAGTTCAACACAAGAGGCGGTATCACCACGACGGTCGAGGCGGAGTACGAGGCTAGATGAAGATAAAGACCAGAAGATATTACATATATTACCTTTTGAGGAGCGGTCTTTTCCTGCTCAGCCTTTTCCCTTTAAAGGCGGGGCTCTTCCTGGCCCGTCTGGGGGGGAAGGTCGCTTTCCGTTTGCTGGAGAAGTACAGGATGACGGCTCTTGAGAACCTCAGCAAGTACTACGGCCGGGATGAGCAGATCAACGAAAGAACGGCCGAGGGCGTTTTTGTCAATCTCGCCAAGAACGGTGCCGAATGGATCAAACTTTATTCGATGCCGCGCAGATATATCGATAAGATCATCACGGAGGTCGAAGGGGCGGAAAAGCTCGACGCGGTGCTCAGCGAGGGCAGGGGCGCGGTCGTAATGGGATTCCACTTCGGCAACTGGGAACTTCTCGGAATAGGCCTGCGGGAAAAGGGGTATGAAGGTGCGCTTGTGGGCAGGAAGATATATTTCCACAAGTATGACAAGCTCATTACCCGTATGCGCGGCAGGTTCGACGCCAGGACAATATACAGGGACCAGTCCCCGAGAGAGATGTTGAAGGTCCTGAGGCAGGGGAAGGTGCTGGGCATAGTGCCGGACCAGGATGTCAAGGGAATAGACGGGGTTTTCGTTGATTTTTTCGGGCAACCGGCGTATACACCCACCGCGCCGGTAAAACTGGCTATGGCGGCCAGGACGAAAATAGTTCCCGTTCTGGTAATACGCAAGCAGGACGATACCCACAAGATAGTAGTGGAGGAGCCCATAGAGGTTAAAAAGAACGTTCCGGGGGAGGATGCAGTTAAGTTCTACACCCAGAAGTGGAGCGATGTTCTGGAAAAATACGTCAGGCTTTATCCCGAGCAGTGGGTATGGATACACAAAAGATGGAAGACGAAAATAGAGGACAAAAATCGGGCGGTCGAGCATACCGCTCCGGGAGTAACATAATGCGAAAGAACATACTCATCACGATACTGGTGATCTCACTGATCACGACCTTATGGACCTGGTGGTACGCCAGCAGGACGCAGGAGGCTCTTCGCCAGCAACTGGCTTCGGTCAGAGAAGAGGACGAGAAAGGTCTCGAACAGAAGGTATACTCCTTCGCCATAGACGGCAGGAGCCCCAAGGGGGTGAAGCAGTGGCACCTTGAGGGCAATTCCGCGGAGATAAAGGGAGAGGACATACACCTTAATGACCTTAAGGCGGTCGCCTACGGAGACGACGCGACGGTCAACCTGACCAGCGATAAAGGCATCTACAACAAGGAAAAAGGCGAAGTGGAGCTCATAGGGGACGTTGACGTGGTCTCCGACGCCGGGTTCACCCTGAATACTGACAGGGCCAGGTGGTCGCAGACCACCAAAGAAATATACACCGATGCGCAGGTCCATATAACCGGTAAAGGCGTGACCGCGAAAGGTGTGGGCGGCAGGGCCAATTCCGACGAAAAATGGGCTATACTGAAGGAACAGGTGGTAGTCACCATGGAGCCGGAGACCAGAGTGGACTGCGACGGACCGCTGGAGGTGAGCTACAAGGATAATACCGCGATCTTTTACAATAATGTCAGCGTAAGGGATAAGGACGGGAAAATGTACTCCGATAAACTTACGGTGAACATAGATCCCGAAACGCAGAAACTCTCGCAGGTAGTGGCAGAAGGAAACGTCAAGGTCAAAAGAGGAAAAAGCTACACTATCAGCGAGAAGGCTATTTACACCGATAGCACGAAACACGCGCAGCTACTGGGCAGGCCCAGGGTGATAATAGACCCGGAACAGCTCACGGAAATGGAGAATTCCGGGGGTTTTAGCGGCATGTTCGCTGGGGAGGGTACCAAGGCATCGGCAGAGAACACGGGAAGCACTCAACCGTAGAAAGGCAGACAGCATGCATTTACTGGAGACAAGGGACCTGGTCAAGCAGTACGGCGGCCGCCAGGTCGTCAAGCAGGTGAGCATAAACGTAAGGCGTGGCGAGGTCGTTGGCCTGCTGGGGCCCAACGGAGCCGGGAAGACCACCACCTTTTACATGATAACGGGGATTATCCGCCCCGACCGCGGGCATATAATCTTCGACAAGAAAGACATAACCAAGCTGCCCATCCACCAGAGGGCGCGCTCGGGCATAGGGTATCTTTCACAGGAGCCTTCCATTTTCAGGAAACTCACGGTTGAAGAGAACATAATGGCCATAATGGAGACGCTGGGCTTTCCCAGAAGGGAGAGGCAGAGGCAGCTGGATCTGTTGCTCAACCAGCTGAAGATCTCGCATCTTCGCAAGAACAAGGCGTATACCCTTTCCGGAGGGGAGAGAAGGCGTCTTGAGATAACGAGGACGCTGGTGACCAATCCCATGTTCATACTTCTGGATGAACCTTTCAGCGGTATAGACCCGATAGCGGTTTACGACTGCCAGGAAGTTATACGCGAGCTTAAGCAGATGGGACTGGGTATACTTCTTACCGACCATAACGTGAGGGAGACGCTGACCATAACAGACAGGTC
>WJMH01000006.1 GCA_014728045.1 Candidatus Omnitrophota bacterium
AGACTTCCAGGAAAATCCATTTATTCACTCTCCTCTGCGCGCATCTCTTCTTCCATTTTGTCCAGCTCCTCCTTGATCGCCGACATGGATCTGATGGTCTTATCAAGTTTGTCACTCAGCTCCCGGCTCATTTCCTCGGTACGTTTGTATGTCTGTTCTGTGGCCCGGTCCGCGGCATCCGGGTCATCCGCAGTCGCCCGGCGTATCTTTCTCCAGCCTCTCAGTATCCTGCGTATGGTGGCAGCGGCTCTAGCAGCGAAGCCTTCCGGGCTCTGTTCCCCCTTTTCTGCTTCGGAGAGGCCCTCAGCCTCGGCTCTTTTGTAATCTTCAAGTTCTTCTTTTACCACGTTTAGGACTTTTATAGTGGTATCAATCTTCTCGTCCATATCTTCGGCCCATTCTTCAGGCTCCATTCCGGAGGTATAGGTACCGCCGGCAGCGGAGCTTTGAGCATAGACCGGGACCTGTGAAAACATAAAAATACATATGACCATAAACATTGTCAGTCTTCTCATATGCCATTCCTTTCGTGTCCCGGGCCTAGATCTTCTGGCTGGGAACTTGTTCGATGTCTTTAAGATAATAACTAAGCGCCTCAAGCCCTTTTCTGACATCTCGCATCATCTCTCCGAAAGAGGACCAAGCTTGCCTGAACTCTATAAATAGACCCCGTATATCGCCAATCGTTTTCTGGGCTTCAGCGAGATAGAAAACCAGAAAAAAAAGTAGCGCGGCTATAACGGCTATCAGGATTATCCTGCGACCCCACAGCCCGCTGACTTTTTTATGGCAATACCTGCAGACCTTCGCCTCATCCTGTATCAGCTCGGCGCAATAGGGACATCTTTTCATGTAAGCACCTTTTGCCTTCTGCTTTCGAACAAACGGTAATGATCCGTTCTAATTATTATACGCTATAGGAATTGATGCGACAAGTTCTTGGAGACATGTGTTCCGGATTCGTCGAATGCCTGCGACATATAAAAAACCGCGCTGCCCAAACGCGGTTTTTTTACCTACTCCGGTAGCTGGTAGGTGTTTTTTCCTTTTGGTTCATATCTATAATAAGTATAACACTTGCCTATTAAATCGGTATTAAACCGATATTAAATATGCATTAATTCTATGTTAAGATATAAGTGCTTATTTGACAAGGGTTTGCGTATATTTTATTACGCTGGAAAGGGATTTTTTATTCAAAGGGTCGTCTCAGAACTCTTCACGAAGCCTGTAACCAGCACCTCTTACCATCTCGATCAGATCACTGGCTTTACCCAGTTTTCTGCGCAAATGGCGGATATGGACATCAATCGTCCTGTCCAGTACGACCTTTTCATTACCCCAGAGATGGTGAAGGATCTTCTCCCGGCTGAAAACCTGGCCGGGCCTCGAACAAAGAAGCTGGAGTATCTTGAATTCAGTGGGGGTAAGCGCTATCTTTTTGCCGTCGACCTTGACCTGGTATCTTTTAAGATCTATCTCGAGCATGTCGGCGACCTTGATCTTGTCTTCCTCGATCTGTTCATCCTGCCTTTTGAGTATTGCCTTGACCTTGGCCAGAAGAACATCAAGAGAATAGGGTTTTACAAGATAATCAATAGCACCCAGGTCCATCCCAAATATCTGATCGGTGTCCTTGTCCTGTCCAGAGAGAATTATAACTGGTATATCGGCGAATTGTTCAGCCTCTTTTAACGTCTTGCATATCTGGAACCCGTTCATATCGGGAAGAACAATATCGAGTATTATCAGGTTGGGCCTCTGCGTGTGAAGATATTTAAAAAAGGCCTGAGCGGTTGTAAAGCCTTTTACTTCAAAACCTTCTTTACCAAGAAAATCGGATACGGTAGTGATTATATCCGGATCATCGTCGACTAAGGCTATAACTTGGTTTTTATACTGTTCGGTCATTTTTAACCCTCGATAGTTTAATATCCTAACAAGGTTAAGCGAGTTTGACAAGATATTTTGCCGGTTCACAGATACGGCTCTATCGCCCTGTACACTCTTTGAGCTATTATTTTGTAACCTTCAGCGTTAGGGTGGATCTTGTCGGACCTGAGATCCGGATCGGTCATTATCCCTTTCATCAGATACGGAACGAATATAGCTTCCTTTCGTTTTGCCAGGTCCTTAAGTTCATCATGATAAATGTTATAGATCCCGAATAAAGAACCTCCACTTATGTCGCACAACGCCACCATGGCTCCTCTGTCATGGATGCGATCAATCATGGCCTCGAGATTCACGATGGTCCTCTCCTCCGGCAGTCTCTGGAAATAATCGTTCGCGCCGAATTCTATTATTACGATATAGGGATCGGCTTGCAGAACATCTTCGTCAATCCGCTCCAGCGCATCCTCGCTGGTTTCCCCGGGAGCCCCTGAGTTTATTACGTTCCTTTTGACCATCTCTCCCAGAAAAAAAGGATATGCCTGGTCAGCTTCCGCCCCCTGTCCGTAAGTAATGCTGTTGCCGAAGCAGATGATATTAGTTCCACCAGAGCCGGTATTTTTTACCCTGGCAGTACATCCAGAGACACAAACACAGATTATGATAGAGATGAATATAAGGAGGTATTTTCTCATAGAATGATTTATTGATCCTGAGCCGGTGACTTCACTGAATACCAGGCCAAAAGAACGCTGAAAGTCTTTGGGCTACAACCAGAGAGCTTGCTTTTATAAAAAACCGGCCCATCAGACTTACTCCTCTTCGGACTCATCGGAACCGACATAATATTTCCCGAAATAATAATCATTCGGGTCAAGCCCCTCTTCGGCGAGTTTCATGCGCTTTTTATGACGTTTTTTCTTCTGTTTGGCCTTTATTTTTTTTCTTTTTTTAAGTCCCATACTAACTCCTTTGACTTGTTTTCATCCCTGTTCCACGGTCACTTTCGCCCCTGATCTTGCAAGACGAAGGACCGAAGGGTCGTTGCGCGTTTTACCGACTAGGACCACTTCACTGGCTGGGACCGGTCTATCTCCTCGGCTGGCCGGTGTAGGGCCGAAGAACACACACAGACTCTTACCTTCCGGCCAGAAAGCCACATCACCTGGATCAACTTCAAGCGTAGCGTCGTCCGCCGGAACCTCATCGATTCCTGTATCGAAATATATCTCATCGCCCCAGGTCCTGAGGGTGGAAGTTATTGGAAGCTCTTCTTTTATCCGATCCGCCGCAGACTTTTCAAAAAGTTCTGCCTCGAGCTCTATCCTGCCCTTATCCGATTCGACAAGTATTCTTATCATTACCGCCCTCCTGTCAGGATCATTCCAGTTCTAGAAGTGCACTGTGTGTGCCCTGTATACTGCAGGAAGCCTCGACCGTCACCGAATCGCCCTTTTTTAATTCCGGCAGCCTGTATTTAATTGTCTGTTTATCTTTATCATCCTGGACGGTCCGGACATCCTCGATGAGGCTCTTGCCGTTGATCGCAACGGTAACCTTTGCTACATAATGGTTCTCCGGATCAGTGACATTATGAAAAACAACAACTGAAAGAATGCTGGTCTGCGGATTATAATCGAGATCTATCCTGGAGGGTGAGTGCGCGAATACACCCTGCGACAGAACAAGCATAAATAGACATATAGCAATCAGAACCTTCTTCATCCTTACCTCCTCCTGAAAAGAATCCGCCCCCCCTGAAAAAGTTCGGGTCAGTATTCTTCCCTGGTTATACTCCTGTATAAAGCAAATATGACTATAAGGTACGCCAGCACCCTCAACATGATAATGAATATCTCAAATATCTCTGTAAGATCAAGAATGTTGATCAAGTGGGATACCCCGAAAAGCCCGAAAGCGACCCCTATGAACAGAGGCACATTGTCCTTTTTCTTCTTGAATGCCCAGCACCCCAGAACGAGGATGATGGCGCATAACGAAGTATTGATTATATTTATCGGATTCATGTCTTATCCTTTCTCAGGCTGTTTAGATCTTGATAACATGAACAAGCACTGTCCCCCATACGGTAAGTATCACGTTACCGAAAGCGTAAGGTATGGTGTAACCAAGAGCGGGTATAGCGCTGTCGCATTCCTCCTTAAGTGCGTTAAGCGCGGCGGTCACGGTGCCCGATCCGGTAAGCGCCCCGAAAAGTAGGACCGGGTTCAGTTTAAGCACGTATTTACCGAAGAATATACCCAGTATATGCGGAACGAGTGTAAGGGTCGCTCCCGCAAAGAATAAAGCGAGCCCCGTGGTCTGCAGAGCATGGATCGCTCTTGGTCCTGCCGCCAAGCCCAGACAGGCGATAAAAAGATTAAGCCCCAGATCGGTGAAGATCCATTGAGCGCCAGTCGGTATCTGTCCGAAGGTCGGGTGCACGGATTTCAACCAGCCGAAAACAAGACCGGAGACCAGCACACCTCCCCCTACACCCAGTGTAATGGGGATATCCCCCACCCGTACCGCCAGAAGTCCCAGAAGCGTTCCCAGAACACATCCTATTCCCACCATAATCAGGTCCGTAACGGCAGTGGGCCTCTCCGGGTATCCCAGATATTCAGCTATTTTATCAACGTCCTTCTGAGAACCGGCTACCTGAAGAACATCACATTTATGGACCACGGTATCCCTGGTCAAAGGAAGTTCATGCCCCTGGCGTGTGATACGTCTTAAAAAACAACCGTGTCCGTGTTCGGCGCTTATCTCGCCTAGGGTCTTTCCCACAACCTCTTTATTGATCACGCATATATCCAGTATCTCCCCGACCAGGTCCACTATGCCTTTATCGTCCACTTCAGGGCCTATCATCGAATCGGCCTTTAGGAACTCCTTGCGATCTCCGACCAGCGCGATCTCATCATTCAGCTGGAGAATGATATCCGGTCCCGGGTCCAACACCTTGTCTTCTCTTTTGATCTTGTCGACGAAAACCTTCCCCGGAAACATATTTTCTACATCCTTAACGCTCTTACCGATAAAGGCGTTCTCTGTCACGCGGTAAGCCCTTAGATTCAGCTGTTTGAACCATGAAAAAAGTTCTGGCCCCAGCTCTTCTTCGCTGCCACCCGACATCTCTTTCTCGAGCTTCCGCGCTTCTTCCTTGAGGTTGATCCTCATCAGACGGGGAACTATTTTGTAGAAGACGATCATGCCCGCTGTACCAAAGACGTACGTGATAGCGTACGCGATCGCGACGTTACTGTCCATCGTGGCCCTTTGCGCGGCGGAACCGGCAATATGCTTTATCGCCCCTTCTGCCGTCCCGATGGCCGAGGACTGGGTCAGAGCACCCGCGAGCATTCCGGCACTGGTCCCCTTCCCGAAACCGAACGCGTTAGCGATGAGTATGGCGGCGGTCAGCCCCACCACCCCGAAGAAGAGCGACAACCAGATATAACTCAGTCCCTCTTTCTTGAGGCCCCCGAAAAACTGGGGTCCGACCTTGTAACCGATGGTGAATATGAACAGTGCGAAGGCGACCGCTTTGAGCAGCGGGGGTATCTGCACATTGATCTGACCGAGCACCAACGCAGCTATGAGCACACCCGCAGTGGATCCGAGGTTAAAGCCGAATATTTTTATTTTACCGACGTAGTATCCTGCCGCTATTGCTAAAAATACAAGTATCTGGGGATACTCTTTACAAACATTTACCACTTCTTGCCACATAGTTCCCCCTTTTAGCCGTTATTTTCTGGATGATGCCCATTTATCATGATAATCCGCCAAAAGATCGCTTATCGCTTTGCCGATGTCACTGTATGCCTTGTTAGGCAGGTTCGCCAGTGAAACCCGCACCGACATCTCAGGAGCATCGAACCCGCCCCCGTCCATAAGAACGACTGACTTCTCATCGGCCAGGCGCCAGACAAAATCTATCGGTTCGTAATCCTTTACCAGGTGTTCAGCGAATTCGTCGCCGTATCTCTGCCTGGCCAGAGAAGGCACATCTATGGTCGTATAGTAATGGGCGTCCCACGAATTATCCGGGGCAGGCGCTCCGACCGCCTCATAAAGCGTGTTGAACCTTTCGGCCACGATGGACTGAGCCTCCTGTTTATATTTATCGTCCCTGTCAATAAGACAGTACAGCGAAAAAAGAACGATCATGACCTGCTGAGGCGTCGACAGCCCCGCGGTATGGTGCAAAGCGACGGAACGGCTGTCGGCGACCATCCTGTCTATGAGTTTCATGTTATCGGGGTCGAGCTCCACGGTGCTGTACCTCTTGTGCAGAGCTTTTCTGTCCGGTTCCGGCAGGTCGGCTATCATTTTGTCGAAGACATTGTTCTCATGCAAGCCTATGACTCCCAGACGCCATCCTGTAGCCCCGAAATATTTTGAATAGGAATAAACGAGAATGGTGTTATACGGCGCTACTGCGGCAAGCGATTTGAACCCGTTGACGAATGTACCATAGACATCATCCGTCAGCAGAATGAGGTCCTTTCGTCTGGTCCTCACCAGTTCGGATATCTTCTCAAGAGCCCCATGAGCCATGCTAACGGAGGTCGGGTTCGACGGGTTAACAAGAAAGAAAGCCTTTACGTCCGGATCGGCAAGTTTTTCTATTTCGGACTCGGGATACTGCCAGTCAGCGTTCTCATCCTGTTGCACCTCAAGTTCCACCAGCTCGTAATCGTTAAGACGCGGGATCTCTATGTAAGGGGTGAATATGGGCGTGCCGAGGGCTATCTTGTCCCCTTTATGAAGAAGCTTGTTCTCCATGAGGCTGGTAAAGATATAATCCATGGCGGCTGTACCGCCCTCGGTGGCAAAAAGATCGAATTTGCCCTTTGGGGGATCGCCCGCGCACATCTCCTGGTCAAGATATCTCTGGATAACCTTCTCGGTATTCACAAGTATCCTGTCCGGGGTCGGGTAATGATCCCCGAGTATGGCATCCACCATCTCACAAATGAAATCATCCGCGTCCAGCTTGAGATCATTACATACATACTTGTACGCTTCCTTCAAAAAAGGCACGCCTTCGGACTCCCACCTCTCGTCCATGAACTGCTCGAACCTTTTGCCTATCCCCTTTTTCTCCGGGGTGGACCCGAGCCTTTCCCGGTGGGGCGCCCTTTCGGATTCCTGGACCGCGAAAAGCCCCAGCTGGAAGAACCCCCGGCGTGGTGTCATGGCTATCCAGTTAGGGTTGCCCCTTCCTGCGTTAAGCATCATACGCTCATGATGCGTCCCGGCCATATTCATAAGTTTGTTCTTAAGTTCGAATGGACTTAAGGCTTCGTATTTTTTCTCTTCCAACCGGGTCATCATGTCCTCCTTGTTTAAGTTTCGAAATATCCCTCGAGCTTGGACCTGTCATCGGCGGTATGTGGCAACGAGAGCATAAGAAGCAGACGGGCTTTCGGCGGAGTAAGGTCACCGCCCAAAAAGACCCCTTCTTTTTTCAAGGTCGCCCCGCCGCCCTTGTCAGCGTAAATAGGAAAAACCCCACCGTGGTAAACCCTTGTCGATATGACGATGATAACGTTCTTGCTAAGAGCATATTCTATTACTTGATTGACCTTGGCGTTAACATTCCCGGCTCCCACTCCCTCGATAACAACGCCTTCTGCCCCCGAATCAACAACATGTCTTAAAAGACTTCCGTCATCCCCCGCATAAGTGGCAAGAAGCACCACCTCGGGGAGTTTCTCTGGAAGAGGAAGCCTCACGCGTTTTGATCTTTCCCTGAATTTTATCACTTTGCCGCCATGTATATACCCGAGATAACCTTTTTCTCCGGAATTAAAGGTCTGTACATTGGTGGTTTGTGTTTTCCTGACATCGCGGGCGGAATTGACATACTGGTTGAGCGCGACGGTAACGCCCCACCCCTGGGCCTCTTCTGAAGATGCAAGAATGACACCGTTGAGTATATTGGCCGGGCCGTCTGGCGAGACACTTGAAGCGTCGCGCATGGCTCCGACAAAAACCACGGGTTTATCACTCTTCACGGTAAGGTCCAGAAAAAACGCTCCTTCTGCCATGGTATCGGTACCGTGTGTAACAACGGCTCCCTTGATCATCGGGTCCTGGAGGGTCTCATCCACTTTTTTGCTCAAATTAGCCCATATCTCAGGGGTCATCTGGGAACTGTCAATATTGGAGAAATTAATAACTTTGATATTTGCGACACCGGAAATCTCCGGTACGGCTTTTAAAAGTGCCTGGCCGGAAAGTGCTGGCACGGCCCCGCCTGTTTCCGGATCGGTCTTCTCGGCTATGGTGCCCCCTGTTGTGATAATAGCTACAGTCGGCAGGTTCGGATCGATGGATCTTACGGCTTGTTGCGGGAAAACGGTTGAAGGAACTATAATTAGAAAAACCAAAAAGAAAAAGCCCCGGAGTTTCTTCATGGAATCCCCCCCTTAGCGTTTGTATGACCAGTATCGTATTCATATATAATATCTGTATTTACGGGCGTTTTCAAGTCCGCTATGAAAATAAGCGGAATTGATCTATCGAGGACAGATTTTAAAATGATTATAAAATTCACATAAAATGTTGTGGCGAACATCCATGTTTAGGGGTATAATAGTTAGAGAGGAGTCGGACATGAAGGCTAAGACCCGTAAAAAAAGGATCCTCATAGCCGATGCCGACAATATCAACTCGCAGCTTTTCAACGCGCTGTTGCGCAAACTGGGCTATGAAGGCATAAATGCCGCGACCGGTAAACAGGCCGTCCGTAAAGCTAAAAAGTACCTCCCCGACCTTATCCTTCTGGACGTTAACTTATCCGATCTTTCCGGCTTCAAGATCATTACTTCCCTCAAAAACGACTCAAACACTGCCCATATCCCAATAATTATCCTTACCGAACCCGACTCGAAGAAAGATGTCCTTAAGGGCATCTCCAGAGGCGCGAACGATTACATAACAAAGCCCATAGACATGCACGAACTCTCACTGAGAGTGCGAAATCACATAAAAATAAAAGAATATCAGGATTTCCTGAACGTTCATAATCTTGAACTTGAAAAACAGGTGCGCGACAGAACGCATAAACTGAGCGAAACGCTCGATGAACTTGACCAGGCGTACATCAAGATCAAGCTGGGGTATATGGACACCGTCCAGAAACTGGCTCTTACGGCCGAATATAAAGATGAAGATACCGGGGTGCATATTCGGCGCATCGGTCTCTACAGCCGTTTCCTTGCCAGGTCCGTCGGTATGGACGCGGAATTCGTGGATACCATTTATTATGCCTCCCCCATGCATGACATAGGTAAGGTCGGCATACCCGACAGGATACTGCTTAAGAACGCGGCCCTCTCCCGGACGGAATGGCAGGTGATGGTAACACACACCACGATCGGGCAGAAGATCCTGAACGGTTCGGACTCCCCGTTCATTCAAATGGCCGAAAAAATTGCATTATCCCACCACGAAAGATGGGATGGAAGCGGTTATCCGAATCGTATCAAAGGCAAAGACATACCGCTTGAAGCCAGAATAACCAATATAGCCGACCAGTATGACGCCCTCCGAAGCAGGAGACCTTATAAACCGGCTTTCGGCCATGAAAAAGTCCGCTTCATCATCACCAAAGGTGATGGCAGGACATCACCCGGACATTTTGATCCGGGCATCCTGGAAAGCTTCAGAAAAAACCATAAGAAAATAGAAGAGATCTATGAGACCCACAAGGACGACGATAACTCACCTCTGTACGTGAAAACCCCGGGAACGGTGTTTCTCCGCCCCCGGGGTTCTTCAACTAAACGCTGTTTTTCAGATTGAACCCGTCAGTTCTTTCCTCTTCCCTTGGTCTGTTTCCAGACATTGTGTGTATCGCTTTTCTGCTCGGGAGTTTCCGGTATCTGTTTCCTGAAAAGATCCGCAAAATCGCCCCAAAATTTCCTTACCATGGATTGTTCCTGTTCGGTACCCTGCTGTTTTTCGGCGGCAAACAAGACAGTGCTGCCCATGACCAGCATCGCAACCAGTACAACCGCTATGAGCTTCTTCATAATACCCTCCCTTCAATGATAAAAAGAACGAATATATTATACGCTAAAGTTTATGGGCGGGCAAGTCCAGGCTCGCAAAAATCACCCCGGGGTCATTTTGCCGTTTTGAATATCCCTCCAGCGGGTAACATCCTTGAGGACCTGTATCATTTGCTGTAGAGATACTGGAATGTCACACGCAAGTTATTCCTGAAAAATTCTGCGATTTCTGTTCTCTATATGCTTTTCTCGGGCGGCATAAGATATGGTATAATAAATCTGCTATCAGAAAAAGCCTGAAGGGAGTGCATATGAAGAAGATCACTATTTTGCTTGTTTTCTGTCTGTTCGTTGCAGCTTCATCTTACGCCCAAGTCGAGATCATTAAGACCGAGGAGGGCGACCAAGCAATCATCTCGGAAAACAAGAGACTTACCGTATTCAAGGACTCGCCCATAAGCGAAGGGGATTATATATGCGTTTATCTTGATTCCTCGCTGCTTGAGGAAGAGGGCTACAACATAATCGAGTATTACATCCTGAATAAGATCGACAAGCACTACGTGACGGTAGGCATGACCAAAGCAAAGATCCAATTGCCCCTGTACTTGATAACCGATGAAGAATATTCCGAAAGCTCAGTTCCTCTTGGGGGGTTCACTGTCTCGACCGGAACCTTCTTGGCAAGAGGCATCAAAATAAAGATAACGGTCACCGACGCGGAGCATATCACCGCGGAAATATTGGATTGATCCTGCCTGCTACACACCGTGGCGATCTGCAGAGACATATTCCCCTTCTCCATCAGAAGAAGACCTTAGACCTCTAGAGTTTTACACTATGGGGATAAAAGCCCGTTAGATGCTATCATTTGGTCTCAGGCCACAAAAAAACTCTTGGTGGCGAAATTCGGCTCGCTGGTAAGGTTTATGCCAAGTTTTCGAAGTCCGGCTTCATCTCCGGGGGTCGGCATATGGGTCAGATGAACGTCGTTACCTTTAAGTTCCTTGAGCTTATCCAGAGCGAGCTGCGCGGTCGGATTGGTAGCCGCGCTTATGCTCAGCGCTATCAGGGTCTCATCCAGGTCAAGGCTCATGTTCCTTTCCCTAGCAAGTTGTTTCTTGAACCTGCTGATAGAATCAACTATTGCGGGGGGAAGCAGGTGTATCTTGTCGGGAATCTCAGCAACTTCCTTTACTGCGTTCAGAATGAGGCTTGAAGCGGCATGCATGCTCGATGAATTCTTTCCTGTAACGACCCTGCCGTCGGCGAGAAGCATGGCAGCACCGCAGAATATACCTTCGTGACCCTTCCCCTTGTTCTGTGCTTCGACCATTGCTTTCTTCGCCGGTTCGACCACCGGGCGATCCTCAGGCCGCATTCCTATCTCCTGCATTATAAGACGCGCCCTTTCAACGGTATCCTTGTCCGCAAAACCAATGGCATACTCGCACGAATACCTGAAATACCTTCTTATGATCTCCTGCTTAGCGGCCTCTCGCACGGCATCATCATCAACTATACCGAACCCCGCCCTGTTAACACCCATATCGGTAGGAGACTTATACACGGTATCCTCTCCCATTATCTTCTCCAGTATCCTCTTCAGAAGAGGGAAAGCATCCACGTCACGGTTATAATTTATCGCCGTTTTACCGTAAGCTTCAAGATGGAAAGGATCTATCATGTTGAAATCCTTAAGATCTGCAGTAGCCGCCTCATAGGCGACGTTCACCGGATGCTTGAGAGGCAGGTTCCATATGGGAAAGGTCTCGAACTTCGCGTATCCCGCATTTACTCCTCTGCGGTGTTCGTGATATACCTGCGAAAGGCTTGTGGCGAGCTTTCCGCTGCCCGGACCCGGGCCTGTTACCACCACAAGCGGTCTTGTCGTCTCGATAAATTTATTCGCCCCGTACCCCTCATCGCTGACGATAAGGTCTACGTCGGTCGGATATCCTTTGGTGTACCGGTGTGTATAGACCTTGACACCGCGGCGTTCCAGTTTATTCTTGAATATCTTAGCCGATGGCTGATTCTCATAACGGGTAATGACGACCCCCGCAACACGCAATCCGCGTTCACCGAGCTCATCCAGCATCCTTAGCGCGTCGGAGTCATATGTTATACCGAAATCCGCCCGGACTTTTTTCCTCTCGATATCCCCTGCGTAAATACAAAGGATTATCTCGGCCTTATCGGCGAGCTTCTGCAAAAGCTGCATCTTTACATCCGGAGCGAACCCGGGAAGTATCCTCGCGGCATGGAAATCATACACTATTTTGCCGCCGAACTCGAGATAAAGCTTGTCCCCGAACTTTTCCACCCTTTGTAGGATGGCCTTGGTCTGTTCTTCCAGGTATTTGCCGTTATCAAATCCGGCCTTATCCAACATCCTGGTCCTTATATCCATCTAGGCCTCCGTTTTTACGGCTTTCTTATTCTCCTTACGGATAGAACTTCCGGGACATTCACCGTTCCAGCAATAAGTGCACAGCTTCTCTCTGGGCAAACCAACGGCTTTGATCATGTCCTCCATAGTCTGGTATTTCAGTGTGGTAACGTCAATATCTTTTCTTATCCACTCGATCATCTGTTCATACTTATCTGAGCTCTCATCAACATATTCTGTGACGTCCTCAATATCGTGCCCTTCTATCGCCCGGATCGCTTTCCTGGCCGCCAGTTCGTTGATGCTGCGTGTTGATAAGCAAAATTTACAGGGGAACATAAGGGGCGGACAAGCCGGCCTCACGTGTACTTCCTTGGCACCGGCGTCCCAGAGTTTTTTAACGGTAAAGTTCTTCAACTGAGTGCCCCTGACTATTGAATCCTCGCAAATAGCTATCCTGTTATCCTCTATAACCTCTTTGATGGGGATAAGTTTCATGGTTGCGACAAGATCGCGGGTTTCCTGGGAGGGCGGGGTGTAACTGCGCCCATATCCGGGAGTATATTTAACAAGCGGCCTTCTTAAAGGTCTGCCGCTTTCCATGGCATACCCCAGAGCGTGTCCCATTCCCGAATCCGGTATCCCCGCAACCAGATCAAGTTCTACATCCTTATCATGCCTTGCCAGAGCTCTTCCGGCCCGCTCCCTTACTATCTCGGTATTTATGCCTTCGTAAGAGGATGCCGGAAAACCCGTATATATCCACAGGAATGTGCAGATCTGGGTTTTCTCCCCGGACTCTTTCTTCTGAACGGGACCATCTTCTGTAATAAGCACTATTTCTCCGGGTTCAAGATATTTTACTATTTCAAACCGGTTATTCGGGAAAGCGCTGGTTTCAGCAGTAACGGCCCAGGTATCATCCCGCTTTCCCAGCACAAGAGGCGTATACCCCAAACGGTCCCTTGCAGCATAGATCCCCTGTTCGTTCAGTAAAAGTAGCGAGCAGGAACCCTCTATTCTCTCCATCATCCTTTCGATGCCATCCACTATGCTGGTGCCCTGATTTATCAGCTTTGCTATGAGTTCGGTAATATTCACGGACACCGGGCTCATCTCACTGAACGAAACGCCCTCGCTGAGGAGTTGCTCGGCGAGCTGTTCGGCATTCTCGATCAGGCCACTGGTAACTATGCAAAAAGGGCCGAACTTGGAATTAAGGTACATCGGCTGCTCGTTGCAATCGCTTATAACGCCAATACCCATATTGCCACGCATACGTTTGGCATCGGTGTAGAACTTGGACTTGAACTGACTCTGGCTGATGTCATGTATCTGTCTCTGGAAAATATCCCCCAAAACCGCCATGCCACCGAATTCGGTACCCAGATGTGAATGATAATCCGTCCCGTACAGGACCGTTGACGCGCAGTTACCTTTTGATACAGCTCCGAAAACACCGCTCATATTTTTCTCCTCTTTAATTCTTGCAATAACGAACTTATCTATTTTACCCGTGGTACTCCTGGAGAGCCTTGGGCACCATATCCCTGTTCTTCTTGATCGCTTCTATGCCCGCGACACTTGCCTCAGCAGCCGCGATGGACGTGACATACGGTGTCTTGCGCTGTATGGCAGCCATGCGTATATAGCTATCGTCGTATTTGCTGTCCTTGCCTATGGGCGTATTTATGACCATATGTATCTCATCGTTCTTGAGGGCGTCTGTTATATTAGGTCTGCCCTCATACAGCTTCTTTACCTCGACACAATCTATGCCGTTGCTGATGAGGTGCTCGCGTGTTCCCTTGGTAGCGTAGATATTCAGACCGAGATCCTTGATCTTCCTGGCTATCGGAACAAGGAACGGTTTATCTTTATCTGCCACCGTCAGAAGCACGTTCCCCTCTATTGGCAGCTTGGCACCAGTGGCCTCCTGGGCTTTGTAGAAAGCGTATTCAAAAGTATCGGCCGCTCCCATCACTTCGCCTGTCGCCCTCATCTCCGGCCCAAGAAGCGGATCCACCTCGGGGAACATATTGAACGGAAAGACCGCTTCCTTCACGCCGTAGAATTTGGGCTTCATGCTCTTCAAGTCGTCATACTTGCTCAGCTTCTCACCTATCATCAGCTCCGTGGCGATACGGGCTATCGGCACCCCGGCCACTTTCGATACCAGCGGCACCGTACGGGAAGCCCGGGGATTAGCTTCAAGTATATAAACGACATCGTCGCATATGGCATACTGTATGTTTATCAGACCGACCACCTTGAGCTCTTTGGCTATCGCGCTGGTATATTCTTCGATTTTCTTGAGATGTTCCGGCTTGATAGTGCGGCTCGGGATAGAACAGGCCGAATCGCCCGAATGCACGCCGGCAAGTTCTATGTGTTCCATCACCGACGCTATAAAGGTCTCCTTCCCGTCTGATAGAGCATCCACTTCCGCCTCGGTGGCGCTTTCGAGGAACCTGTCTATGAGCATCGGGTGCTCCGGACTGACCTTTATCGCTTCGGTTGCATATTTTGTAAGGGATTCTTCGTCATAGATTATTTCCATACCCCTACCGCCCAGTACGTAAGAAGGCCTCACCATAAGAGGAAACCCGATATTTTTGGCTATCTTAATCGCTTCATCCAGGGATCTTGCGATCCCGCTCTCCGGTTGCGGTATTCCCAACTCTATCATCTTTTCCCGAAAGTGCTCCCTGTCTTCGGCGAAATGAATGCTCTCGGGGGAAGTACCCAGGATCTTCACGCCGTTATCTTTGAGCTCCTGCGCTATGTTAAGAGGCGTCTGTCCTCCGAACTGCACGATGACACCCTCGGGCTTCTCCTTTTCGTATATAGCCATTACATCCTCAACGGTCAACGGTTCAAAGTAAAGTTTGTCCGAAGTATCGTAATCCGTTGATACCGTTTCCGGATTACAGTTGACCATGATGGTTTCAAATCCTTTCTCCCGCAAGGCGAAAGCCGCATGCACACAGGTATAATCGAACTCTATTCCCTGCCCTATCCGGTTAGGCCCACCACCCAGGATCATGATCTTCCTGTTCTTGTCCACGGGAACATTGTCTTCACCGCAGCTGTAAGTGGAATAATAATAGGCTGCGTTCTCCACACCGCTTACCGGTACTGCTTCATAACGGGCGACCTTGCCTATTTTTAGCCTTCTTTTCCTTATCTTTTTCTCATCCACCTTAAACAGCCCCGCGAGATACCTGTCGGAAAAACCCCACTCTTTGGCCTTGGCCAGCATATCGTCAGTCACACCGTCCCAGCCAATCTTGGCCATGTCAATCTCGAAATCGGCAAGCTCTTTCATCTCGTTGATGAACCATGGATGTATCGAAGTCACTTCGTGCAGGTCTTCAGGGCTTATGCCTTTGCGCAGAGCCTCATACATTAAAAAGATGCGCTCACTTGAAGGAGGCGAAAGCCTGTGCCTTATCTCATCAACAGGAAGATCGCTGAAATCCTTCGCCCCGCCAAGCCCGTATCGTTTAATCTCAAGCGAACGTATAGACTTCTGGAAAGCTTCCTTGAAGGTCTTGCCTATGCTCATCACTTCACCGACGGCCTTCATCTGGGTCCCCAGAACATCCTTGGCCTGAGGGAATTTCTCAAAGGCCCACCGGGCGAACTTGATCACCACATAATCCCCGCTGGGTTCATATTTTTCCAGAGTGCCCTCTTTCCAGTAGGGTATCTCATCCATGGTCAGGCCGGCTGCGAGTTTTGTGGATATGCGGGCGATGGGAAACCCCGTCGCCTTAGAAGCAAGCGCGGAAGACCTGGAGGTACGGGGATTTATCTCTATGACCACCAGCCTATCGTCCTCGGCATTGTGCGCGAACTGAACGTTGGTCCCCCCCACAACTCCAATAGCATCAACGATCTTGTAAGCGACATCCTGCAGCTTCTTCTGGAGTTTCTCGGACACCGTCAGCATCGGGGCCGAACAGAAACTGTCCCCTGTATGCACCCCCATGGGGTCTATGTTCTCGATAAAGCAGACCGTTATTTTTTGGCCCTTCTCGTCCCTTACTACTTCCAGTTCCAGCTCTTCCCAGCCCAGGACCGACTCCTCGACCAGCACCTGATGCACGAGACTTGCAGCCAGACCGCGTGTCACTATCGTCCTCAGCTCCTCAACGTTATAAGCTATCCCGCCACCTGTGCCGCCGAGAGTATACGCAGGGCGCAGAACCACCGGGTAACCGAGCTGTTCGGCGATCTTCTCGGCTTCCTCGACAGAATGGCACGGTTCCGACTTGGCCATCGGAACCCCCAGCCTGTTCATTGTCTCCTTGAAAGCGATACGATCCTCTCCCCTTTCTATCGTATCGGATTTGACACCGATGATATCTACCCCGTATTTTTCGAGTATGCCGGCCTTGTTGAGACTGGATGAAAGGTTAAGACCGGTCTGGCCGCCCAGATTGGGCAACAGCCCGTCGGGTTTTTCTTTTTTGATTATCCTTTCGAGGCTTTCCACGGTAAGCGGTTCGATGTAGGTCTTATCGGCGGTTTCCGGGTCGGTCATTATCGTCGCGGGGTTTGAATTGACCAGTACCACTTCATACCCTTCTTCCTTGAGGGCCCTGCATGCCTGCGTACCTGAGTAATCGAATTCACAGGCCTGCCCTATGATTATCGGCCCCGAGCCTATTATCAGAATCTTATGGATATCATTTCGTTTTGGCATCATTCCTCCTTGCCTTTTAAATTAAAAAAGGGCGAATTCCCCTCTCTGGAGTTCGCCCTTTTTGTTCTTATCAGAATTAACCCTTATTTCCATTAACTGCCCCGATGCAAGACAACGTGTGTTATAAAGCTTTCTTTCGTTAGAATTGAACCCGTTTTCACCGGTTTATGCTTAAAAAGCGTTCCGCTATTGCCCGCATTATAATACTATAACTGGCTGATAATTTCAAGCCATTGGAACTTACAAAGCGAAAAAATCACGTGTTCTCAAGCCGGATCGATATAAGTCGCTGTATTCAAATGATATACATGAGAGGCTCTGAGGAGATTAAAGGCATTTGCCCATCCGGTAAGCTTTTTCCAGCTGCCTTCTGGAGGGCTTGCTCTTAAGATAATCCAGCATTCCGGTCGCGTAAAGGGTCTTGATCTTTACGTTCATACGGCCGAAAAAGACCTTCATGGCGCGTATGCATCCGGTAGCCGTACCCAGTAAATGAGAAAGGGGGAAAGGCATGCCGCAGCTTGTTATCAGCACTACCCTGGCCGGTTTATCGGCAGTTCTCCTGGGACCGGTCGAGGTCATTTCGAAGAGGCTGCCTCCCCTGTCTATAAAGGCTTTAGCCATGGATGTCACATTGCTCCAGTAGGTCGGGGAAGCGAAAACAACGACCTCGGAAGATGCCACCTTATCCAGTACCATCTGGTGGTCGTCCTCTATAACACATTTATCCGGAGTGCAGCTGCCGCATCCGGTGCAATGGCGGATATCAAGATCATAAAGATGTATTTTTTCTACATCGGCTCCGTTATCCTTTAACCCTTCAAGCACCTTATCTAGCATCTGGTCACTTGCCCATCCTTTTCTGGGACCGGCTAATATTCCCAACGCTTTCATGGATCCTCCTTTAAGAGCGGCTAGACCAGTAAAAATCCTGCCAGCATCATCGCTACCCGAGCGGCAACGTTAACCCCGGTCGCTATCGCGTTGCCGGTCGCCTTCCAGGCGCCTTTTGTCCTGCTGCGCTTATCCCTCTCGCCATCGACGGCGTATAAGGCCGTTAACTGGATTATCTCCTGAGTATCTTCCTTTTCGATCTCCTCTTCCGGAGCGTCCGAGAATGTCCAGTAGATCTTTCCGTCTACATCCCTTATCTCGTTGACCACTTCCGGCCCGGTATCACTTTCGACCCGTTTCCGGTAAAGAGAATTGTAAAAATCCAGCAGCTCTTCGTCGCTCCACTTACCAAGTTCCACTTTGTTGTAGGGCCTTTGGAAGACCCCGGAATCGGCTATGACCTTCGAACACCTGTAGTCCAGAGCGCTCATGAAAGCGGTCACAGTGATATCTTTGGCTTTCCTGTCGACAGGCGTTTTGGGATCATAGTTATACACGCGTTCAAAAAGCGCGAGGGCTTCCTGGTCACCGAGAGCCTTCATGTGCATCTTGTGCACGTTCATTCCCAGTTCATCCGGTTTTTTGGAAGAAGTCGCGCACCCGGCAACAGAAAGGAAAAGTAAAGACGCAACGGATATCCTGAGGATCGAGATCTTCATCTTAATGTTGAATCACGTTTCATGGAATATTAAGGTTACACATACATGCCCCGGAAAGGATCACGCAAGAAAACGTTCTATTCTCTTCATGGCTTCCTTGAGGTTCTCAAAGCTTGAAGCGTAACACATCCGCACATGCCCTTCGCCGGAAGGCCCGAACGCGGTTCCAGGAACGACCGCGACTTTTTCTTTTTTAAGAAGCTTCTCGGCGAACTCCATGGACGAAAGACCAGAACTGTTGACCGAGGGAAAAGCATAGAAGGCCCCCTCCGGCTTATGGCAGGTCAACCCCATTTCGCAAAGCCGGGATATCACGAACTGTCTCCTGCGACGGTATTCCCTGACCATCTGCCGCATGTCCTTTTCACCGCTCTTCAAAGCTTCCCTGGCGGCCATCTGGGAGATGATCGAGGCACAGAGCATCGTATGCTGATGTACCTTGGTCATGGCCTGTATGGCCTTTCTGGGACCGCAAGCATAACCGATGCGCCAGCCTGTCATGGCGAAAGCTTTGGAAAAACCGTTGAGATAAATAGTCCTTTCCTTCATGCCCTTAAGTGTCGGGAAAGCCACGTGGTCAAAATCATATGTGAGATCACAGTAAGTCTCGTCACTTATCATGATAAGGTCCTTTTTCCTTACAACCTCCGCAATTTTTCTGAGATGCTGCCTGGTATAGGAAGCTCCGGTGGGATTATTCGGATAATTCAGGACCACTGCTCTGGTCTTTTTATCGCATGCTTCCAGAAGCTTGTCGGGATCGAGCTTGAACCCGTCCGACGGACCGGTACGCAGATATACCGGCTTTCCTCCGCAAAGACTGACGATCGGGCCATAAGCCACGTAATACGGCTCCGGGACAATGACCTTATCCCCGGGGTCTACAAGGGCGCGCATGGAAAGATCATATCCCTCGCTTACCCCGACCGTGATAAGTATCTCATCCTCTGGGTCGTATTTGAGCGAATATTTGCGTTCAAGGTACTTGGAAATATCCTTGCGTAATTCCGACATGCCTTTATTGGAGGTATACGAGGTGTACCCTTCCTCTATGGCGTAAATAGCGCTTTCCCTTATTCCCCAGGGGGTCACGAAATCGGGTTCGCCCACCCCGAGGGATATCACGTCCTTCATCCCGAGGACCAGATCAAAAAAAGACCTTATGCCGGAAGGCGGCAGGTTCTTAACTCTCTTGCATATATCCATAACAATTCCCTTTATCTTCTCAGAGACTTATGGCGGGCCTTTTGCTTTTCCTGACCCGCTTGAGCACGTCCCCGTCCTCTTTATATTTTTTAAGAATGAAGTGGGTCACGGTACCCTGGACCTTGTCCATGGGGGCCAGTTTTTCCGAAACAAAGCTGGCGACCTCATGCAGGTTCTTTCCCTGCACCATAACAAGGAGGTCATACGTTCCGGACATCAGGTAACAGCTTGCAACTTCCGGGAACATGTAGATCCTTTCAGCAAGATGATCAAACCCCAGGTTCTTCTCGGGCACTATCTTGACCTCGATCAGGGCGAGCACGCCCCCGTCACCCTCGTCCTTGATAAGCTCTTTATTTATAACGGTCTTATACTTGAGGATAATACCGTCCTTCTCCATTTTCTTGATGGCCTTTTTCACCTTTTCCGGTTTCATTTTGAGCATTTTGCCGATCTCTTCTGGTGTAACTCTGGCGTCCTTTTCGAGTATCTCGAGAATTTGATTCATTTCCTTCATATTCGCCTCCTCCTCACGCGATCGGAATAATTGCTTTGATTTCCTTGATAGCTGAATTATACGCTAAAAAAAGCTCCACTGCAAATTATTTAAATCCGGGATGAGCTTGCAGCGGGCGGCCCGTTATGCGATAATGACCTCATGAAATATGATCCTTTTCAGCAAAAAGCCATAGAATATATAAACAACGGCTTCTCGGTCATAGTCTCGGCACCCACCGGCGCGGGCAAAACCGCAATAGCAGAACACGTCATAAACGACTGTATTTCCGCCGGGACCCGGGCCGTTTATACCGCCCCCATCAAAGCCCTCTCCAACCAGAAATACCGCGATTTCACTGCGCTGTACGGTGATAAGATCGGCATCCTTACCGGGGATGTTAGCATAAACGCCCATGCTCCCATACTGATAATGACAACGGAGATCTTCCGCAATAAACTGCTTTCGGAGGATCCGGAGCTGGCGGATTATTCATGGGTGGTATTCGACGAAATACATTATATTGACAACTATGAGCGCGGCACGATATGGGAAGAGTCCCTTATATTCATGCCGGAGCACATGAAAATGCTAGCTTTATCAGCCACCATACCTAACATAAACGAATTCGCCGAATGGATCCATTCAATACACGGCAAGCCCCTGAAAGTAGTAGAAGAAACTGAACGGCCTGTCCCTCTCCATCTTTTCTATCAATGCGAGAATAAGTTCCACGATCACCTTAACAGGATAAAACGAAACATGCCGAGGGGCGGCAGGAAAAAATACTACTACAAGCGCGGTAAAAGATTCATCAAAAAACACCACCTCAAACCCAACCGGCTGGACACCCTGATCAAGCACCTTGAAGATACCAATAAACTGCCCTGCATATATTTCGCTTTCAGCCGCAGAAGATGCGAATACCTGGCAGAAGAGCTGGATAACTTTGATTTTCTGGACACCCACGAAAAGGCCGAGATCATCGAATTGTGGGAGGGCCTCTGCGAAAGATTCGACCTCAAGGGAGAAAAAAGCGCCGAATATCTATTTCCTCTGGTTGAACGCGGAATAGCTTATCACCATGCGGGTATGCTCCCCACCCTTAAGGAGGTCGTCGAAAGGCTTTTTACTTCGCGCCTGCTGAAAGTGATATTCACGACCGAGACATTCGCGCTCGGTATAAACATGCCCGCCCGCACTGTCATATTTGACGAGCTCCGTAAATTCTACGGCAGGTTCTTCAGCAATCTCAAAACACGAGATTTTTACCAGATGGCCGGAAGGGCCGGAAGGCGCGGTATAGATAAGGAGGGGTTCGTCTACAGCCGCGTAAACCTTAACCGGATCACATACGATGAGCTTAAGCGCGTCGTCAAGGGAGATCCCGAAATAGTCAAAAGCAGGTTCAACGCTTCATATGCCACCATCATAAACCTCTATAACCGCTACGGGGAGGAACTCTACAGTATATACCCCCGCTCTTTCCACCACTACCAGCAAAAGCAAAGATCAAGAGACAAGGCTGTAAAGGCCATGGAAGCAAAGGTCAGCATACTAAAGGACCTAGGTTACATCGAGCAATTTCAGGTGACGGCAAAGGGGGATTTTGCCTCCAAGCTCTATGGTTATGAGCTCACCCTTACCGAACTTTACGAACAGGGGGTTCTTGAGGGGCTTTCCGAAGCCGAGCTCGGCGTGCTCGCAGTGGCAGCGGTCTATGAACCGCGCAAGGGCACCAGATTGCCCAGAATCAGCAGACCGGCCAGAGCGCTGAGAAAAGTGACCGATCTTACGTTGAAAATGGTGCATCGGACAGAGAAAAGATACAATATCACACCCCTTAGCAAGGAATACCGTTATCACCTGTCCCCTGCTATCGAAGCCTGGATGAAAGGCTCGGATTTCGACAGGCTTATCACGATGGCGGATGCAGATGAGGGCGGAATCATCCGTTACTTCAGGATGGGGGTGCAGATCCTGAGGGAGATACTCGACACCCACGCTTCCTCTTCGATAAAGGAAAATGTCAAAAACGCCATAAAGCTCATCAACCGGGATATAATCGACGCAGAAACCCAGCTAAGGGAATGATCCCGTCTATTAGGCATATTCAGGGGGAACATCATATTGGAATAAAGGCCATGGGGTATGGGCTTGAAAAGTTCTATGGCCGCCTCCTGCGTGTAGTAATACCTTCTGCACCGAGGAAACACTTGGATCAGAAAAAGAAACAATTTCTAAAGATTACCGTCCACAACATAGGTACGCGGTGTTTCACCAACAGGTTCCTCGTTTATGAAAAAACCAGAGAACCGGCAGGGCTTGAAGCTATGTATATCTTGTAAGTATGAAAAGTGAAATGTCCGGAGTTCTCCGCATATGTATTCTCGAGAATATCCGCCGAAGAAAAGAAGAAAGAAATAGGATATATAAGCATAGAGCCCATAAAGGTCTTCACCGGTTAAGCTCCCCTTATTCAATTTCACCGTTCTTAAATATATGAACCAGATGCGGCAGGATAATGGCCGAAGAAGTAAAAATCAAAAGGAAGCGCCACATGGCGGCCCCCGCCAAATGGGCAAAAAGCGCCCATAAAAACGCGATAAGGACAGCAGAAACATCCAAGATCAAGGGCTCTTCTTTACCGGGATATGTGTGCGCGGTGCGTAGCAACAATCCGAAAATGAAAATGGCCGCGATCAAAAGATAAACCGCAACAAGATGCTCAACGAGTAACAGCATAAGAAGCTCTGCCGCCAGGATGATAAGCACCCATTGCTTGAAATAATGCCATTGTCTTGGGGTCAACGGGCCCATCTCTACGAGATCTCTTTTGCCATTTTAAGATCGACGATACTCTCCGAGCGGTGATCTTTGTAGTATCTATTCATTATCCTGCGCTCTTCATCCATCCGCTTTTTTATGGCCTTTTTGATGATGGGTATCTTATTCCTTAGTTTTTTGATCATGATGCGTTCACCTCTTCTATTTATATTAAAGCCTTCAATGCATTCTAATTTTAGCATTGTTATGGGCGCAAAACAAATCAAACTTTAGAAAATTTTACGTGAACGGGATGTGACATTGTATCTTTTTTCAGATTAGGGCTTTATGATCTTCTGGAGCAACAGATGAAAGGGGTCATTTATCGTCTGTTTTCTGCATATCCTCCCATACGTCAGGATAAAGCGTTTTCAGACAATCCTGGCAGAATGAATGGGAAAAATCAATGTCCATATTCTTCTCCATATAACCGACCAGGTCAACCCATTGACCATTTTCGTCTCGGATTTTCTTGCACCCGGAACAAATTGGCAAAAGAGACATAAGAGGCATTATCTCCCCAACGTCTTCAAGCATAAGAAGAGAAAGGGGCCTGTTCCCTAATTTGACGGGAACAGTTGTGACGTAGAAATACACCTGTCTGACATTCCCGTTCTCAAGTTTATGAAGTCTTGCCCTGCCCTGCACCATCTCGTCCTTTTTTAGGGCCTCTTTGACAGAGTTCCTCAAAACACATTCGGAACAAAATTGACTCCTGCCACATCCTTTTTCTTGTGAATTTTTGCAGACCAGGACTTCTCCAATCCGTTGTTCTGCAAAGTCTTTTTCCTTGCCCGAGAATAGTTGCTCCGCCCTAGGATTGGCAAATATGATACGGATGTCGCCATCAACAACAAGTATAGGGACCGGTATGACCTTGAAAACCTCATTAAGAAGAGCACAGGAGTCTTCGACCATCTTTTCACCTTCCTTTGTTAACGGAAATAACAGCGCTCACAGATGAACCTATAAGCGCACCGAGCAAAGAACTGGTTACAGGATCGCTTGTCAGCGGGCATACACCGCCCAAAAATACCCTGCAGGCCATACTTAATCCCAAACCGATCACGGCACCAATAAAAAGTCCCGCTAATATGAATTTCGCGCCTGCTATCATATCCTCTCCAGATCTATCTGACCGAGCTCGGTATCCACCGAAAGCACTTTGACCCTTACTTTATCCCCAACCGATACAACTTCATGGGGATCCTTTACGAATTTTTTGCTTAATTTCGAGATATGTATCAACCCGTCCTGATGCACCCCCACATCCACAAAAGCTCCAAAATTCGTAACGTTGGTAACCTTGCCGAAAAGACGCATATCTGACTTAAGGTCCTCGATATCCATGATATCATGCCTGAATTCGATATTCTCGAACTTTTTTCGCGGATCGAGACCGGGTTTCTCGAGTTCCCTGATTATGTCGCGCAAGGTGGGAAAACCTATCTGTTCACTGGTGTAATCCTTGACGGATATTCTTGATACCAGATCCTTGTTACCGATAAGCTTAGCTACAGGCACCGAAAGGTCCCGGGCCATTTTCTCGACGATATGATAGCTTTCCGGATGTATGGCTGAATTGTCCAGAGGGTTCTCGCTGTTGCGTATCCTGAGAAAACCCGCGCTCTGCTCAAAAGCCATATCGCCCAGCATGAATACATCCAGCAGCTCCTCTCTGTTCTTGAACGGGCCTCTTTTCTTCCTTCGTTCGACGATATTCTCCGCCAGGAAAGAACCTATGCCCGCCACGTAGGAGAGCAGTTCCTTCGATGCGGTATTGAGCTCAACACCCACGAAATTAACGCAAGACTCAACAATGGATTCCAGGGACTTTCTGAGATAGGACTGGTTGACATCATGCTGGTATTGACCCACACCGATGGATTTCGGGTCTATTTTAACGAGTTCTGAAATCGGGTCCTGCAGTCTTCGAGCTATGCTTATGGCACCTCTAACAGTAACATCAAGCTCCGGGAATTCCCTGATGGCAACCTCAGAAGCGGAGTATACCGAAGCACCCGCTTCGCTTACTACGATCATCTTGACCTTTTCGGCAAGATTCTGTTTGTCGATGAGCTTTTTGATGAAAACCGCGGTTTCCCTCGAAGCGGTGCCATTACCGATGGCCACCAGCTCCACTTTGTATTTGGCGATAAGCTGCAGGATGGAATCGACGGCTTCTTTCCGGTACTCCTGGGGAGGATGGGGAAAAACCGGCAGATACTCCTTGAAATGCCCGTAGCTGTCTATTACGACCACCTTGCAACCGGTCCTGAAACCGGGGTCTATGCCCATAATGACCTTATGCCCGGCAGGTGGCTCCAATAACAGATTGCGAAGATTCTTTGAAAAGACCCTAATAGCTTCCTCCTCGGCTTTCTGGAGGTACTTATTGAAGACTTCGAACTCGACGGAGATGGCCATCTTGGTATAGGCGCTCCTGCAAGCAGTTCTTACCGAATCGGCAAAAACAAAACCCGCATCCTTTATTACCTTTGAAGAGATATATTCAAGAGCCTCTTCGGTATCTATCTCCAGCTTCCAGGAGATCACTTTCTCGTTGCTGCCTCTTCTTATTGCCAGCAGGCGGTGCGAAGGCGCATCCTTAATGAACTCTCTGGAATTATAATACATTTCGAACTTGGATTTGCGCGCCTGCCATTCCTTTCGCGCCTTGGTCACGATAAGACCCTTCTGTTCAAAGAGGGACCGCAGATAAGAACGGAATCCCGCATTCTCCGAAATAAGCTCGGTAAGTATATCCACCGCCCCCTGAAGAGCTTCCGCGGGGGTCTTGACCCCCCTGTCGGCATCAACAAAAGAACCGAGGACCTCTTCGGGTGTACCCTTGACAGGCTGCTGCTTTATGAGTATGCCCGCCAGTGGTTCCAAGCCCTTTTCCCTGGCAAGAGAAGCTTTTGTGTTCTTCTTGGGCTTATACGGCAGATACAGGTCTTCCAGAAGCTGTTTTTCACGGCAGTCCACGATCTTCTTCTTCAGTTCGTCCGTCAATCTGTCCTGAGAATCTATGGAATTGAGAACGGTCTGTTTGCGCTGCTCAAGCTCAGCGTAATAATGGAGCTTCTTTTGGATGGAACGGATCCGTGTCTCATCCAATCCGCCTGTCTTCTCTTTCCTGTAGCGGGCTATGAAAGGAACGGTGCCACCCGCCACGATGAGTTCAACAGTGCTTACAACGGGACCGGTTTCCAGCTCGAGGTCCTCCGCGATATACCGGTAGATCGACTTGCGATCGGGGGTGTATACGTTTCTTTCCACTATCTCTTCGGTCACTCGACCCTCCTAATCGTTCTCTGGCCCCTTATTCTCCGCCGCCTTCTTCTCTTCCTCATTGAGCATCTTCTTCAAGCGGTGTATCTGGTCTCGGTAAACGATCGCTTTCTCGAACTGCAGGTTCCTGGCGGCTTCTTCCATCTCTTTTTCAAGCTGGGTGATCACTTCGAGTATATCATATTCTTTTTCGCTTTCACCGGTAACATCCTGCACTATCTCTTTCGCCTGTCGATACGCCTCGATACCGTTCTTGATCGCTTTGCGGATCGTCCTGGGCTCTATACCATGCTTCTTGTTATATTCGATCTGTTTTCGCCGGCGCGCGTTGGTTATATCTATAGTCCTTTTCATCGAACCGGTAATATTATCAGCGTAGAGTATGACCTCGCCGTTCACATTCCTGGCGGCTCTGCCCGCCACCTGTATCAGCGATGTCTCGCTCCTCAGGAAGCCTTCCTTGTCCGCGTCAAGGACCGCCACGAGGGAGACTTCGGGAAGGTCCAGCCCTTCCCTGAGAAGATTTATCCCGACAAGGCAATCGAACTTACCCATGCGAAGATCCCGTATTATCTCGATCCTGTCAAGCGCGTTGATCTCCGAATGCAAATACCTTACTCGCAGTTTCATTTCCTTCAGATATCTCGTAAGCTCCTCCGCCATGCGCTTGGTAAGAGTGGTAACAAGAACCCGCTCCTTTTTTTGAGCGCGGATTCGTACCTGTTCAACAAGATCATATATCTGGTTCTTGGTAGGTCTTACCGCGACAGGCGGATCCACCAGGCCCGTTGGCCGTATGATCTGCTCTGCGACAACTGAACTTTTGGATATTTCGAGTTGCCCAGGCGTAGCTGAAACAAAAAGGATCTGCCTGACTATATCCATGAACTCCTCATATTTAAGAGGCCTGTTGTCCAGGGCCGAGGGCAGCCTGAAGCCGTATTCAACGAGGGTCTTCTTGCGGGCCTGGTCCCCGTTATACATGGCTCTCAGCTGAGGCAGGGTAACGTGTGACTCGTCTATGAGCACAAGAAAGTCGTCCCCGAAATAGTCCAGAAGGCACCATGGGCGGCTGCCCGGCTCCCTGCCCGATATATGCCTTGAGTAGTTCTCTATGCCGTTACAATAACCCAGTTCGCCGAGCATGTCCATATCATATTTGGTGCGGGTCTCGAGCCTCTGCGCTTCCAGAAGCTTGCCGGCATCACGAAGCTCGGCGAGCCTTTCCCGGAGCTCAACGGCTATAGACCTCAAAGCCGCCTTTATCTTGTCCTCGGTAGTAACAAAATGTTTCGCCGGATATATTGCCATCTTCTCAAGGTCCGTCAGAATATCCCCGCTTACGACATGCACCTCGGAAAGACGCGTTACTTCGTCCCCGAAGAACTCCACCCGGTAGGCGGTTTCCTTGTATGCAGGAAGTACTTCGACAATATCCCCGCGCACCCTGAACTTACCCCGCTGGAGATCGATATTGTTCCTTTCGTACTGTATATCGACCAGTTTCTTAAGGAACTCTTCCCGGGATATATTTTCCCCCTTATGGAGATTAACCAGCATGGTCGAGTAATCTTCAGGGGAACCCAGGCCGTAAATACACGATACACTAGCCACTATCAGAACATCCTTGCGGGAGAACAGAGAACTGGTGGCGGATAGCCTCAACCTGTCAATATCGTCGTTGATCGAAGCGTCCTTCTCAATATAAACATCAGTCTGCGGGACATAGGCCTCAGGTTGGTAATAATCATAGTAACTGACGAAATATTCAACTGCGTTGTCGGGGAAAAAGCCCCTGAACTCGGAATATAGCTGTGCAGCTAGGGTTTTATTGTGGGAAATAACAAGGGTGGGTTTGTTCACCTTTTCGATGATATTAGCCATGGTGAACGTCTTGCCGCTTCCGGTAACACCAAGCAGTGTCTGATAGCGGGACCCGTTCTCTACAGAGGAGACGATCTTATCTATCGCCTGCTGCTGGTCACCCGCCGGTTTAAGATCGGTTAAAAGCTGGAATCTATCCATTATCTGACGATGATCTCCAGACTGAAATCCAGAGGCTTGACAACACCGGTAATGGAGCCGGATGAGATAATATCTATGCCAGTGGACGCGTAATCTTTGAGGTTACTGAGATCAATCCCCCCCGAGACCTCGTAAAGCACATCTTTTTCCAATCCTTTTTCCTTGCGTAAAGATACGGCTTTTTTGATGGTGTCCGGGTCCATGTTATCCAGCATGATGACATCCGGCCGCTCATCAAGTGCGTATTCGCATTCTCTGAGGGTCTCTACCTCTATTTCTATCTTTATGTTCTTCTGGACGGAAGAATGCGCGCGCTCAAGCACGCCTTTTATGATCTTCTCGGTGTCCCGGGTCTTAAGCTGCTGACCGAATGCCCTGATATGGTTATCTTTGATGAGCACCATATCCCACAAACCTTTTCTGTGATTATGCCCCCCGCCCACCGTGACGGCGTATTTCTGAAGATACCTGTGAAGAGGTATGGTCTTCCTGGTGTCGTAGATCTTAACCCCGTATTTATCCGCTTCGTCCGCCATCCGTCTTGTGCTCGTACTGACCCCGCTCATTATGCTCAGGAAATTAAGCGCGACCCTTTCACCTGCCATAATGGACCTTGCGGGTCCCTCGACAAAAGCGATCTCCTGCCCGGGTTCAACCACATCGCCTTCCTTTACCTGCGAACGGAACCGTAAGGCTGCATCGACAGCGGCAAAAACCCTTTCCATAATGGATATCCCACAAACAATACCGGAATCGCGGGATATAACGACACCATCAGCGGCCAGCCCCTCTTCAAGTACGGCCCTGGATGTTAGATCCCCTGTCCAGATATCCTCTTTCAAGGCGAAGCGTATTATCGCGTCAACTCTCTTTTTATCCAGATCGGTCATTTTCCCCTATCCTTGAAAGCCTTTCTACTTCACTTTCGGTAAGGAACCGGTAATCCCCCCGCTTAATCCGACCGAGCCTGAGCCCCGCATAACCGGTACGCTCAAGTTCAGTCACCTTGAGGCCGACTTCTTCGAACATGCGTTTTATCTGGCGTTTGCGTCCCTCATGAATCTTGATCCTGAGCACATCCCTATCCCTGGTCCTTTTGACCCTGCGGATGATGCACGGCGATGTTCTTATGCCTTCGAGCATGATACCCTTCTCAAGGCGTTCTTTATCCGCCGGGGCGAGAAACCCGTTTACCATGGCCTGATACTCTTTTTCGATCTCGAACCTTGGGTGCATCAGCTTATTGGCCAGTTCCCCGTCATTAGTTATTATGAGGATCCCCGTCGTGTCCTTGTCAAGCCGACCCACGGGATAAAGCCGTGCCTTGATATCCTTGAAAAAGTCCGTTACCTTTTTACGTCCGTGAGTGTCCTTGACGGTAGAAATGACGCCGGTCGGCTTATTGAAAAGAATATAATATTTCTTTTCTTCACGAGGCAGCGCCTGGCCGTTAACAAAGATCTCATGCCGCCGGGGGTCTAATTTGTACCCTTTTTCAGTAACGACCCTTCCATCCACCTTGACCTTGCCACGGGCGATAAGATCGGCTGCACCTCTTCTTGATGAGATTCCCGCATGAGCCAGCACGTTCTGCAACCGTTTTTCCATTAGGATTATTTAAGAGCCTTGACGTTCTCTTTAAGGGTATCGACCTCTGCCTGGAACTTGTCCCTTTTTGACTTTTCCTTGTCCACCACTTCGGCCGGAGCATTTTCCAGGAATCTCTCGTTGGAGAGCTTCTTGTCCACCCCGATAAGGTATTTCTCGATATCACTGATCTTTTTGTTTATGCGTGTAAGCTCCTTTTCTATGTCAACGGCTTCTCCCAGCGGAACAAAAAGCTTGATTTCGCCTACGAGCGAGGCAACGGATTTCTCGGGCCGGTCAAGACCTTCTCCCACATCGCTTATCTTACATTTGCCCAGCCTTTCGATGTACTGAGAGTTCCGGCGCAGCATATCGGCATCCTTGCCGTCACTTACTGAAAAAATGACATCGACCACGGACTTATTCTCGATATTCCAGAAAGCTCTGATATTGCGAATGGAAGTTATGCAACCGATGAGCTTCTCCATGTCCTCGACAGCTTTACCATATTCGTATGCTTCCTCGGGTTCCGGCCAGGAAGAGGCCATTATCCATTTTTCGGCATCACCCGGTATATTCTGCCAGATCTTTTCGGTAATGAACGGCATGAAGGGATGTAGAAGCTTGAGGCATCCCCGGAGAACTTTTATGAGCACTTTCTGGGTGGTCTCTTTATCTTCCGAAAGTTTCGAAACTTCAAGGTACCAATCACAGTATTTGTGCCAGATGAAATCATAAAGCGCCGACGCGGCATCATTGAACCTGTAGGCCTCCAGGCTGGCGAGAACCTTCTCCGCTACCCTGTTAAAACTGCTCAGTATCCATTTATCCGACAGATCGAGCTTCGAGGGCTCTATGCCGCCCGCAAGTTGTGACTCATCCAGGTTCATAAGAACGAACCTTGAGGCATTCCAGAGCTTGTTGGCGAAATTCCTGCCCAGATCGAACTTCTCCTTTGAAAGAAAGACGTCCTGCCCCTGGGAAGTTATCGAGATTATGCTGAACCGGAGAGCGTCACTTCCCACTTCCGATATTACATCAAGGGGATCTATGACATTTCCCAGGGATTTGGACATTTTGGTCCCGGTCGCGTCACGCACGGTGCCATGTATATAAACGTCACTGAACGGTATGTCCCCGAGGAACTTCAGCCCCGCCATGATCATCCTGGCCACCCAGAAGAAGATGATCTCCTGAGCCGTTACCAGGGCATCGGTCGGGTAGAAGACTTCCAGTTCCTTTGTCTTTTCAGGCCACCCCATCGTCGAGAAAGGCCAGAGCCAGGAACTGAACCAGGTATCCAGCACGTCCGGGTCCTGCTCGATGTTTACACCCCCACAATGGGGACATTTCTCAGGCGGCTCAGCTCCCACATAGATACCTTTTCCGCCGGGGCCCTCGACGTTGACATCCCTGACATGATCATAATCAAGACAGTCTTTACAGTACCATACCGGTATCCGGTGCCCCCACCATATCTGGCGCGATATGCACCAGTCACGGATACTCTCCATCCAGTTAAGGTAAACTTTCGTCCACCTGTCGGGATAGAACTTTATGCGCCCGCGCCTTACAACTTCGATGCCTTCTTTGGCTAGGGGTTTCATCTTAACGAACCACTGCTTGGAGAGGCGCGGCTCGACAACCACATGGCATCGATAACAATGGCCTACAGCATGGCGGTGATCCTCGCTCTTGACAAAAAGCTGTCTTTGCTTGAGGTCCTCGATAATGGCTTCCCTGCACTCGAACCTGTCAAGCCCTTCATACTCGCCGCCGACCTCGTTTATGGTCCCGTCAGCATTCATGGCGTTAATACTCTGGAGATCGTGTTTAACCCCCAGTTCAAAGTCAACCGGGTCATGCGCGGGGGTAACCTTGAGCGCTCCGGTACCGAATTCGGGGTCAACATCCTCGTCGAAAATGATATTTAGTTCCCTTTTCAGTATGGGGAGGATCAATGTCTTTCCCTCAAGCTTATCCCGACGTGGGTCTTTGGGATTCATGGCCACGGCCACATCACCCAGCATGGTCTCAGGACGGGTAGTGGCTATAACGATGTAATCTTCATTTTCCTTATCAAGTTTCTCTTTTCCCTTAACGGGATATTTTACGTAATACAGTTTCCCGTCAATATCACGGTGTTCGGCTTCTTCATCACTCAACGCGGTTCCGCAGCGAGGACACCAGTTTATGATATAATCGCCCTTGTAAATGGAACCGTCCTGGTAAAGACGGATAAACACCTCTTTGACGGCGCTTGAAAGACCTTCATCCATGGTAAAGCGCTCACGCTCCCAGTCGCAGGAACAGCCCAGTTTCTTGAGCTGGCGAATTATCGTGGACCCGTACTCTTCCTTCCACTGCCAGACCTTTTCGAGGAACTTCTCCCTTCCCAGGTCCGTGCGCCTGGTGCCTTCTTTCGCAAGCTGCCGTTCCACGACATTCTGGGTGGCTATACCCGCGTGATCGGTACCAGGCATCCACATGGCTTCATATCCCTGCATACGTTTCCAGCGGATAAGTATATCCTGTATGGTGTTATTAAGGGCATGGCCCATGTGCAATATGCCGGTAACATTCGGAGGGGGAATGACTATGCTGTAAGGCGCCTTCCTAGACTTCTCATCTGCATGAAAGAGGCCTTCATCTGCCCAGGCACGGTAAATATCATCTTCTATCTGACGTGCATCGTACTTCGTGGGGATATCTTTCATTTCTTCTTTTTCCTGCGGCTCCGTTTCTTCTTTTTCCCTTCGTCCTTAACGAACTTGTATTCAATGGAATCCCTGAGCGCCAGCCAGCTGGCCTCAATGATGTTCTCCGAAACTCCGACCGTCCACCAGGAGTCATCCCTGTCATGTGACTGTATCAGAACCCTGACCTTTGCAGCGGTACCGGACTTCTCATCAAGCACCCTGACCCTGAAATCGGAAAGATGCATCTGGGCAAGAGAGGGAAAGAATTCTCGGAGGCTCTTGCGGATAGCCTGGTCCATGGCATGGACCGGACCGTCGCCAAGCGAAACGGTATGTCTGAATTTATCGCCTATCTTCAGTTTAACGGTAGCTTCGGACACGATGGGTCCGTCCGCCCGCTTTTCCACGATAACCCTGAAATCGTTCATCTGGAAATGTTTCTTGAAGGTTTTCGCGGCTTTTCTCATCAAAAGCATTAACGAAGCCTCGGCCAGCTCGAACTGATATCCTTCCTTTTCAAGGTTCTGCACATGACCAAGGATGTTCCGCGCTTTTTCTGAACTTTTTTCTATCTGCATGCCAAGTTCCTCAGCCTTACCGATGATGCTGGATTTACCCGAAAGTTCCGAGATAAGCATCCTTCTTTTATTTCCCACCTTTTCCGGGTCTATGTGTTCATAGGTCCTGGAATTCTTGAGCATGGCGTTGACGTGTACCCCGGCTTTATGGGCAAAAGCGCTTTTGCCGACATACGGCTGTGAATCCTGGAGTTTCATATTCGATATCTCCGCAACGTACATGGCGGCCTCGGTAAGCTCCTTGAACTCGAACTTGGAAAGACACTCCATCCCGAGTTTGAACTTAAGAGCAGGAAGTATGGATACCAGATTGGCGTTCCCGCATCTTTCCCCGTAACCGTTGAACGTGCCCTGTACGTGCGCACACCCGGCCTGTACCGCTGTCACAGAATTGGCTACCGCCATATCCGCGTCATTATGCACGTGGATCCCCAGCGGAGCATCCACTTCTAGTGAAACCTCTTCTATGACCTCGAATATCCTGCTGGTAATGGTGCCGCCGTTGGTGTCACACAGAACAAGGCATTCCGCTCCGGCTCTTTCTGCGGCTTTCAGCGTATCGATCGCGTAACGGGGATTATCACTGTACCCGTCGAAAAAATGTTCCGCGTCAAAGAAGACCCTTTTGCCCTTCTTCTTAAGGTGCCTCACCGAATCCTCGATCATGTTCAGGTTCTCCTTCATGGAGGTCTTCAGGACCTTCTTGACGTGAAGATCCCAGCTTTTACCGAATATGGTAATGTACTTTGTTTTCGCCCTGAGCAGGTTCTTGATAATGGGATCAGTGGAGGTCTTTGAATTCGATCTCCTCGTACTGCCGAAGGCCACCAGTTTTGAGTTCTTAAGCTTAAGGGACTTGGACGCTTCCCTGAAGAATTCATCGTCCTTCGGGTTGGATCCTGGCCAGCCGCCTTCAATGAAGTCTATCCCCAGTTCATCAAGCTTGCGGGCGATCCTCAGCTTATCTTTAACAGTGAAAGATATCCCCTCGAATTGCGCGCCGTCGCGCAAAGTCGTATCATAAATGAATACTTTTCTGTTCTTCATCACAAACCCCGTATTCTATTTTTTTCTGGCGGTCCTTCTCTGTTTGGACTTTTCGCCAAGTTCAAACGCTTTGTGAATGGCTTTAACGGCCTTATCGGCGTATTTGTTCTCAATGACACAGGAGATCTTGATCTCACTTGTGGATATCATCTCGATGTTGATCTTTTTGGAAGCAAGAGCGCTAAACATTCTCGCCGCCACACCCGAGTGGCTCCGCATCCCTATACCCACCACGGATATCTTGGCGATATTCCTGTCGAATTTCACCCCCTTGGCGCCTATCTGCCTGCTGATCTTTTCTATCACGCCCTGGGTCTTATGAAGCTGTTTCTTCGAAACGGTAAACGATATATCGGTGGATCCCGTGCGTGAAATATTCTGGATGATCATATCAACGTTGACACTGGCTTTGGCCAGCTTTTCGAACATCCTGCTGGCTTCGCCAGGCTTATCCGGAACATCACAGACAGTGACCTTTGCTTCGCTTTTATCGGCAGTAACGCCTCTGACAAGAACGTCTTCCATTTCTTTTACCTCCCTGGTTATCAGTGTGCCGGTATCATGTTGCATACTTGAACGTACGTGCATAGGAATGTTGAACTTGCTGGCGACCTCCATGCTTCTTGCCTGCATGACCTGAGCGCCCAATGAAGCCAGTTCGAGCATTTCCTCGTAGCTTATCGTCGGGAGTTTGCGCGCGTTCTTCACTACCCTGGGGTCGGCCGTATACACTCCCTTGACATCGGTATATATCTCGCATACTTTAGCGTTAAGCACTTTGGCAAGAGCGACGGCGGTCATATCCGAACCGCCTCTACCGAGAGTTGTTATCTCCTGGTCGAGGTTAATACCTTGGAAGCCGGCAACGATAACCACTTTGTTCTTCTTCAGCTCCTTCTTGATACGCGTCGTGCTGACATCGATTATCTTTGCCTTGGTATGAGATGAATCGGTCATTATCCCCACCTGAGCACCGGTAAAAGAAATCGCTTGGCATCCGATCTTGTTAAGAGCCATTGCCAGTAAGGCCACCGATACCTGTTCTCCGGTGGCAAGAAGCATGTCAAGCTCCCTTTCCGGGGGATCTTTGGTTATCTGGTCGGCGAGGTCCAGAAGTTCATCGGTAGTGTCACCGAGCGCGGAAACCACAACGACCACACTATTACCTTTTCTCTTGCAGGCAGCGACCCTTTGGGCGACGCCTTTGATCCTTTCTGGATTGGCCACACTGGTACCGCCGAATTTCTGTACGATAATGTCTTTCTTCTTCATCATTCCTTCCCATGTAAAAGCATGTTCATAAGTTTCCACCCTTCATCGATAGATGCGCTGCCGGCCCTTGCCGATCTTTCCGTGAAGATGGTAACATCATCCGGGACGATATCTTTGCCAGCCATGGCAAAGGGTACCGGATCGGCTGTATGAGTCCTCTTCTTGATGGGTGTCGGATGATCGGGAAGGATCATGACCCTGTAATCCTCCGCAGCTTCATGAAGCGAAGAGATGATCCTCCCGGTGATCTTATGGTCGAAGTTCTCTATCGCCTTCACCTTCTCCATGATATCACCGTTGTGCCCGGCTTCGTCGGGTGCTTCCACATGAACAAAGACCATGTCATGCCTCGTGAGTATGTCGATCGCCGCTTCGGCCTTACCTTCGTAATTGGTATCGTAATAACCGGTCGCTCCCTCCACCTCCGCAACCTCAAGACCTAGCACGCGCCCCATACCCTTAAGCAGGTCAACTGCGGAGATTATGCCCCCGGTTATGCCGTAAGCGTCCTCGAATTTCGGCATATCTGGCTTCTTGCCCTGGCCCCATGTCCATATCATGTTAGCCGGATTCTGCCCAAGGTCTATACGGACCTTGTTTATGTCGTGACCATCCAGCAGGTCCCTGGATCTTTTCATGAGATCGACCAGTTCGGCCTCATCGGGATAATGCTTGGAAACCGACTGGTCAAGTATATCGTGAGGCGGATAACAGGTAACCTTGGAAAGCCTGTCGGCCTCCTCCGGTGAAGCGCAATGCGCCATCATGAGGTTCCTGTAACTGGTGCCCGTATAAAAACTGAATTTCTCGGTGCCAAGCTTCTCGTTGAGGAGTTTAACGATCGCGGCAGTCTCGCCGGTGCTGATATGCCCGGCGCTGTAATCGACCATCCTGTCACCATGCACGGTTACGGTATTGAACCTGAAAGCTACATCACTGGGGCTTACCTCGACGCCGAGATTGGCAGCTTCGAGAGGACCGCGGCCGCAGTAGTATTTTTTGGGATCATATCCCAGGATCGAAAGGTTGGCAACATCACTGGCCGGGGTCATTCCTCTGGGGACATTGCTCACAGTGCCAACTATGCCCTTCCTGGCGATCATATTCATGTTAGGAGCATTGGCTGCTTCCATACATGTACGGTCGTTGAGCTCTTCCAGCGGAACCCCCGCCATCCCGTCCGGGACCAGAACTATATACTTCATATCTTACTAACCTCGCCTTTCGAATATATTCTCATATCCCCACCGCCTTAACGACTTCCTCCAGTGTCGGATCCACGACAACCGGATGTTCAAGACACTTGATGGCCCTGTCAGGATCCTTCAGTCCGTGTCCGGTCAGAACACAAACTATATCCTTCTCCGGACCCGAGGGATTTTCAGGAAAATAACCTTCTTTTGCCTTCTTGATGACTCCCGCAACGCTGGCCGCCGAAGCAGGCTCGACAAAAACACCAACGCACGCCGCAAGGGTCTTGTAAGCTTCAAGAATCTCATCGTCGGTGACCTTTTCAATAAGCCCGCCTGACTCATCCCTTGCCTCTTCAGCCATTTTCCAGCTGGCCGGATTGCCTATCTTTATAGCTGTAGCTATCGTCTTCGGGTCCTTTATGGGATGTCCGTCAACAATGGGAGCAGATTCGGCCGCCTGAAAACCTATCATTTTAGGGAGGCTCTCAATAATGCCCTCTTTTTCATATTCCTTGTAACCCTTCCAGTATGCGGTTATGTTGCCTGCGTTGCCCACGGGCAGCGCATGATACGCCGGAGCATGCCCGAGTCTGTCGCATATTTCGAATGAAGCCGTTTTCTGGCCTTCTATCCTGTAAGGATTAATGGAATTGACCAGGGTGATCGGATACTTGTCGGTCAATTCACATACTATTTCAAGAGCCTGGTCGAAATTGCCTCTGATAGCTATGACATCAGCTCCGTGAATAAGCGCCTGGGCAAGTTTACCGAGAGCGATGGCTCCCTCTGGTATGACCACTATGCACTTTATCCTTGCTCTCACGGCAAAAGCGGCAGCCGAGGCGGAAGTGTTACCGGTAGAAGCACACGCAACGGCTTTCGAGCCTTCTTCGACGGCCTTGGATACGGCCATGGTCATCCCCCGGTCCTTGAAGCTGCCGGTCGGGTTCAGGCCTTCATACTTAAGCCAAACGTTATATCCCGGACCCACCATCTCCGACAAGGGATCTGCCTTTATAAGAGGCGTGTTCCCCTCCTCGATGCTGATGATCGGCGTTCTGTCTGTCACCGGCAGGTACTTCTTATATCTTTCGATTACTCCCATTTCCACCTCTATTCTTCAATACGGATGACCACTGTTCTATCCGTAACGAAATCCATGCCGTTGATTTTGGATATGGCCTTCTTCATGCGGCCTTCTTCAGCCCTGTGGGTCTGTATGATGACTGGGACCGTCTCTCCCTGATTCCTCTCTTCCTGAGATACACTAGCGATGCTGATCTGATGCTCGGCAAGGACACTGGATATACCGGCCAGCACGCCCGGCTTATCGATCACGGAAAAGCGCAGATAGTACGATATGGCCAGTTCATCCATGGCTTTGACCTTCTTTTTGCCCGAAGCATAGTCCAGCGCGAAGGGTTCACTGTTATCCCTGCCAAAGTAAGACAAATGTCTTGCTATGCCGATAATATCTCCCATTACCGAACTTGAAGTAGGTTTACGTCCCGCGCCTTTACCGAACAAAAGCGATTCTCCCAGAAGGTCGCCTTTTACAAAAATAGCGTTGTCTTCCCCCCTGACATCCGAAAGTAAATGTGACAGAGGAAGCAGAGTTGGATGAACCCTTAACTGCACACCTTCAGGAGTGTCCTTGGCAATAGCCAGAAGTTTAACCCCGTAACCCCATTTCATAGCGTTCTTAAGGTCCTGCGGAGCTATATCAGTTATCCCCTCGGTATACACGTCCTCGGGTCTTACATCAAGACCAAAGCCCAGAAGCGCCAGAATGGCCAGCTTATGAGCCGAGTCTTTGCCGCTTATATCAAGTTCGGGATCCTTCTCGGCTATTCCCTTCTCCTGGGCAACCTTCAGCGCCTCTTCGAAAGAGCATTCGGTATTCACCATACGGCTGAGTATGAAATTAGTGGTCCCGTTAAGTATACCGTAAATGGTACTGATATTGTTGGCCGCGAGACTTTCTTTAAGGGTCCTGATGATGGGTATGCCTCCACCTACACTGGCCTCGAAACTGACGAAGACCCTGCTCTCCCCGGCAGTGGTCAATATCTCTTTCCAGTGTTCCGAAAGAAGGGCCTTATTGGCGGTAACTACGTGCTTTTTGTTCCGGATAGCTTTCATGACAATATCCTTGGCCGGATGAACCCCGCCTATAAGCTCAACGATGATATCTATCTGCTCGTCATTTAAAAGTTCGTCCGCATTTGAAGTGACTACCTCGACCTTGCCCCGGTCTATACCATCGAGCGCTTTTTGATCCTTGTCGCATACGCCTTTTATCTGCAGGGAAACGCCGGTCCTTTCCTGAATTATCCCTCCGTTGGAAAGAACGGCGTCGTACACGCCGCTTCCTATGGTTCCCAGGCCGATCAGGCCTATCTTAACAGGCTTCATGCCCACTCCTTTTATCAGTTATTAGTTCATCTGCGCTCGGCACCAGAAAAAAATGGTCGGGACGGCCGGATTCGAACCGGCGACCCCAAGTCCCCCAGACTTGTACGCTAACCAGACTGCGCTACGTCCCGACGCTGAAAAAATTAACCGTAATCTTCTTCTTTCGGATCCCTGGTCATAAGCTCCTTGACCGCGACTCCGGGATCCTTATGTTCGTAAATGATCTGATATACCTTTTGGGTTATTGGCATTTCAACTTTGTATTTGGCGGCAAGGTCGTTCGCCGACCTGCAGGTCGCCATGCCCTCTACGACCATCTCTGTTCCAGAGAGAACTTCGCCAATATCCGCACCCCGGCCAAGCTGTTCACCAAACCACCGGTTCCTGCTATGGGAGCTTATGCAGGTCGTGGCCAGGTCCCCTATACCGCTGAGTCCGCTGAAAGTCATTTGGCGGGCTCCCATCTTCACGCCCAAGCGGGTTATTTCGGCAAGCCCCCGGGTCAATATGGCCGCTTTGGTGTTCGTCCCGAAACCGAGCCCGTCTGAGATTCCCGCCGCTATGGCTATGATGTTCTTCAAAGCGCCCGCCAGTTCAACACCGGTAACATCCTCTGACGTATAAACCCGGAACCTCTCAGTCGTGAACAGGTTCCTGAGATCGATCTGCCCTGTACCATTACCCGCGACCACGACCGTGGTCGGCACCTCCCTTGCCACTTCGAACGAAATACTCGGCCCTGAAAGAACATGTATCCTGCTCGCGTCAAAATATTCGGCCAGGATCTGTGAGGGCCTCTTCAGCGATGTAGTCTCTATACCTTTTGTCGCGCTTGTGATATATACGAACGGCGCGCCCTTGAACCGGTCTGCGACCGAACGCAGATATTCGCAGGGCACCGCGAAAACACAGTATTCCGAATCTTTGGCGACCTCGTCGTCCGAGGTTATTTTAAGCTCATCGGGAAGAGGTACACCTTTCAGAAATTTGGTATTTTCACGCTTTTTCGACAGATGTTCGGCGTATTCGGCCGAAACGCTCCACAAAAGGGTATCATGTCCCTTCTTCGCTAGAAGACATGCCAAAGCGGTACCCCATCCCCCATCTCCTATAACACTGACTTTAGCCATGATTAGTTCAGAAAAGTTTAACATATATGATATTAATAGTCAATATGATGCTATATTGCTGTAAAAATAAAGGAAGGAGCGGCAACACACCGCCCCTTCCTTTTCGGAGGTAGGACCACACACTATGTGCAGTCTTCGGGAATTATCTCTTCGTAGCAAGTTCGGTTATCATGATCTGGCACTTTATCAGGTTCAGCTTCCACAATGCGAAAACAACTATACCCAAATGTGCCAGTTTGTCGATAACATGTTTCATCAGAACCTCTTTTTCAAAAATTTACCGTCCCTCTTGATCTCACCTAATATCTGTATCCGTATCTCGTTAACATACACAATGGAATAAGCCGTGTTCTCCTTGATAACAAAGAATTTCCCTAGCACCTTGCAGACTATCATGTTCTGCCCGGTTTTTTCATCATAATGCCTGAGTATATGGCAGTTCTTTGCAGGACGCCTGTTCTTCTGCAGAGCAACCCAGGCCTTCAGTTCTTCCTGTATATCGGAAGTATATGAATCCTTAATAAAATATTTGGTTATCCATTTTTTAGCGATCCTGGATCTGGTACTATCCGTGATCTCCTCAATGGACACTTCGTGTTTTCTGGGATTATTCCCGCTGATATTTTTATATACTACCTCTTTCATCAAGCACCTTCCATGCTTCCTTAACGACTTTTTAAAAGTTTTGAATAACTTTTCTAAAAAAATAGTATCCTTTTGTAAATACTAACTATTATTAGTATACCCTAAATTGAGGAAAAAGCAAGCCTTATATTACTGACTTTTTTTTACCTTAACTATTCGGGTCTCCTCCCCCCTGAGGAGGCGCTGGATATTTTTTCTATGCGCATAAACGCCAAGAATGCATAATATGCCGCTGAAGATCACGAAAACAAGGTCCTGGCCGGTAGCCAGAGCAAGCACAGGCAGTGCTATGGCTGCAGTTATGGATGAAAGAGAAACATATTTCCAAACAGCGAATACGATCCCCCAGATAACCAGACTGCCGAGCAAAATCCCCGGATGTAATCCCGCGATAACGCCGGCTGTCGTGGAAACACCTTTTCCTCCCTTGAATCTAAGATAAACCGGCCATATATGCCCGATTATGGACGCTCCTCCGGAAAGGACGAGCATGAGCTCGGCGGGACTACCGGAACCCCGGAAAAGGTCAAAAAATAGAACGGGTATTACCGTGACACCCACAAAACCCTTGGCAAAATCAAGAATGAACACGAAGATGCCCGCCTTTTTGCCCATTATCCTGGCAAGATTGGTAGCGCCGACATTACCACTTCCGTGCTGCCGGATATCAACCCCGCGGAAGAGCCTGGCCAAAATATAAGCTGTCGGTATCGCCCCTACTAGGTATGCTGTTATAACTGAAAGAACGGTCCTTGCCATGATCACCTCTTTTTTGCGTTGTTTATCCTAACCTTGATCGGTATCCCCTTTAGCGGCAGGTTCGCTCTGAGCTGGTTTTCGATGTAACTGATATGAGAAGGAAGCACCGCATGGGGATCGTTAACGAAATATTTGAACTCAACGGGCCTGCATCCGCTCTGCACGATATATAGAAAGTTCGGCCGTTTTTTCTTCCTGGGAATGGGAACCTGGGAAGGATCATTCTTCTTGAATATCCTGTTAAGATACGGCGTAGAGGCCTCCAGATCAAGATTCGAATCCAGAACACTTGCCATCTCAAGACTGCGCAGGACGTTCCTGCCTGACCTTGCGGAGATGAATTCAAGAGGGAATTTACTGAGCTCGTTGGCCGCGTACAACAGATGCTTGGCATACTCCTCCATCGTAACTTCCTCAGCCTTCTTGGAGAGGTCCCATTTATTTACAAGCACAAGGGCCGCTTTACCCGCTTGGTCTATAAGCTTGAGAATGCCCAGATCATCCTTTGTGACCCCGCAGGCCGCATCAAGAAGCAGAAAAACCACATCAGCCCTTAAGATGGATTCTTTCGAGCGCATGACACTGTAAGTGTCAACAGCAGTCTTTATCTTTCGTTTGTGGCGGATGCCCGCAGTGTCTATGAGTAGATAATCCTCTCCCTTGTATTTGAAATGCGTGTCGATCGAATCCCTGGTAGTGCCCGGAATATCGCTGACCAGCACACGGTTCCTGGCAAGAAGGTTGTTAACGAACGATGACTTTCCCACATTAGGCCTTCCCACAACAGCGACCTTTATTATCTTTTCCGGATTCTCCATGTTGCGCATAAGATCAGCACTTTTAAACGACTGCGCTATCTTTTTCTTGAGAGCCTTGATGCCCCTTCTGTGAAGACAGGAGATATTGATCGGTTCACCGAAACCGAGCTGGTAAAATTCAAAAGCATGGGTTTTAAGCTTATCATTATCGGTCTTATTGGCGGCTAAAATGACGGGCTTGCCAAATTTCCGCAGGATGAGCGCCACTTCTTTGTCCATCGCGGTCGCGCCCGCGATGGTGTCAGTCACAAGGATTATCACCGCGGCCTCTTCCATGGCCCTGTATATCTGCTCCTTGACCGGCTTGGAGAATCCGTCGGTATCGGCGGACAGATATCCGCCGGTATCAACAAGCTTGAAATGAGCCCCCTCTACGGTAATTATCGCCTCCAGTCTGTCACGGGTGGTCCCGGACTGTTCGACGACCACTGCCCGCCTCTCGCCAAGCAGACAATTAAACAGAGATGATTTCCCCACGTTGGGACGCCCAACTATGCAAATTGTGGGAACGGAATTATAGTTTTCCATTAACGTAATTCGATCCTATTCTGATGTAGTCAAGCCCCGAAATGACGGTTATCACTACTGTTATATTCCATAACCAGCTGGCATGGACGAATTGGACCAATAAAGCTATAACGGTCATCATCTGAAAGACGGTGGTGAGTTTCCCGATAAAAGTGGGCTTGATCTCAATATGTCCGGCAATTATATGTATGAGAGCAACTCCCAGCAATATTATAACGTCACGGGATATGACCACTATAGGCACGTATGCCGGCATCTTGAGATATTCCGGCAACCCTGAAACAACACTGAACGAGACAAAGGCACTTCCTATCAGCATCTTATCGGCAATAGGATCCAGGATTGCTCCAAGGCGCGTCTGTTCTTCTCGCACACGCGCCAGATACCCGTCAAGGGCGTCAGTACAGGTAGCGACAAGAAATACCAGAAAAGCCAGGTTCAGCCGGTGATAAAGGATAGTCGTTATGAAAACCGGAACTAGGACTATCCTGAAAACTGTAAATCTGGTGGCCCAATTCATTTCCTCAACCTTCCGAATTAATTTTTTATAGCATAGCGTATATTACAAGTCAAGGAAACAGTATCGGCCAGAGCAAAAGGCTTTCGGTTTTCTGTTTAATGCGCTTCAGCCTTGTTATGCGGATTCATGCTGTGGGTGTTAAAGGTCATCAGGACGCCGAACTCTTCGTTACCTCGCAGATATTCTCCGGCAATATGACAGGCATCATCTTCGTCATACGCATCGCAAACGATTTCTATAACTGTCTTGTATTTCATCTACCCCCCTTTCTGCGAATAAAGTGTTCCGGTCAATCATCGGCGATAACACGGTAAAGCGCCGTCACCTGGTCACGGTAGAACCTGTTATATACATCGGTCAGCGCTTTCTTGCTTACGTTACTTGCCATCTTCTTTCGGATCTTGTTGCTTTTCCGCGAGCGATTCGGCATGTTACATGAATGAGAATATTTTTTCTTCATGATCGGTCAGCCCCCTCCTTTCTCTGAAAGATCACCTTGCCGTTATTATCCACGATAAATGCCACTTTGTCCCTGCTCTTTATCCTGAAATACTCCTGAAGGGCTTTCGGTATGAATATCTGCCCCCTGTCAGATACCGTGGCATAGAACCTGAACCTTGTTTTGCCTTTTCCCATTTATTTATCTCCTTTTATAAATAACAAGTATATAGCAAGTATTAATACTTGTCAAGTATCTTACAAAAAAAGGCGGGTGTTGATTTTATGCCCGCCTTTCTTTTGGTGACTAGTCGCCTTCCCTAATGAGCCGGATGCGCTTTAGGGGCCAGTGTATAAGGAATGCTTTACCCACGAGGTTATTCTCAGGAACGAAACCCCAGTACCTCGAATCCATTGAATTTGCGCTGTTGTCCCCGAGAACGTAAAAGTATCCTTCGGGAACGTGAACAGCCTCTCCCTCGGTACCGTATTTTCCCTTGTTGTAATAAAAAATACTCCTGAGCGGTCTCTTTGAAACTTTCTGGTCGTCCACGAATAGTTCTCCATCAGTTATCCGCACCGTCTGGCCTCCTTCGGCTATGAAACGTTTGACCAGATACTTCTTTCTTTCCACGGGTGATGTGAATACCACTATATCGCCCAGTTCAGGCTCCCTTACATCAGGAAGTCTTATATTTACAAACGGTACGCGCGCGCCGTACAGGAACTTGTTCACGAATATGCGGTCACCAGGTTTCAATGTTGGGTACATCGAATTAGACGGTATCTTAAAGGGCTGGACTATAAATGTCCTTATGAACATCGCCAGTACCGCCGCTATCAATATAGGCTTGATCCATTCTTCCCACCAATAAAGCCATGTACTTCTGTTAAATTCTAATTTCATGAAATCCTCATCGCTTTCAGAAACGCTTCTTTAGGCACATCGACCTTCCCTATCCTGCGCATCTTTTTCTTCCCCATTTTCTGTTTTTCCCAAAGTTTACGTTTTCTTGTTATATCACCGCCGTAACATTTTCCGGTAACGTGTTTTTTCAGGGCGGATATGTTCTCCCTTGCAAGTATCTCCCCTCCGACCGCGGCCTGAAGCGCTACCTTGAAAAGATGCTTGGGGATGGTCTCTTTCAGTTTCTGAACCAGTTCCAGACCCATCCGGCGAGCCTTGTCCTTGTGTACGATGGCCGAAAGCGCATCACACGGAACCGAATTTATCAGTATCTCCAGTTTAACGATATCCGCTCTGCGATAGCCGATAACCTCGTAATCCAGAGATCCGTATCCCTGAGTGGAGGATTTTATCTTGTCATAGAAATCGATTATGATCTCGGCTAGGGGAAAATTATACGTAAGCTGCACCCTGGTCGGATCCAGATATTTTGTGCTAACGAATTCACCCCTTTTACTCTCACAAAGCTTCATCAGAGCCCCTATCGAATCGGAGGGAGCGAAGATATAACACCTCACGAAAGGTTCCTCCACGTATTCTATCGTCTCTCTCTGAGGATATTTAGTAGGGTTATCTACCTCTATCAACTCTCCGTCTGTCAACCTCAACTTGTAGTTCACGCTCGGAGAGGAAGCAATGAGATCGAGGTTGAACTCTCTTTCCAGGCGTTCCTGTATGATCTCCATATGGAGCAACCCCAAGAACCCACAGCGGAATCCGAAGCCCAGGGCTGCGGATGTCTCCGGCTCATATATGAATGACGAATCCGAAAGCCTGAGCTTCTCCATGGCGCTTTTCAGGTCTTCGTAATCCTCGTTGCTTACAGGATATATACCGCTGAAGACCATAGGCTTTACCTGTTTATATCCGGGAAGCGGCTTCTTCGCCGGTTTTACCGCGTCGGTTATCGTGTCGCCAACGACGACTTCCTTGGCTTCCTTGATATTGCACACGATATATCCGACCTGGCCGCAGTCAAGTTTCTCGACAGGCTGTTCCTCCGGGGTGAAAACCCCGACCTCTTTTACCTCGTAGCTTGTGCGCCTGTTCATCATCTCTATCTGCATGCCGCTGCTTATCTGGCCGTTCATGACTCTCACGTAAACGATAACACCCCTGTACGTATCATAAGACGAATCGAAAATGAGCGCCTGAAGAGGTTTATTTCGCTCGCCTGTCGGCGGGGGTATCCTTTGAACTATCGTCTCAAGAAGCTCCGCGACACCCGTGCCTTCCTTTGCGCTTATGTGCAGGATCTCATCCCGGTCAACACCTGCTATCTCCTCCATCTGTTTGGTTATTTCTTCTATTCTCGCGCTTTTGAGATCTATCTTGTTAATAACAGGTATGATCTTAAGCTCGTGTTCCATCGCGAGATACAGGTTAGCGATGGTCTGGGCCTCGACGCCCTGCACCGCATCGACGACCAGAAGAGTTCCTTCACAGGCGGCTATACTTTTGGAAACTTCATATGAAAAATCAACGTGACCAGGGGTATCAATCAAGTTCAGCAGGTAGGCCTCTCCGTCCCCGGCCTTGTAGAGTATCCTGACCGCGCTGGACTTGATGGTTATACCTCTTTCTCTTTCAAGGTCCATATCATCCAGGAACTGGTCGCGGAACTGCCTGCCGGTGACGGTATCTGTAAGCTGTATTATCCTGTCGGCAAGCGTGCTCTTACCGTGGTCGATATGCGCTATAATACAGAAATTCCTGATCCTAGAAAGGTTATCCATAATCTATCTTCTCTTGTCGCCGTCAAAGCAGTTTTGAAGCGTATTTTTTGCCGAATTCGATGTATTCCAGTGATCTTTTCTTTGAATGTGTTTCACTGTATATCCTCAGCTTAGGCTCTGTCCCGGATAACCTTACCAGAAGCCAGCTTCCATCTTCACATATGAATTTCGTGCCGTCGGAATCGTTGATGTCAACGACTTCCTTGTCCAGCACTTTCTCGAGAGGATTATTTTTTATCCCTTTCACAAGTTTTTCCCTTTTCGATCCGGGAAAAGCCATGTCATTCCTCTCATAGACGAATCTCCCGTATTTTGCATCCAGTTCGGCTGTTATCTCGGAGAGTTTTTTCTTCTCGGCAATAAGCAGTTCCAACACCAATAACGCCGACATGAATCCGTCCCTGTCCGGGATGTATCCTTTGAAAGCGACCCCACCGGTCTCTTCGCCGCCTATAAGAATATCCTTTTCCCTCATGATATCACATATGTATTTGAAACCCACGGGGGTCTCGTAAGTTTCAAGTCCATATTCTTCGCTCATTTTGTTGATAAGACCTGTTCCACATATAGTCTGCACGACACCGCCCCTCATCTTCCTGTGCCTCAAAAGATGTAATAGCAGTATCGCCATGACCTTGTGCCCTGAAAGCAACCGGCCTTTCTCATCAACAACGGCCAGCCTGTCACTGTCACCGTCGGTGGCAAGACCGAGATCATATCTGCCGCGCTTGACCTTTTTGACGAGCTCGCCCAGGTGATGTTCGTTGGGTTCCGGGGCCCTGCCGTGAAAACCCGGATTGATCTCAGAGTACATGAAGTCAAGCTTGATGTCCGTGCCCTTGAGGATTTCCTTGAGATACGTCTGACCGGTACCGTTCATGGAGTCGACCAGAACGTTTAATTTCCCCTTTTTCAAAAGGCGCATATTCGCGTAATCCCTGATAACGCCAAGGTGCATTTTTACGATGTTATCAAGCACTATCTTTTTCTTTTTCACCGCCTCCTCGAAAGGCATGGTCTTCACTTTGGATTTGTTAAGGCGCTGCTCTATCCTGTCTATGATGTCGCTGTTGGCAGATCCCGCGAAAAAACCCTTGTATTTTATTCCGTTGTATTCAGGAGGGTTATGGCTTGAGGTAACGATGACTCCCCCGGTGAGTTTCTTCTGATCTATGTAAACGCACACCGACGGTGTGGGGCTCGGCCTGTCGGTTAAATAGGTCTTTATCCCGTTAGCTGCGAGCACACAAGCTACGGTCTTGGCATATTCGTCCGAAAGGAACCTCGTATCATAACCGACAACAAGTCTTCTTTTCTTGTAAACTCTCTCTCTGCGGGACTTCACGAAATCCGCTATCGCCTGCGCGACAACCGCAACATTATCAAAAGTGAACTCCTTGCTTATAACCGCCCGCCATCCGTCTGTACCGAACTTGATCTTCGACATCTACTCTCCTCCTCTTTTTCGCGTATTCACACCCTCAGCGACTTTATCGCCTTGGAATAATCTCCGGACCCGAAAACATAAGAACCTGCAACAAGTACATTGGCACCCGCTTCAACCGCCCTTTTAGCAGTAATATCATTGATCCCGCCGTCGACCTCTATATATCCCTCGAAACGGTTCTTTATATGCTGCACCTTATCCAGCATCTCCTCCATGAAATCCTGACCCCCGAATCCCGGCTCCACTGTCATTACCAGCACCATGTCAACAAGCCCGAGATAGGGTTCGATACTGCCAACACTGGTGCCCGGTTTCAAGGTCACGCCGGCCTGTTTTCCTCTGTTCCTGATCTTTTCGATGACCCCGCGGGGATCATCGGTAGCCTCCACGTGGAAAGTGATAAGATCGCTCCCGGCATCAGCGAATTCATCTATAAATCGCTCCGGCCTGTCGATCATAAGATGCACGTCAAAACAAAGGTCCGTGACAGGTCTTATCTTCTTAACAACAGGCGCGCCTATAGTAAGGTTGGGAACAAAATGCCCGTCCATGACATCGACATGGACCCAGTCAGCCCCAGCGCTTGCTATATCCCGTATTTCTTCGGCAAGCCTGCTGAAATCCGCCGATAAGATGCTCGGCGCGACTAATAACTTGTTATCTGCCATTTTTTTGCCTTTCCGTCATGTGGTCTGATCATGAACCATCACATAAACCCTGTTTATGTCATCAAGAGTGACCACCCCCACTATCTGGTCGTTCTTGACCACGGGCAAAGCGTTGGTAGCCTGTTCGATCATTAGCTTTCTTGCCTTGTGGAGCCTTTCGCTGACACTTACCGGCTCAATATCCGTCCTCATTATCTCCTGGGCTGTTATCTCCTTGCCTTTGACATGCATGCCATGAAGGATCTCTTTCCTTGTGATCAACCCCATGTACTCGCCGTCGTCCAAAACCGGGAAATCCTCCTGATGCGCGTGGAACATCAACTCAAGAAGTTTCGACAGTCTGGTTTCCGGGTCTACATGTATGTAATCTCGCGGGAGAACGTCCTTTATGGTATATTTTTTGATGGTTTCTACGACCTCTACCTGCAGCCCCTCGCTGGAAGCGGCCATATATATGAAAACGGCTATGATCAAAAGGAATATATGTCCGTATACTATCCCCAGATAAGCGAACATAAGCGCGAATATGTGTCCCAACCTTACCGCAACGGCGGTGGCCTGCTTGAAACCCATCCTGGATGTAAGTATCGCCCTTAACACTCTTCCTCCATCCATCGGGAATGCGGGTATCAGGTTGAAGACGGCAAGCACAAGATTTATCCAGTATATATGTGCCCATACATTGAAACCTCCGGTATATTCGGCCTGCCCGGTCAATACCCTGAACGGGTACATAAGGGTCTCCCTGCCGAGGAACAGGTAAAGGGGATAAAAAAATACCGCCACTATGACAAGATTCGATAAAGGACCGGCAAGGGAAATGATCATCTCCTGATAAGGTTTTTTTGGAACTTCCTGCATGGAAGCGACCCCGCCAATAGGAAGAAGCGTGATCTTCTTTACTTTTATACCGAAATGAGCGGCGGCCAGACTATGGCAAAGCTCATGTACGGTCACGAAAAAGAATATCCCAATTATAAGCACCAGCCCCTTTGCCCCAAGTATCAGGGCAAAAAACGCAAGAAGCAGGAAAAACGTGACATGTATCTTTATATCTATTCCGAAAACCCTGGTCAGCCTGAATGAACCCCTCATAGTTTGCCCAGCTCCTTTTTGATAGCTCTTTTAACGTTGTCTTTTAAGCTGCCGATCATGGCAAGATGGGCCCCGCTGGAGCAAAAAAGCCGGTCACATGTCCTCTGTACGTCAGCGATACTGACCTGGTCTATCCTCCGCAGCACATCACTCACCTCGGGTATGAGATTATGCGTCATAAGCCTGTCCCCAAGCCACAGCATCCTGGTCGACGTCGCCTCCATGGCCAGGAGAAACTGTCCCTTCGCGTATCTTTTTGCCCGATCGAGTTCTTCTTCAGTGACCCCGAGATCCCTCAGCCGCTTGATCTCATCGAGTATGGCCGTCAAAGAACGTTTCGCGCTGAAATTATCCACACCGGCGTGTATCTGTATCTCTCCAACATCACTGTGACGCTTGTAGGTAGACGATATATCATAACACAAGCCGTACTTCTCCCGAAGTTCCTCGAACAACCGGGAAGACATGTTCCCGCCGAGGATAATGTTCATCATCTTAGTCGCGAACCTTTGGCGTATATTCCGGTCCTCCGCACGAAAACCCAGGGCTATGTGCGTTTGCTGGGTGTTGCCCCGGCACACCCTCATCCGCGGTCCCTTATGAAAAACCCCGGCCCTATCGAACGTGATCTTCTTCTTTCTTTTCTCCCCAGAGAACTTTTCCATGGCATACTGGCTGAGCCTGTCGGGATGAATGTTCCCTGCGGCAACAACGGCTATATTTCCCGGATGGTAGTTCTCCTCCTTGAAGCTCACCAGTTCGTCCTTGGTGAATTTTTTTACAGTACCCATGTTGCCGGTAAGCGGACGGCCCAGAGCGTTCCCCGGCCACATGATGCCGCTTAGAACGTCAAGCACGTGTTCGGCAGGCTGATCGCGGTACATCTTGATTTCCTCGCATATCACGAATTTCTCGCGGAGGATATCTTCCTTATCGAATTTCGCGTTCATGACCATGTCGGCAAGAACATCCATGCCCAGTTCCATGTATTTAGCGGGAACCTTGACCATGAAACAGGTCACCTCGTCCGAAGTAAACCCGTTGAACGATCCACCCACGCCCTCTATGGTCTCTTTCAGGTCCTTGGTCGTCCTGGTATGGGTGCCCTTGAACAGCATATGCTCAATAAAATGGCTGATACCGCTCTGCCGGTCAGATTCGTACCTGCCCCCGACACCTATCCAGATCCCTAGCGATACCGAACTCATCTGCGGCATCCTGGATACGACAACTTTTAGACCGTTCTTTCCCAGCGTTTTTTTATACATCAGTCCTCTTTCTGCTATCAAGATACGACTGCAGGATTAACTGCGCCGCGAGTTTGTCCACGGATTTCTTGCGCTTTTTCCTCGACAGGTCGGCTTCGAGCATTACCGCCTCGGCTTCCCTGGTACTTAATCTTTCGTCCCATAAATGTACAGGCAATTCAGCTCTTCGCCTGAGTTTATCGGCGAACCGTTCACTGTCAAGCGCCCGTTCGCCTTTTGATCCGTCCATGTTTACAGGAAGGCCGACAACTATTTCGCCCACGCCCAGTTCTCCGATCATGCTGATCAAGCGATCTATTACGGCTGTGTCGCTTTCCCTCCGCAAAAGAGCCCTGCCCTGCGCCAGTGTCCGGCTTTCATCACTTACGGCAACCCCTATTCTCTCGGTACCCAGATCAAGGCCCATTATCCTCATTCTCATTTAACCCCATGAACCGCCCTTGCCATGGACCGGGCGAACTTCTCGACGCCCGAGACCATCCTTCTCTTGCTGGCAAGGTTCTTTTCAATGACTTTGATGATAGCACTTCCCACTATGACACCATCGGCGGCACCAGCCAGGTCCTTGGCCTGTTCAGGGGTGGATACACCGAATCCCACGCAAACGGGTTTTTTCGTCATTTTTTTCAGTATATTTATTTCGGTCTTTACCTTGGCGGAAAGCTTTTTCCGCGCACCGGTAACACCGGTAAGCGAGACATAGTAAATAAACCCGCGAGAACGGGCCGCTATCTTCTTGAACCGCTCAAGCGGGGTCGTCGGCGCGGCAAGCAATACGACGTTGAAATCCTCCTTGTCCCCGTGTTCGGTTAGTTCGCCGGATTCCTCCATCGGTAGATCCGGGACTATGACCCCGTCCACGCCGCATGTCTTGGCGTCTTTAATAAAATCGCGGATGCCGTAGTTAAAAACTATATTATAATAGGTCATGAAGACCATGGGGACATCAACCTCGCGCCTTAGCTGCCTGACCATATCCATGACCTTTCTTACGGTACATCCCGCCTTGAGCGACCGCTGGGTGGCTTTCTGGATGGTCGGCCCGTCCGCGAGCGGGTCCGAAAAAGGTATGCCCAGCTCGATAATGTCCGCTCCCGCCTTAGCCAGAGAGGTAACGACCGTCTTGCAGGTCTTAAGGTCTGGGTCTCCCGCGGCAACATAAGCTATGAAAGCCTTATGGCCTTTTTCCTTGAGCTCTTTGAATTTTCTGTTTATTCTGTTCATTTGCTGTCCCGTCATTTTACGTACAAATGTTCCCTCAATATGTCTATATCTTTATCCCCCCTGCCGGAGAGGCATACGACAACCAAATCGTTCTTGTGGGTCTTCTTGACAAGGGTCTGAAGATAGGCGATGGCATGGGCGCTTTCCAGAGCGGGTATTATACCTTCCACCTCGGACAACAGCCTGGTGGCATCAAGCGCTTCCTTATCCGTCGCATAAACATATTCGGCCCGCTTGGTCACCTTGTAGTACGAATGCTCAGGCCCCACTCCGGGGTAATCAAGCCCCGCTGAAACAGAATGTGCCAGATGCACCTGTCCGTCCCGGTTCTCAAGAAGAAAGCTTTTGCTCCCATGAAGCACCCCTATTTTACCCTTCAGAAGGGCCGCCCCGTGTTTGCCCGTAGTTATACCCAGACCAGCAGCTTCGACGCCTATGAACTTTATCTTCTTATCGTCAAAGAAAGGATGGAAAAGACCCATCGCGTTACTACCTCCTCCGACGCAGGCAACAAGATGCGTGGGAAGTTTCTTTTCCTTTTCCATGATCTGCTCGCGCACTTCTTTTCCTATCACTGTCTGGAAATCCCTTACCATCATGGGATAGGGATGGGGGCCCGCGACCGAACCTATAACATAAAAAGTGTCACGCACGTTAGTGACCCAGTCCCTGATAGCTTCGTTCATCGCATCCTTGAGGGTGCGGGAACCGCTTTCAACCGGTATAACGTTCGCTCCCAGCATCTTCATCCTGAAAACATTAAGGCTTTGCCTGTGTATGTCTTCGGTGCCCATGTACACGTCGCAATCAAGACCGAACAGCGCAGCAACGGTAGCGGTGGCCACTCCGTGCTGCCCGGCGCCTGTCTCAGCGATAAGCCTTTTCTTGCCCATCTCAACGGCCAGAAGCCCCTGACCGATAGTATTGTTTATCTTGTGGGCTCCGGTGTGCAGGAGATCCTCGCGTTTGAGGTATATTTTCAGCCCTCCCAGCCGTTTAGTAAGGTTCTCCGCGAAATAAAGAGGCGTCGGTCTTCCCGCATAATCGCGCAGGAAATACCGGAAACGTTCCTTGAACGAAGCTGACCGGGATATCCTCTTATAGGCGTCTGTCAGTTCCCTCAGGGCAGGCATAAGCGTCTCGGGCACGTATTCGCCCCCGAACTGACCGAAGTATCCCTTACTATCGGGTAATTTAGGTGTTTTTCGCATTTTCGATGAACTCCTTTAATAATGTGGCATCCTTTTTCCCGGGCTGCTTCTCAACCCCGCTTGAAGTATCAACTCCGTAGGGCGCAACCGCTCTGACCGCATCGGCCACGTTATCCGGGTCGAGTCCTCCGGCCACGAAAGTGCGGCCCCGGACGTCCTCCGACAGGTCATTCAGCGCATCCCAATCGAACCTTAATCCGGTACCCCCGTCCCTTTCGGGGTGGTATGTGTCGAACACAAAATAATCAGCGTTCTTGTAGTCTTCCGGGTAATTACCCCCGTTGGGCACGATAGCACGGTCGACCTTGAAGACCTTCATAACGCCAACAGGTGCTGATCCGGCAACCGACATGCAGTATTCCGGCGATTCAGTTCCGTGAAGCTGGACGTGGTCGAACCGTTGGCCGGAGAGGAACTGCTTTACCGTCTCCAGCCGCTCATCCTTAAAAAGAGCCACCATGCCCACCTTCGGGTATCTTTTCTTAACGCGATCTATTATACCCACAGCTTCATCGGGCTCGATATGCCTTGGAGTCCCTTTAACGAATATGAACCCCAGAAGGTCCGCCCCGTATTCAGAGGACCTTTTGGCATCCTCGAAATTGGTTATACCGCATATTTTCACCTTGACCAAAATAAAAGCTCCTTCTTGACGGTCCCTCTATTCCCTGATAAGCTCCCTGACTTTCTGCCCGATGTTCTCCGCACGCATGAAAGTCTCCCCTATAAGCACGCAGTTCACCCCGAGGCTCTTGAGGAACATCACCTGTTCGTAGGTCTCGATCCCGCTTTCGGAAACTATGACCTTTGTCTCCGGTATAAGACGTATAAGCCTCTGGGTATTGGAAATATCCACGTTAAAATCGGAAAGATCACGGTTATTTATACCGATTATGGCGGCGTTACTGGCAAGTGCCTTCTCGACGTCCTCCTCGTTATGGACCTCGACCAGAGCGTCCATCCCCAGTTCCCTTGTAAAAGCCAGGTACCTGGTCAGCTCTTCCTGCGTGAGGATCTGCGCAATGAGAAGAAGCGCGTCCGCGCCGCTTACTAGTGTTTCATAGATCTGGTATTCATCGATAATGAAATCTTTTCTGAGAACCGGTATGGTCACTCTCTCCTTGACCAGCTTCAGATATTCCAGTTTTCCGTCAAAGAACCTTTCATCCGTAAGAACGCTGATCGCGCTGGCACCCGAAGCCTGGTAAGCAAGAGCGATCCTCAGCGGATCAAAGTCCTGGCGTATTATCCCTTTGGAAGGAGAGGATCTTTTGATCTCGGCGATCAGGTTAATATGCCCTCTCCTTGAAATGCTCTTTCTGAACATGCTCTTGGTGTACATCGAAGAGGCCTTATCCTTAAGCTCATTGAGCGGCACCTGTTTCTGAGACCTGTCTATCTCCCTGCGCTTCTCCTCAATTATCTTTGAAAGTATCATTTATCCTTCCTTACATTTTATCGCGCACCCGGTGCGGTCACCCCGCCAGGCGCCTGAGCTGCTCGAGCTTCTCCATCGCCCTGCCCGAATCAATAGCTTCCTCGGCCATGCGCATGCCCTGTTTAAAACTTTTCACCTTACCCGCGGCCATGAGCGCAACACTGGAATTCATAAGAACTATGTCCCGCCTGGGACCTTTCCCCCCGGAAAGAACATCTTTGACCATTTTCGCGTTCTGCTTCACTGTTCCGCCTTTTATGGTGGATAGAGGCCTGCGTTTTATACCGAAAGACTCGGGGCTGACAAGGAATGACCGTATCTTCCCGTCCTTGAGGCGGCTGATCTTCGTCCTGTCCGCTATACTGACCTCGTCCAGACCGTCGTCCCCGCAAACGATATAGGCTGACTTGGTGCCGAGTTTTTTCAGCACCCGGGCCATGGTATCAGTAAGGCGCCTGTCATAGACTCCCAGTATCTGGCAGTTCGCGAAAGCCGGATTGGATAATGGCCCAAGTATATTAAAAACAGTTCTGATACCTATCTCTCTGCGCGGCATCAACGCGTGCTTCATCGCGCCGTGGTAAAGCGGAGCGAAAAGGAAGCCGATATCTATCTTTTTCAGGCATCTTTCCATGACCCTTTTCGAAGCTGTTATCTTTACGCCCAGCTCCTCCAGAACGTCCGCGCTGCCGCACTTGCTGGAAGCGGCCCGGTTGCCGTGTTTGGCCACCTTTACCCCGCAGGCGGCAAGAACGAACGCCGCCGTGGTCGAAACATTGAAGGTGTGTTTTGCGCTGCCGCCGGTACCGCAGGTATCCAGAACAGTTCCCGGAACCCTGATCTTGACCGCTTTCTGTCTCATGGCTTTGGCGGCTCCTGTTATCTCCTCAACGGTCTCTCCCTTCATCCTGAGGGCTGTAATAAAGGCCCCTATCTGCGAGGGCGTTGCTTTACCGGTCATAATGCCGGTGAAGACCGAACGGGTCTGCTTCTCGGTAAGATCCACTCCTTCAACGATCTTCTGTATGGCTTGCTTCATTTTCATGCTTTTCCCCTCATACCTCGATAAAGTTCTTCAATATGTTCATCCCTTCGGCGGTCAGTATGGATTCGGGGTGGAACTGCACCCCCCAGATCGGATGATCTTTGTGGACCACAGCCATTATCTCCTCATCCCCGGTCCTCGCTATAACCCTGAGCGGGTCCTTGACGGTAGCGGGATCAACGACGAGCGAATGATATCTTGTCGCCACGAAGGGGGACGGTATCCCACTGAATATACCTTCTCCCTCGTGGTATACTTTACTGACCTTACCGTGCATTATCCTGTCGCTCTGTATTATCTGTGCTCCATAGACCTCGCCTATGCACTGGTGCCCGAGACAGACCCCGAGGATGGGTACCCTCCCCGCGAAAAGCCTTATGGCCTCCTTTGATATGCCGGCGTCATCCGGATTCCCCGGGCCGGGGGATATGATCAGCCTTTCAGGTGACATCTTTTCGATCTGTTCGGGGGCTATCCTGTCGTTACGGTAGACCGCGACCTCTTCCCCCAGTTCACCAAGGTATTGAACAAGGTTGTAAGTGAAAGAATCGTAGTTATCTATTACGAAGATCATTGCAGCCCTCTTTCGGCGAACTCGATGGCCTTGAGCATGGCCCTGGCCTTGTTCTTCGTCTCCTTGTATTCCAATCTGGGATCGGAATCGAGCACTATACCGGCACCGGCCTGTATATACGCGGTATCGTCTATCATGATTATCGTTCTTATGGTAATACACAGGTCGATATTGCCTGAAAAACTTATATACCCCACGCAACCGGCATAAGGCCCCCGTCTTGTCTTCTCCAGGCTGTCTATGAGTTGCATGGCCCGGACCTTGGGAGCGCCGGTCACGGTACCCGCCGGGAAAGTGGCGCGTATCAAACTGTAAACATCCTCCCCTTCCCGCAGTTTGCCCACCACGTCGCTCACGATATGCATAACGTGTGAATAGCGCTCGATACGCATCAGCTCTCTTGGCTTGACCGAAGAATATTCGCAGACCCTTCCGATGTCGTTACGCCCCAGATCGACGAGCATGATATGTTCGGCCCTTTCCTTGGGATCGGCCAAGAGCTCCCTCTCCATTGTAAGGTCATCCTCTTCGTCTTTTCCCCGTTTGCGCGTGCCGGCTATGGGTCTTACTTCCACGAGGCTATCCTCACATCTTACGAGTATCTCAGGAGAAGAACCGACCAGCCTGTAACCGTCGAGCTTAAGATAGAACATGTACGGCGAAGGATTTATAGACCTTAACGCCCTGTAGACCATGAATGGATCGGCCTCGGTCTTTCTGCGGAACCTCTGGGAAAGGACAAGCTGTATGACCTCTCCCGAGCGGATGTATTCCTTTGTTCTTTCGACCGCTTCCCGGAACTGCTCCTCAGTGAAATTGGAATCGGTTTCATGCCGGGAGTCCTTAACAGGAAGATCTTCAGGCTCCGGCAGATCTTTTTTGAGCTTTTCGACTATTCTGTCGATCTTCTCGCATGCCTTCCGGTAGGCCTTGCCGGGATCGTCCTTCTCGACGAGCGAATTGGAAACCACTTTTATCTTATGGTCTACATGGTCAAATATGAGAATAGTGTCCGTAAGCATGAAAAGCATCTCAGGAACATCGAAATCCTCCGGGTTCTCATCGGGGATTTCCTCGATAAAGCGGACCATATCATACCCCATATAGCCAACCAGCCCACCGCAGAACCTCGGCAGACCTTTTACATTGACGAACTTGAAACGCCCCATGAATTGCCTGATCTCGCTTATGGGGTCCTCTTTGGCGATGCGCTCTTCGGTCCTGGATCCGCGGGTAAAGGTTATCTTCTCCCCTTTGCTGTGGATAATAAGCGAGGGGTCGCTTCCCAAAAACGAATACCTGGCCATGTGAGCGCCTCCCTCCACCGACTCCAATAGATAAGCGTATCCCTTGTCGTCTATCTTCCTGAAAGCTGAAAGAGGAGTATCGAAGTCCGCCAGAAGCTCTTTGTAAACAGGTATCACGTTACCCTGTTCAGACAGTTCTATGAATGTGTCCTTGTCCGGATAATACATTATTTGTTATACACTTCCTCGGGGTCAAAAACCCTTTGCTCATCCACAAAAAAGCCCCCCTTATCATCTACTTTTCTGAAATAACAGCTGAAATACCCCTTATGGCATGCCGCCCTTTCCTGGTCTACTTTGAAAAGCAGTGAGTTATCCGCGCAATCGACGGCAATTTCCTTCACGGCCTGCACGCAGCCGGATGTCTCGCCCTTGAGCATTATGCGCCCCTTGGACCTTCTGAAAACGTAGATCTTCTTCTCTTTAATGGTCCTCTCGAGCGCCTCTTTATCCATATAACAGAGCGTAAGGACCCGTCCGGTCTTATCGTCCTGTATTATAGCGGGGATGAGCCCCTTCTGGTCAAAATTAAGTTCTTTCATGAAATCCATGTTCTACTCCCTTACAAGTACACCGTTCTTTTTAAGATACTCCTTTACCTGCCGTATTGAATATTCCCTGAAATGAAAAATGGAAGCGGCCAGGGCCGCGTCCGCCTTGCCCTCGGTAAGGACCTGCAATATATGTTCCATATTGCCGCATCCTCCGGAAGCTATCACCGGTATGGATACCGCCTCGCTTACCGTACGGGTAAGATCGATATCAAAACCGTCCCTGGTGCCGTCACGATCCATGCTGGTAAGCAGGATCTCGCCAGCACCGAGGTTTTGAACACGCTTTGCCCATTCCACCACATCGATACCGGTAGCTTCCCTTCCGCCCTTTATGTAAACCTCCCATTTGCCGGCAGCTGCCATCTTGGCGTCGATGGCGACCACCACGCACTGGGAACCGAACTTGCAACTGGCCTCCTTCACAAGTTCTTCTCTCTGCACGGCCGAGGTATTAACCGATATCTTGTCACAACCGGCGTTGAGAAGTTCCCGTATGTCCTCGGTAGTGGAGATACCTCCCCCGACCGTATAGGGCATAAAAACCTTTTCCGCCACTCTTTCGGCGACATCGACCATCGTCTTGCGCTTCTCGTGGCTTGCTGTTATATCAAGGAAGACCAGCTCATCCGCTCCCTCATTATTATATATTTCAGCGTTCGTGACAGGGTCCCCGGCATCTATCAGGTTGACGAAATTGACGCCTTTTACGACACGGCCCTCTTTAACGTCAAGACAGGGTATTATCCGCTTTGCCAGCATCTATGGCCTCCCTTAGGTCTATGGTCCCTTCGTAAAGCGCCCTTCCCACGATCACACCGGAAAGACCCAGCGGTTCAAGCTTTTTAAGCCCTTTTATGTGATCGACGGTCTTTACCCCTCCGGCTGAAATAAGCTTGATATTGACCTCCTGTAGAATCCTTTCCAGGTGATCCGTGCTGGGCCCGGCGAGCATACCGTCCTTCTGTATATCCGTATAGATGATCTCGCGTGCTCCGAAGGAGACGAACTTGCGCAGGATATCGAACAGATCAAAGTCCATCTCTTCCTCCCAGCCTTCCACCTTGGGCTGGAAGTTCTTTGCGTCCGCGCTGAGGATGACCCTTTCACGAAAATCCGTGATACAGTTCCTGGCGAAATCAAGCTCCTGGAAAGCCTTGGTACCGACAACGACCCTCCAAACGCCGTGATCAAGCGCGCTTTTAATATCGATCTCCTTGCGGTAACCGCCTCCAACCTCGACGGGTATGCTGAGAGCTTTTACGATCTCCCGTATGGTGTCCAGATTGACTGGGCGGCCTTCCCTTGCGCCGTCCAGATCAACGACATGGAGCATCTCCGCACCCATGGCTTCCCATTTCCTTGCAGCATCCAGAGGTGAAAGCTCGTATTTGAGCTTGCGGCCGTAATCACCCTGTTTGAGCCTGACGGTCTTACCGCCGATAATGTCTACAGCTGGTATTATCTTCATAATCTTGAAAAGTTCTCCAGTATTTTAAGTCCGTTACTCTGTGACCTCTCGGGATGGAACTGTACAGCGTAAATATTGTCCTTCCATAACGCGGAAGTGTATTCCAGCCCGTATTCGGTGATCCCGCAGGTGCTCTCTTTTTCGGTGCTGTCGCAATAATACGAATGCACAAAATAGAAATACGACCCGCTCCGGACCCCTTTAAAGAGAGGACATCCCTCTTTTAATATATTAACGGTGTTCCAACCTATCTGCGGCACTTTCAGCCCCTCTGCCCGAGGAAAGAGCCTGACGTTACCTTCGACCACCCCCAGACCCTCGCACCCGCCGCTCTCCTCGCTGCGGGTGAAAAGAAGCTGTAATCCCAGGCATATGCCCAGAAAAGGCCGCCCGTCACCCAGATAGTCCTTTATGGCCCCGGTAAGGCCCCTTTTCGCAAGACCCTCCATCGCGTCCTTGCCGGAACCGACGCCCGGGAACACCAGTTTATCCACATCCTTCATTGAAGCGCGATCCGCACAGATGATCACTTCCTCACCTATGTACCGGAACGCGTTATGGACGCTCCTTAAATTACCGGCTCCGTAATCTATGATACCGATCATGACTCTCCTACAGTATACCCTTGCTTGAAGGGACCTCGTCCTTTCTTCTTGGGTCTATCCTGGTCGCCCGGTCCATGGCGATACCAAGCGCTTTGAACGCCGCTTCAAGATAATGGTGCAAGTCCCCTTCCCCGGTTATCTCAACATGGAGATTCATCGCCATCTTGTTCGCGAAGCTGGTAAGGAAGTCCTGCGCGTAATGCATCGAATAACCTTCATCGTCCTTGATCGCTTCCTGGAATTTACCTTTTCTTTCAAAAACGAATGCCGGACGGTTCGAAAGGTCTACCACGACTCTGGCTCTTGCCTTGTCCATGGGTACTTCCGCTGAAGCTGTTCTGGCTATTCCCTTACACTCCCCCAGAGCCTTCCTGAAAGCTTCGCCCATGGCCAGGCCTATGTCCTCGTTGAGGTGGTGGTTATCCACGTGGGTATCCCCAGTAGCGTAAAGCTCAAGGTCAAAATAACCGTGATAAGAAAAAAGCGTGAGCATGTGGTCCAGAAACCCTATAGAGGTCGTGATCTTCGTCTGGCCCGTGCCGTCAATGTTAAGAACGGGTATCTTGATCTGCGTTTCCTTGGATTCTCTGGCGTACTCTATCTTTCTTTCTCTGTATGAACTTTTGCCGAATATTGACATATTCCCTCCATTCCCGGTCAGGATCACTTATTCGCACCTTATCCCGACTGACTCCCAGTGCTTTTCGAGTTTTTCCAGTTCCGTGAGCTCCTTCACCCATCCGGCGGACCCGGAAAGTGCCTTACGTGAATACGAGATTATGTGCGAACTCTTAATGAAACTCCTCAGATTAAGACCCGACGAATACCGCGCCGTGCCCCCTGTCGGCAGGACATGACTCGGACCCGCCACGTAATCGCCCAGAGCTACCGGGGTATATTGCCCCAGGAAAATGGCCCCCGCATTGGTGATGTTCTTAAGGACCCTCTTTGGTGACTTTACCATAAGCTGGAGATGTTCCGGCGCTATTCTATTGGATATTTCAGCAGCCTCATCAAGATTCTTGACCTTGATTATGTACCCCTTCACCTCCGGGTCTTTATGGAGGGCGTTGAACACCCTTCTTGAAGGGGTCACCAGAACAGCCAGCCCCTTATGGTGTTCCGCCTGCGCCTGCAGGTCCTTCTTTATGTAATCGATGTTGGCGAACCTGTTTGCTATGATCAGAACTTCACTGGGTCCGGCAAGCATGTCTATGTCACAGTGACCGAAGACCTGGCGCTTTGCCTCTGTGACATACTCGTTACCCGGACCTACTATCTTGTCCACCCGCGGTATGGTCTTCGTGCCGTAGGCAAGGGCTCCTATAGCCTGGGCCCCTCCCACCTTGTATATCTCATCGACCTTTAATAGGTCGGCGACCACCAGTATATGCGGGTCGATGCTCTTGTACTCGTTTGGGGGGGAGGTGAGAATTATCCTCTTTACCCCCGCTATCTTCGCCGGAAGCACTGTCATGTAAACACTCGAAACTAAGGGCACCGTCCCGCTCGGGACATAAACCCCGACCCTTTCTATGGGTTCGAATTTCTCGCCCAGCTCTATACCCGATTCGTGCTGTATTGACCAGGATTTCGGGACCTGGTTCTTGTAGAACTTGTCGATGTTGCGGATTATCTTCTTGAGAGTGTTCACGATCTCGGGTTTTATGTCCTGGTAGGCACCGCTTATCTCCGCCTCGCCGACTTTGAGGTCCTTTTTCCTCATGTCAATCCTATCGAAACGTTTGGTGTATCTTAAAACGGCGCCATCGCCGTCCTTCCGGACGCTTTCGAGTATCCCTGAAACCTTCTTCTGCAATCGCACTCTGCCCTGATCATGTCTGTTGACAAGCCCCTCAAATACCTTACTGCCTACTTTAATGCTCCTCATCATGTCCCCTTTATGATGTTCTTCCCCTCTTCGACCGCCTTTTCCAGTCCCTCGGGATCTTTGCCTCCCGCCTGTGCGAAAACCGCCTTGCCTCCGCCACCGCCGGATATATGACCCGAGATCGCCGTGACCACATCTTTGGCGTTATACCCCTTGTCGGCCATATCCTGCGTAACCGCGCAGATCAGGAAAGCTTTGTCGCCTTTAGCCGAACCCAGTAGAACTATACCGGATCTGGTCTGTTTTTCAAGATATGCGGTCACCCTCCGGAGGACTTGCATGTCGACATCCGGTATGACCCCGCAGACGAGATCACCCTCGGGAAGTTCCACCCGTTCGGTCAATAACTTGTCGGCCCGGTCTTTAGCCTCATCGAAGGCCTCCGCCTGCTTTTTCTTCTGTTTCTTCTTGGCTGCCTTCTCAAGCCGTTCGATCGCCCGGGTGAACGCGGGCTTTATCTCCTCTTCATAAAGCTTTATAACGTCCCTGTCGATCTTGATCCTGCCTGAAGCGATACCCTCGGCCTTTTTCTCAATATCCTTGTCCAACCCAGCATCGCCGTCGGCGGCCTTGCGGTATTCCCTTATGAAATTTTCAAGCTCCTCTTTCAACCACCTTTCGGCGTTATCGCCGGTCACAGCTTCTATGCGCCTAATGCCACTGGCCACCGAACTTTCGGATATGATCTTGAAAATGCCTATCTCAGAAGTGTTATCCACATGCGTTCCGCCGCAGAGTTCCTTCGAGTGCTCTCCAACTGTGACCACCCGCACCGTATCATCATACTTTTCGCCGAAGAAAGAAAGCGCCCCCTCGGCATGGGCCTCTTTGATCTGCTTTGTCTCTTTGCTTACCTGGATACCGTCCTGTATCCAACCGTTCACAAGTTCCTCGACCTTCTCTATCTCCCTTTCGGAAAGCTTCTTCATATGTGTAAAGTCGAAGCGCAGCCGCTTCTCATCAACAGCAGAACCGGACTGCTTCACCTGGTCTCCCAGGACCTTCCGCAACGCTGCCTGCAACAGGTGCGTGGCCGTGTGGTTGATGGCGGTCATCTGCTTCTTATCCGTATCGAGATATAGTCTGACCCGGTCGCCTTTCTCGAGACTTCCCTTTTTCACGAAAACGACCAGGACCTTCATGCCCTCGGCCTCGAAAGTGTCAAGGACCTTTATGTCACAACCCTCTTTCTCTATGCGTCCGGTATCTCCGACCTGCCCGCCTCCTTCGGGATAGAATCTAGCGCTCTGTGGATCGGCCACTATCTCGGCCCTTTCTCCCTCACCGACGCTCTTGACGGCCTTCTCCTCGAGCAGGATGAACTTGACCTCGGTCTCCAGGGGCAGCTCATCGGAGCTTTCCGGCTTTTCAACGCCCTTGAACTTCTCGGGCTTGAAGATGAACTCTTCGGTTATATAGCTTCCTTTTCTCGACTGCTCGCGCCTCTTTTCCATTAGTCGCTCGAAGCCTTGCATGTCTAAAGACACGTCCGATTCCTGTTCGATGACATCGACCGGAAGGCCGTAGGTATCAACAAGCTTGAAGATCTGCTCCCCCGAGAGCTCTTCGGGTCTTGCTCTGAGCATATCCTCCAGTATGGGCGTCGCCGCATCCAGCGTCTCGTTGAAACGCTTCTCTTCCTCTTCCACTATCGCGCTTATATGTTCTCTCTTCTCGGACAGTTCCGGGTAGGCGTCCTTCATCACCCTTACTACCGTAGGCACGATCTTATACAGAAAAGGCCCGCTCCTGTCGCTCCTCAAATAGGCCCTTCGAATGAGCTTCCTCACTACATAACCCTGCTTTTCATTCGAAGGCGAGACCCCGTCGCAGATAGCAAAAGTAATTGCACGGATATGGTCCGCAATAAGATGAACGTCTTCTTCTTTTTTGCGGCCGCCCTTGCCGGGGCTGGCCATGTACTTTTCAACATCTTCGTTAATAGGCCTGAATATATCGATATCAAAGTTCGTCCTGACCTTCTGCATGACCGCCGCCATACGCTCAAGCCCCATGCCGGTATCAATGTTCTTCTTCGGCAGCGGATCAAGCGTGCCGTCGGGCTTTCTTTCGAACTGCGTGAAGACGAGGTTCCAGACCTCAAGGAACCTGTTACACCCGCATGCGGGGGTGCATTCTTCCCGTCCGCAACCAGAGTCAGGTCCCTGGTCATAGAATATTTCGGAACACGGCCCGCAGGGTCCGTTGGGCCCCTTGGAGGGGGCGTCCGCCGGCCAGAAATTATCATGCTCTCCCATTTTCACTATTCTTCCTGGCGGGAGCTGTACGCGATCGGCCCAGATGCGATAGGCCTCATCATCATCCTTATAGACAGAAACCCAGAGCTTGTCCTCATCAAGACGCATCTCTTTTGTCATGAATTCCCACGCCCAGAGTATCGCCTCTTCCTTGAAATAATCACCGAAGGAAAAATTGCCCAGCATCTCGAAAAATGTATGGTGACGCGGGGTCTTGCCCACGTTCTCCAGGTCTCCCGTACGGAAACATTTCTGACAGGAAGCGGCCCGGGTATATGTTATGTTCTTTCCCATGAACTGTTCCTTGAACTGGTTCATACCTGCCCCGGTAAAAAGCAGGGTCGGGTCGTTCCTCGGCACCAGAAGATCGCTCTCCACGACCCTGTGGCCCTTTTTCTCGAAGAACTCAAGGAACTTCTGTCGTATGTATCCCGTTGAATTTTCCATTTCAGTATCCGAGCACCTCGTTAACCGCCTCTTCGGCTGTTTCGGCATCGAACCCCCTCCTCAGAAGAAAACTGAAAAGCCTCGCCTTCATCTTGTCCCTGTCCTGCGGGGTTTTTTCGTCCTGAACGATGCCGCTCACCAGCTCAACGGCCATCTTCTTCTCATCGAGCTGCTTCTCCCTTCTTGACATTGCCTCATCTATCATTTTGGCATCGACACCTTTTCTTTCGAGTTCTTTTTCCAAAAGGCCTCTGGCCCGAGGGCTTTTTCTCAGCCTCTCGTCTATCCAGTCAACGGCGAACCTGAGGTCATCAACAAGTCCTTCCCTCTTGAGAGCGCCAATTGTCACGGCTATATGGTCGGTCGTATAGTCCTTTGCCCTCATCCGGACTTTCAGCTCTTTCTCGGTCCTTTGCCTTGAGGATAACAGCCGCAGGCAGTAATTCCTGCACCTTTTAAGTTCCTTCTCCGGTTCCTTGCGCATTTATCCTGTGGTTGAGAGGTTCAGCGAATAAGCTTAGCTTGTGGATGCGATGGCCTTTCTGACTTCCGTCTCTATCTGTTTCATCAGTTTCGGGTTTTCCTTAAGGTACAGTCTAGCGTTCTCTTTACCCTGACCGATCTTTTCCTCGCCGAACGAAAGCCACGTTCCGCTCTTTTTTATCACCCCGGTCGCTTCCCCTATATCAATTATGGATGAGGAATGCGATATGCCCTCGTCGAACATTATATCGAACTCGGCTTTCTTGAACGGCGGCGCGACCTTGTTCTTGACGACCTTGGCCCTAATGCGGCTGCCGATGACCTTGTCCCCCTTCTTAAGGGATGCTATCCTTCTGAGGTCTATCCTCACGGAGGAATAGAACTTGAGTGCGTTACCCCCGGTAGTCGTCTCGGGATTGCCGAACATGACCCCTATCTTCATGCGGATCTGGTTTATGAAGATAACGCATGTCTTTGACTTGCTGATAACTCCCGTCAGCTTGCGCAGCGCCTGGCTCATAAGGCGCGCCTGCAGGCCTACATGCGAATCCCCCATATCGCCTTCAAGCTCCTTCCTGGGTGTCAGAGCGGCCACTGAATCGATAACGACTATATCGACCGCGTTGCTCCTTACCAGGGTCTCCGCTATTTCCAGGGCCTGTTCGCCGCTGTCAGGCTGTGATATGAGCAGGCTGTCCAGGTTGACCCCTATCTTTTCAGCATAAACAGGATCGAACGCGTGCTCGGCGTCTATGAAAGCTGTCTCCCCTCCGGCTTTCTGTGCCTGGGCGAGTATGCTGAGGGTCAGCGTGGTCTTGCCGCTTGACTCCGGACCGTATATCTCAACGACCCTGCCCCTGGGTACCCCGTTCACCCCCAAGGCTATATCCAGACCGATCGCACCTGTCGGGATCGAAGCTATGTCCGCCCTGTATCCTTCGCCCATTTTCATTATGGCTCCTTCGCCGAAATCCTTCTCGATCTTGTTGAGGGCCATTTCCAGTGCTTTTTTCTTGCCGGATGAGTTTTGTTGGGCGAGCTTATCTTGGCTGTTTTTTGTAGAAGCTTTTCCCTTGGATGTTCTGGACATAATTACCTCCCTTTATTAATTAGTATTATAATTATTGTTCTCTATTATACAATAGGGTCTGAATATTTCAATATTAATATGCGTATCGGGTAGCAGCTCCTGAGGGCGATCATACCTTTTAGCTAACTTTAGTTCCCCATAGGGGTGATCTCTCATCTTAATTGTAGACCTTTCGGAAGGCGGGATACTTTCACCGGCGGTCTATCAGCCGGCAAGCTCTGCCGAAGCCATCTCCGTATACACAGCACCCTCGGGGGTGAGCTCCGACTTGAAAAGAATTATCCTTGAAACGCGACTGGGAACAGGATTGACCCGGGTCTTTTCGGTCAGTTCCCTGAGTTCTTTTTTCCTTTTTGCGCTCCTTATCCTGCCAAGCGTAAGATGCGGGGTATATGCTCTTTTTTCTTTATCGAACCCTTCTTTCTGCAGTACCCGCTCGGCCCTAGAAACTATTTCTTTTACCTCGTCGCTCCCTCCGGCGAGACCTATCCAGAGCACTTTCGCATATTCCCATTTAGGGAAAACCCCTATTTTTTCCAGGACGAACTCGAAGGGGCTTGTGCCTTTTGCTATATCCTTTAGTTTTTCTGCAACACGCACCAGGCGATCCTCTTCAACTTCACCGAGGAACTTAAGGGTAAGATGCACCGATTCGGGCTTGACCCACTTAACGGCCGCCCCGGAACTTTTGAGGGTATCGGCGACGCGCGCCAGTTCCAGCCTGGCCTGTTCGGACAGTTCGATCGCTATAAATGAACGCACTTTCTTCATATGTTTTCTGATATAAGCTCAAGGACTGCCGTTGCGAACTTTTGTTTAACCTGTTCACGGGTGCCTTTACAGTGTATCTTGCGTGTTCTTTCGGTATCCCCCGAGAGAACAGCCATGAACGCCGTGCCTACGGGTTTACCCGGCCGGGCGCCGCCGGGACCGGCAATACCTGTGATCGCCGCTGATATATCCGTATTAAGAAGGGACCTCGCACCCCTGGCCATTGCCCGGGCTACCTGTCGGCTCACCGCACCGTGTGTTTTTATAAGGCTCTCGGGTACTTTCAGGACCGATATCTTCACGCGGTTGGAATAAGCAATAATACCGCCGAGGTAATACGCCGAACTACCGGGGATGTCAGTGATGCGGCTTGAAAGCAGACCCCCCGTACAGGATTCGGCTACCGACAGCATTCTTTTTCCGTTTTTCAGCTTTCTGGATATATCCTGTTCCGGCATTTGCATGAAAGTATTATATCACGGCGGGGAAAGATATGAAAATAAGATCAGGCTCGAGAGGCTATGTACCGGCGTATCTGTTTATAGAGCGCCCTGTCACCGGGCAGTTTTACCGCACCGGGGATAAGCCTGATCACCGCCGTTGTGCGGTAAGAGCCGGCTTCCTCATCCCAGCACACGCTCCATATGGCTTCATCGTCCAGCTGCTGGCCGTTACTGATATTGCGGTAACAGCGTATGAGCTCATCCTTGTCGTATCTGAGAGCTCTTGCAACGGTGAACAGCATTATCTCGACAAGCGGATAGTAGTATTCCTGCGTGAGTTGACTGTCGTCGATACCTGTTATCGTGGAGATCCCCTCAAATCCCGAGAAATACTCCTGGCGGTTCTTCTCGCTGGTTATGATAATGATGTTCTCTTTTTCCAGTTCGCCCCTCTCCACCAGCGACTCCAGGCTGCTGCTCAATACACCGGCAGGACCGTGGCGTATGATCACGTTGCTGAGGAATTCACTCAAAAGATCATCCCCAAGACCCATATGCCTGAGCGAGTCCATCATCTTCCGCAACTGGTCCCTGGCCGGTTCAGGGCCGATCTCCCGGTCAACGACGATAACTACCTTCCTGTCATGCCCGGCCGTAGAAAGAGCGTTGACCAGTTCCGGGACCGCGCGGGATATCCTTTCCATAACATCGACCTGTTCGGCCTGTTCATACACAGGCCCCTGCGGGGCTATATATTCATATTCGTCTTCATCAAGCTGCCAGAGAGAGAAAGCTTCCTTATCCTCCTGGTAGATCTCGCCCAGACATGAGCCCGCCGGCAGGACAACGCTTCTCCATCCTTTATCACTGAACGGGAATTCGTAATGCTCCCACAGATTGACGTCCCTTATGGATATGTTCATTCTCTGGTATCTTCTGTCGATGCGGTCCTTGCCGGAAGCATAAACCTGTTCTATCCCGAGACCCCTGGCAGTATTGACCATGGACCTCAGGGCGGTCTCTATCCATTTTCTGTATCTTTTGCGTAAAGCGCTGTTCAAGAGCAGTCTGTATCCGCGTGAAGCCTGTATCTCATCAAAAACCATGGCGGGCTTGCCATGGATCATCCTGAATTCAACTTTCACGATACCGAACGAGCCTTCCGGGGCTATGAACATCTGTGAAGCCGGCTTTTCCAGAACTTCCAAGGCGGGATTTTCTCCGAAATAGTCCTCTTCCGGGCGGATGACCAGTTCCTCGAAGCACTCGTCGTATTCGATAACCCCGCGTACCCTGTGTCCGTGGTATGTCCAGGATATCTTACGCGCCTGGTGATATGTTTTCAAAAAGCGCTCTTTGATCTTTTCGATGTCCGTAACGGCTTTTTCCTCCGGCTCAGCCCTGTCGGCCTTCTCCCGGTCCTCTTTACCGGTTTTTCCTTCCAAGAGCCTGTTCAGCTGCATCGTCACGTAAGTACCATTCCCCGTACCCGAACGATAACTCACCTTGCCTTCAGGCACGCCCTCTTCATCCATACTGCCTGTAAAAAGAAGCTCCTTACCGAGAGACCGCATGAGAAGCCTCTCGCCGGCAGCGCCGTCGAGCACCATGGCCGTAAAGAATATGCCCCTACCGCTCCTCTTGGTGAGACCTTCGCTCTTGACGAGTTTTATGTTATGCATGAGCCTGGCCAGATCACAACCTGAACCGTTATCTTTCGCAAAAATATCTATTTGTATCTTACTTCCCGCGCGGCGCGCCCGGCAGGCCACCACTCCGAATACATCATCCTCGTATTCGGCGATCTCTTCCTTGGAATGATTGACAATATTGTACATTAGCTCCCCCAGGACCAGACCCGCATCATAGGCATCCTTCTCTGAGAGCCCCATATTCTTCAACCATTCCATGGTATTTTTCCTGAAATCGGCCATCTCCTCCGCCTGGCTGTTCAGGTGTTCAGCATCCTTGATGCTCTGCCCGTTGAGGGTTATCGCCTTTATCTCACCTCGTTCGTTCGCCTTCTCAACGGCCTGACGGGTGCTTCTGAGATCCTCAGAATCCACTGCACTTTTGATGTCGACAAAACCTTGCTCCCGGGCATCCTCTTCATCCTCGGAGAGTCGCTCTATCCCTGCCGGGCGGCGGTACACGGTTATATGTGTCTTGTCGAACCTGGTATCAACGACCCTTTCGAGCCTGCTGAAACAAACTCCCGGCAGAGGATTATTCATCACGAAGACCGCCCCCGGCTTAAGCTCCCGTAGAAGTTTTTCTTCAAGCTTCTGCCTTATGCGTTCCTCGAATTTCCTTTTGTAGAGAGGCCAGAAAATATATATAAGATCATGGGAGGAAAAGTCTTCCCTGAAAAAGTTACCTTTCGCCACTTCGGCGTTCGTCATGTCCATGTTTGCCGAAAGTGTCTTAAGACACTCCACAGCCTGTTCGTGAAGCCTTGCGTCCTGTTCTATGCCCTTTGCCCGACCGGCATATCTGGAGAACACGGCCACTCCCTTGGCGCTGCCACTTCCCAGATCAAGAGCGGTTTTTTCACTGTCGAGGAATGTCCGCGCGATAAGAGCAAGATCGGCCGTTCTGGATGAAATGAAGATGGCGCCGTTGGCCGTTGCTTTTGAAGTAATGATGGTCTTATTCTTCTCGCCGGTGCGGTAATAATTGTCTATGAGCGCCACCTCTTCGTCTGCTGTAATATTGCCCCCGGGGCCATCCAGGACATCCTTGAGGGTCACTCTGTAGGGATCGGCCCCCAGAACGTAACAGATGCCATTCACCATGAAAGCGGGAACGATCGATCTGGTGAAGATCCTTTGACATATCCCGTCCAGCCCGGGATACCTTTCGGCAAATCCCCGCACCCTGCTTCTTATCCACAGTTGCCTGAGGACCTCGTGCAGGACCATAGTGGTCACTACAGCGGTCAGCACGATACCCACCACGCCTGCCCCCGTGATATAAGGAGCTGGTAAAGCGAAAAAGGCTGATCCGTGTTTTCCTGCCTGATGCCTCACGGACCCAAGGTTAATATCATGTATATGTTCTACAACGGCCGCTTCTTCCTCAAGGGCTTTTTCAGTGGATTCAAGCTCACCTTCCAGGCTTGAGATGATCTGCGATCTTTTCCCGCTCGGGAAAGAGACTGCTTTCACTATTTCTATTTCAATTTCCAGCATCCTCTTCCGCCCCCGAAGTATCTCTTTCAATAATCTCATGTTGGGGGTGAACTCCACGTACCTGTCGTTCCAGTCCATGTAGCGAATGTTCCTGACCCACTCCCTCGTATCCGCCAGTTTTTCCAATAGCCACGAAAGGATCTTTGCCGGGTCATCCTGTGAAGTTATACTGTTCTCTTCTTTCTCGAGCTGAAGTATCTCCTTGCTGAGCTCGGACATCCTAGATGTTACTTCCTCTATCCTGGTCTTGTCCTCGCCCGCTTCACCCAATTCAACCCTCAAGGCCCTTAATTTGTTATGGAGATATCCGGTAACAAGATTGCATCTTTCCACCGAGTTCTCGAGAAGTAGATCCCTTTCGCCGTAAAGACGTATGAATCTTGCCGCGAGCGCGGAGAACTCCACCGGATCGACCGCCAGAAGATCCTCAAAGGACTTCCTGGTGATGTAAATATTTCCCGCATCCACTTCAATATGTGAATCCTGCCCCGTAACGAAACAGTCGCCCCCGGTATCGCACACAAAAATACCCTTCTTTCCCTTAAGGTAGGCCTCGTCCTCGGACATCCTTCTGAAATTCGATAATATCCCGTTTATGAAGATCCTTCTATTCACGGCTTTGCTCTTGCCCGCGTCATAAGAATCCCTCTTTCCAGTGAGCTTCTCGTATTCTTCCTGCTCATTTTCGTATTCAAGCCTTAGTTTCCGTATAGCCCTGTCCCTCAGTCTTTTGAAACTGGACACGTAATCGTTCCACAGGGACATGAGCATCTTCGCATTACCTTGTTTAAAGATGATATCATTGAGCCCTACTTCAGCCGCGACTTTATCAAGGACTCGTTGAATGGTCCTCACTTTCACGACTTGGTCTGAATCAAGAAAACGGGCGCACCCTATCGCGTCATCGCGCTCTATATACCCGTAGAGCATATCCGTCGCCCTTTTCATCTGATTCTCAAATGCGGTGGCAGACAACATGACAGCTCCGGAGTTCTGGCCGCCTTCAAGTGCACCGAAAAGCCAGTTCATCATCTCACTGATATTTTTCATGAGCGCCAATTCGTACGCATTAAGGGTATTTGTCTTGGCATGCACCTTAAGTTCTTCCAGGCATTTCTGCATTTTGCACACGCTCTCGATGAAAGCATCAAGTTCCGCGCCGTCCGGCCGGTCCGTCCGTTCCGAATTAAGGAAATTCCACAAGTACTTGTAGGCTTCTTCACCGCTGAACATGGTGGTCCTGGTCGCCGAGTAAGAAGTATCGTAACTGCCAACACCTGCCTGGAGGAGATATTTGATCTTTTCATCTATACTTTCCATGGCGTTCTTCTTTTCCGTCAGGTCGGGGGATATTTTATGCAATAGGTCCAAGAATTCGATCTCCTCAGTACGCAGGCGCGTCACTTCCTTTTTAAGGTAATTAACGACCCCCTCGATAACGTTTCTTTCCTGAGAGGTTTCAATGTCCTTGAGGTGGACCTTCTTTTTGTCGGAAAGGCGCTCTATCTGTGTGTCTATCTTTCCGTGCTCGTCCATTACCTCGAGATACCCCGGTGCTTTCCGAGCCCTTTTTGGCCATCTCATGCCGAAAAGGGAACCGATATCACTGTCCGCGGAGCTTTCCTCGCTTTGGGCATCAAGCTTTTCGCCTATACCGGTCTCTTCCACCGCCTGGTTATGCGCCTGGACCCAGCTTATGGATGGCTGTTCCCTCCTGAGCTCCGTTTCTTTAAGTTCGTGTTCAATAACGTCTCCAGTAAGTCCCGACTTGAACCCAACTATCATCCATTTCCCGTCGGATGCCCTAAAGTTCACCGCATTGATACCACCCTCGGACGTGAACACCCATCTTCTTAGCGCTTTTGCAACCCTCATTATGGAAAGAGCGAGTTTTTCATCCAGCGCTTCGCTGTCAATGTAATCAGCTGCCTCATCCTTGATCGCCACTATCCACGTGCCTTCTTCAAGCCGCTTTTCAACAAGGCCCCGGCTGTCGAGGTAGCGGATCCAGGCCTCTACAACATCCCTTTCAAGAGGCAGATGTTTCTTCCTCCTTATCATCCCCAGCATATGCATCAGGCGCTTAAACGACCTTATGTTCGTGACCTGCTGGACGCGATCCTGGCCCGGTTCTTTTTCTACAACGGTTTCTTCAGCGCCTTCGTCGGTTACATCGATCGGTCTTGTGAACACCTGGACGCTTTGCCCTGAGGGAGCGTCAAAAGCCGGCTCTATTTTTTTGAAACCGGGAAGGTCCAGGCTCTTTTCAAATCCCGTCATCACAAAATAAGCTCCCGGCTTTAGCTCATGCAGCAGTTTCTGCCTGATGCGTTTTATCGTTTCCTTCTCATGATCGGGCTCTAGATCGGACCAGGAGACATACACAAGATCGTATCCTGATATCTTCATATCGGTCATGCTGCCGTAATTAACTGTTAGGCATCCGTTATCGATTACTTCAGAAAGGTCCAGCATGGACTCGTTGACGCCAGTATAAGAGGTGCGCTTCTCTTCAACGACAGCGACCTCTGGAGCATATCTTGAAAAGACGGCCGCCGCCTTTCCGTCCCGGGTATTTACCGCAAGAACTTTCTTCCGCCCGTCAAGAAGCCATTCCGAGAGCGTCTTAAGATATCCAGCAGACAGCTGGCCGGATATCTTCGCCGTTTCCGCATCTTTAGAATGCTTTCCCCGCGAGACCGGATCGTAATATTCCTCTATATACCTGACCGCTCTCTCTTGAGATATTCTACGAGAAAGATCTTTCCCGCGGTCGGACCTTGCGGCAACATCGTAAGAGCTCTCCTTGGGCACAGATTCCCAGTGCCGGTAGATCCACTCCCGAATCATCCATACCCGTTCCTTGGCGCTCTTTCGAAGATTCGGCAATTCAAGACCCGGCAGGATGTTCACGTAAATATCGCTTATGGTGGCTTTTGCCCCGGTATACGCGGTGACCTGCCTTAAATCTTTGCGGGATCTATTCTCCGGGTTGTAGTACGAAGCGAATTTCTCGGCAAGCTGATCGGATGTAAGAGCCGCTATCTCCTTGACAAAATCTTCTTCCCAGTCTTCTTCAAAAAGAGCGGGCCATCTGGCCGGATCAAGAGAACAGGCGATCAGCTGCCTGTACTCTTCCGTCATTGAAGGGTAAACTTTACCGGCAGCTACCGTATCAAGATGTTCTTTCCACATACTTCGCCAATCAATATGCAGACGCGCTGTGTCCGTAAGGAATACCGTGTTTTCGCTTATCGATGCCGGCTTGGATATTTCTTCGCGCTGCTTTTCGCTAAGTCCCGCATCGTCTGACAAAGCTTCAACGAGCCTTCTGAATTCCAGGGGCGAAAGGGTATCCAGCCGGCTAAGCCCGCTGCGCTCATATTCCTGCAATATGGCGTAAACACGTGAGTACTTGTTCTTTCTTTTCTGAAAAGCAGCCGCAAGATCTGATATGCTGTCGACTTCAAGCATTCTCACCAGGTCCAGCATAGCGGTAAACATAGGATTTTCCGTCTTTTTGGAGGGTTTGTCGGGATCGGGCATGTTCATGCTTACATAGGCAGCAAGATACAGAACAACCCATATAAGCCGTGGTGAGCCCCTTCCTATATTATTCTTTCTGGCGAATTCAAGATACCGGTTGAAATCCTCGGTGAAAATCCTGTCGTAACAAGCCTGCCTATCACCCTTCATCCTGGCGTCAACGTATTTTTCTCTTAACCCGTCCATGAATGAATCCAGCAACACCATCAGCCTGACCCGTTCTTTCATTATTCCTATATTGCGCCTTACGGTATTACCCCGGCTATCCTTGAAGATATTGTTTATGGCCTGCCACAGTACCGGAAGCATGCGGTGGAACTCGGGTTCATCCTGTATATCTTTCTGCCTTGTCATGCCCAGCATCCAGTCGCGGGCTTTCTGGCGGTTCCCGGAATCGAAGAATTCCCTTATCCTGTCAAGCTTCCAGATGATCCTGCTGTTGCGACCGCGTACATATTCCCTCAAAGCGGACAAGCGGCCGGTCCCGATCCTTTCCACCTGCCTGTTAAGCGAATAGTACCTTTTACGTAAAAGGCTTCTGGCAGCTTCCATTTCCTCCAGCATACCCCGGTACTCACCGATCTGCAGAAGTTCCATCGCCGCTTCAATGGCGGTACGGACGATCACTTTTTCCTCGACCAGCGCGCTTTTGTAAGCTCTCTTTATTTCGCTGAAAAGTTCCTTCATCGAGCTTTTCTCTTCGTCCGTTATCTCCGGCTGCGGCAATACTTCGCCCGACCGGACAGCGGGAAGATCTTTCTTTAGCCGACGGAGGAGGCTTATATGACCTTTCAGTCTCTTTCCTACACCGAGAACCCAGTCACGTTCCCTGAGAATGTTGTCGATCTCCCTGTCGCAGGAACGTATTCCCTGCCATATAATATCCGATTTATGCGGCACCCATTCTTTTATAAGAACTTCCCTGTCAGAACTTATCCCGCGGGTCAGGTACTGGCCCCGAAGGATGTTATGCATTTTATCCTCGACATCGCGCCAGACCCTGGGACCCCGCAGCTTTATTCTGGTCTTCGAAAGGGCCAGAAGCTCCTCGGCGAACCTCTGTTTGGCCGCTCTCAAAAGAGCCGAAGCCGCCGGTTCGTTCCTGCTTTCTATGAGTATGACCGCCCTTCGCATCCTGTCTCGAGCCTCGGAACGGTAATCCCTCCCCCTGGTACGGCTCAGGGGATAATCCGGACCTGAGATAAGTTCACCTTCCAGGGTGATCTCGGCCCTGAGGATACGTATCTTCTTAAGACACTCATCCAGCTGATTTCTTTTCTGATTGTTATCGGGATCTTTTGCCAGTTCTTTCTCAACGGTCGCCCTTTCCGCGGCCAGACGTATCAACCGGTAGTTCATTTGAGGGAGCGCCCTGAGGTAATAATAGGTAAGGGCTTCGCCCTCTGCGAAGACCTGTTCGTCCAGTTTTGACCTTATCCATCTAAGCTCATCCTCACTGGGTCTTGGCGGCAGGAGATCGAGCAGCTTCAGCACCGCTTCGAGATCATCGCCGGGTCTGCGATATCTTTCAGACAGGGTGTACTCTATCGGTTCAAAGGGTCTCTCCGGCCGTTTTTCATTCAGGATCCCCAGCGCCACCAGACCGTCAAGCTCCGATTTGACCGTTGTATAGGAAGAGGGGTCACCTTCTTTTTCCCTTGCCGCCTGGAACTGCCTGTTCATGAAAGTCTTCTGCCTAAGGAATTCGTTCTTAATAATGGTTTTATATCCGTTTAGTATGCTTCCTTTCGCGGAAAGACCGTCCGCTCCAGATGTAACGCTATAATCTATGAGGTTCAGCGGCAGGGACATGAAAACCCTTGTTCCTCCCTCATCGCCCCTGTTCCACGAAACGAATCCCCCTGATCTTGACATTATCGACCTTACGAGGGATATCCCGGAGCCTCCCCCGCTTTCTTTGCTCGACCATGGCAGATCGGTCGTTATATCCTTGCCCCAGGGCAATGATAGACAATAACTGGGCCATTTATCCATGCCCTTACCGTTATCGGTGACAATGATCTGGAGGCTATCCGATCGTGCTTCTGCCTCCAATCTAATCCACCCTTCGTACCCAGAGCGCTCCTCTGCCGAAAGTTTTTGGGCTTTTTTCCTTACAGCCTCCCATGAGTTCATAATGATCTCCCGTACGGCAAAGGACAACTTATAACCGGCCGGCAGTTCCAGGGCGAACCTGGCTAGGTCCTTTTCCACTTCGTGCACGAACCGCGAGAAGGCATCATCATCAGAAGCGGATACATAATAGGTCTTTTTCAAGTTGAGATCAGTTAGAGCTAGAGCATCCCTCACCTCTTTTTTCTTCTTACGCAGAACGTTTTGGGAGGGCCTCGCCTTTAAGGAGAGAAGGGTTTTCTTGACCATTTCGATGACAGCTGGCGGTGCTCGGGACAAACGTCTGTCAAGCTTATATTTGTAAGGTTTGCGTGACCTGGCACATCCGAGGATACCTAAAGCGGTCAGTCCTTCAAGCTCGGTGGATATAGTGGTATATGAAAAGAGCGTGCCGTCTTTTTTCTTTCTCCTGGCTTGGAACTCCCTTCTGGTAAAAGTGTTGCCAGCCAGATCCGCATCAGAGGTGATCGTCAAAAAACCCGCTAAAAGATTACCTTTACCCGTTGAAACTACCCCTACCTTGTTGGCTATGCGCCCAGGCAGTTCCGGCGGGCCGTCTGAGGATCCTTCTTTATCTTGCTTTCTCTTCTTTCTGCTGGTATTTTGCCGTAACATTAATAGCGCAAGAACAAGCACCATGTAAGGCAGAAGCGTTCCGAAGATCGAAGACGGAGGTAATTTGCCCTGTGCCACGCTGCAGCTTCCTCCCGAACGAGATTCCGTCGGAGATCTTCCCGCGTAAATTGAAACCGGGCTGCAGTAATCACTGTCCCGTTGAGGTTCAGGCATTTCGGTACGGACGCTCAGCTCGTATGTTCCCGAATATATATGGTCGGGCAGGTCGACAACAAGCGATGTGGTCCCCGCACCTGGGGCGAAGAAGGTCTCCCCTCCTATACTGACAGTATAGCCGGTAACCGACCCGGAAAGAACGCCCGTATAAGGCTGCCATGTCACAGTAAAGGTCCTGCCGCCGTTACTGTCGGTGACACTGACCACTTTCGGCGGGAAAGGCCTCTGTATCACCGATTCATACCAGTGTCTTATGTCGTCCGCCTGAATGTCGGTTATGCTGTAAGTTGTGTCATCCTGCCAGAACAGGCCCCCGCCGTCCACGCCACTCGCATAAATATCACCATATTTAGCGGGAACAGATGTCGGTTCAAGCTCACCGAAAAAGAAACCGAAACTGTTCAGACTGGAGCCCCAGGTAAGTATCCCGTCAGTGAGGGGATACCAGGGGGCCATGTAATCATAATAATGGGACTGGTCGATGTCCTGGCCGAGATCCGTCCAGTTATCCAGAAGGATCTGACGGTTCTGGGCGCCTATTGTGGTCCATGTGCCAGGGGCCTCACTGTTTATCATCTGAATGAGATCGGTTATGAAGGTCTGAACCTGTAGTACTGAGATCGTCGTCGAGGTAGTGATCTCGATCGGTTCGTTGATAATATCCCACATCAGTATTTCGGGGCGCCCGGCATAACGGTTTATAAAAGGTCTCAACGCGTTGACCAGGGCGGTCCTTTTGGCACTGTCCGTTATAAGGTCAGGATATTCTCCCACGGGGTTAGCCCCTTCCATGCTGACGTTATCGGCGATCATGTAATCGAAAAGTACGGGCACCAGTCTTATCCCGAGCACCTGCGCCGCTTCTACCAGAGCGTCCATATCCTCATAAACATGAGTGGTAAGCCCTGTCGGGCTCCCTCCCGCGTCGAAAGTGATCCCGCTCCTTATGTCACAGTAAATGAAAACCCGTACCGTGCACCCCCGGAACCGGTCGAGCTGCTGCAAGAGCTGCTCTCTTTTCGTGCTAAGACCTTCATGGGTCTCCCCGTGAACACCGTCACCTATGTCGTATCCGTATTTCATCCAGGGCAGGTTGGCTCCACGGTAGAATTTCCACCCGGGAATGATTTCTTCGATTATTCCTTGCGAGTAATCGTGTCTTTCCTGTCTCCCGTCAGGATGATATACCATCATCTCTGTCATGTTCCAGGACAGATCATATTCATAGGTCCGGATGGTCCCGTCGGTATCCCTCTCGGAATTAATATATGTTTCCCCCGAATCGATCCTGTAAGAAGCTCCAGCACCGTTTGTAAAGGTTTTAATGGCAAAGGTCGGACTTATCGTCTCGTAAACGAAGACCGGATCTCCACCAGAATCGTAACCCCTTATAAAATGGATATCATCGGTCCCCGCGTAATATTCATATATCTGGTAACTTCCATCCGGATCAGTTCTCCTGTCAAGCCTGCCGTAATCGTCCGAGGTATCCCCCGCGGTCCCGTTGTCGTAGAACGCCTCGTCTATCCTGTGGTCCACAGTGCCCGCGGGCACGTCATCGGAAGTGTCGCCGGGGGTATCGCCGTCCCAGTCATCAACATAAGTTTCTGTTTCTATGCGTCCGGATACGGAATAATAGGTATACGACAGGTTGGGCGCAGCGTATACCAGGACCGGGAACATAAGAACGATAAGCACCGAGAGCAGCGCCTTGAATATACGGTTAATCCGAAGTGTCCTGGCAAACTGCCCGTCATCCTTCTTGGTCGCAAGATCGGATATCATTATGGCTATATGGTAAACTTCCCACATGATATCGGGATCCGGCCTATCCAGGTCCAGTTTGCTCAGTTTCCGATGGAGATAGCCCGCTACCTTACCTAGAGCTGCGTTGTTGCCTGATGAAAGAGCCTCTTTTGCGGTCAGGCCTTCTTCTATCTTTATCATCTTCCACGGGAGCTGGCCGTTAACATCAGTTATGGCGAAATTAAAACCTTCTTCGAACATTTCGTCTATCTTCAGACAGGTCCTTGCGAGTTTTTCAACAAGCTTGTCATGGAAAGCGTATCCCCTGGTCGCTTCGAGAAAGAACTCCATCCCCCTGGTATTGAACAACCTGTTCTTTGCCGAGAGCTGGCGCAGTTTCTTCGCCCGGCTCTTTTTCTGGCGAAAAACGCTCAGTTTTTCTAAAAAGCCTGAAATCCTGCGCCATTTTTCCACGAGAGCATCAATGATCCTTCTCAATTTAGCCGAAGAGATCTGAGATAACCAGATGAAAAGACCCGTCGGAAAATAGTAGAAGGCCATGGAGAGGTCCCTGATCCTTACATCCGTTTTCACGCGGCCGCCGATCCCTTTCTGGCCGTATATACGTATGCCCGGGAGCACTTGACGGTAAAGACCTCTCGAGTCCCTGAATATGTTATAGCGCAGCCTGGCCCATCGGGGGTCTTCCTGGGAAAGAGCCATGAATTCCTTCCATTCCTTCCTTCCCTTCAGGATAATCCTCATAAGCTGAAAGTTATTTTCCGGGATCTGGACGAACAGAAATTGCAGAACTGCCACCAAGGTCCTGGCCACAATGATCGGAAAATACAGTACTCTGGCCCAGCCGGTGTAAATAACAGTATTCGTGATCACTTTGCCGGAGGCGTTCCTGAGGCCTTCTACTACTATTCCCTTACCGGCATAGATGAAATGAATACCGCCTCGGGTATAAACATTAAATTTTCCGGTCTTTTCCATAAGCTGGGTCTTTACCGGATCGGTTTCCATCAGATATTTCCTGAGAAAAGACCTGGCCCTGGCTATCCTGAAACATGCATAAAGATTAAGAAAAGAGTAAAGTGCCGCCAATCCGCAGGCGAAAGCGCTTAATAAACCTGCCTCCATCCCGAAAACCGGTATAGCCCCGAAAGCATAATTGCGCGGATCAGGACCCCTCCGGCCAGAGCCCCAGTATATCTGGTTAAGATATGCTCGGGCGTTCGCGAGGGTTGTTTCGCTGTATTCATCCCCCATATTGTAAAGCAGTGACCTTACAAGCTCTACTTTCTCCAAGGGCATGGAATGGAACCTTTCATCCAGATGGTATAAACGCTGTTTATCCCCGTCCTTGGAAACACAGAGGACACCAAGATTACCAAGAACTTCAAGCATGTAGACGACCGTACCCATGGCGAATTCACCCTGTCTGGATTGCTTGAACTCGGTGCTCGTAAATGGGTTGGTGCTGAGTATCTCATCCGACATTACCGCGTCGAATACCCTGAGAACGCTGTTCCTCTGGTCGGCCTCATCCCGATCGGTCACAGCAGATGCCTCTTCCCCAGGCCTGACGATCTCAGGTTCCAGCAGACGCTTTTGCGCACCTTCTTTACCCTGCACGGGAAGCGGGGTTTCTATTTCCGCGGAACAGACCTTTTCATCCAATACCCTCTCCCAAAAAGGCTTGTTCTCATTTTGTATCCTGGCGGCCTCCCGGGTGGAGTCTTCCTGTGAAAAGTCCCTTATTGCAACAAGGAACAGGTAAAGCTCCTCGATGTCAGCTGGTTCAGGTTCGAATTTATTTGCGATACCGATAAGGGATATGAGCGTCCTGTAAAGATCAAAAATATCATCCGGTGATTTGTTCACAAGCACTTCTCCCAGCCTTTTCTGGGCGGGACCGACTTTCAGGACACTGAGAGCTTTTTCCTCAGAGATCTTAATGAAGCTGTATCCGCTTTCCCTGAGTCTGCATATTTCAAAACATGCCTTGCTAAGGCTCTCACGGAAAGAAGCAAGGTGATCGGGATTGATGCCGGCAGCCTCGATCCTGGCGAAAAAGTCCTGCATATTTATATTTGAGATGAGCTCTTCGCGCTCCAGCATCAGCGCGAACTTCTTTATCATGCTTCGGCGCGAAAGCTTGCTTTTGATATAGAAGATCAGCTTCACCGGGTAATACCAAAAACGCATCCTGCCGCCGACATACAGCGTTTCAGTGTCAAAGGACGTATTCGGTCTTTTACAGGCGAATACCCGGACTCCTCTGGCAACGCTTATCTGCATCCTTCCGTGTTTCGGTCTTATGCCCCATTTGTCCATTAGCTGGTTCTTTGCAGACGGGTCTTTCTCACTGAGGTATTCAGAGATATGCCGTTTGGCGAGATAGATCCTTACAAGCAGCCTGATGTTGACCACGGCAAGCAATGTCAGAGCTACCACCGGTATCAAGGTCCATACGGATACATCCGCGAAAAGATATGGCGGGATGACCGCGGGAGCGAGATGATCTGAAGGGTCCTCTTCATCCTCGCTGGTCGCGCCATCTTCGGGCTTTCTTGTGAATATGAAGTCATAACCCCTTACAAGATCAATCCTTTGCCTCACGCTGAGCCTTTCAGCATAATAATCATCATCCCGGGAGGAAGCCCTTAAAAACCTTTGCCTTTCGGTTTCGTCCTTAGTTCTGGTCTTAACACTTATCGGGTAACGGCCCAGCTCATCATAAATAAAACCTTCTCCAATACCAAGGCTGAAAACGTATTTGAGCTGACCGAGCGAATGCTGGAGGTTGACCCCTTCAAAGACAATGACCTTATAGGTATGGTGGGCTCCTATAAGATCGCCGTATAACCTCTGCACTTCGAGCGATCTATCCGGGGCAATGTATTTATCAAGCGAAATGACTATCGAAGAAGGGACCATTTCCAGGATGGCCTGGCTTACCACAGAGGTCTTGCCGGTTCCCGGGTCGCCGTCAATGAGAACCATTATCTTTCTGTCGCCGTTAAGCGCCGAGCGAACTCTCTCGACGATCGGATCGGTCGAGCTGGTCTCAATATTGCGTTCGAATCTTGCATTTTTGGTTTTTGCAGAAGAGGTCTCCGCGGTGCTGGATGCTGGTTTGAGCAACTGGCACGAAAGGTATTCGTTAAGAGGTTTTTCCCAGGAAGCTTTTTCCATGCCTTCAGGAAGAAGCAATCCTTCCATTCTGGGATTAAAGAACCTGAGCACACACCCGTTAGATAGACAGAAAAACAGCTGGCCTTTGCGGGCGGACCCTTCCACGCGGATCACCGTGTCTTGCAGATTCTCCTGTGATATTTCTCTTAGGCGCTTGAGCATCTGCTGAACGCCTGCAAGAGGCATTTTCCTGAGATCCTTTAACAGGGCAACTTCAAGATATTTTGCAGTCGCTCTTGCCACCGAATCGGGAATATCATCAGAAGTTAAAAGGGTCTGCTGGGCGAGAGTGGTTTCGGCAGAAGCACCTTGGGGATAAGCCCATGCGAAATCAAAGGAAATAAAGCATATAAGCGTTATAACCGCGACTACACGAAACAGCACTTTCTGTCTGGTCCTCTCCAAAAACATACTTTCCCTTATTTTAAAATATTACGGTTTCTCTGGGTATTTCTTCTCTTAACTTTAAGTAGGTTTATATTAATATAACAAATTTAAAGGCCTGTGTCAATCAGCATATCTGGCTTTTTTATATCCTAATGCGTTTATTTAACTTCTTTTAATTATTGACTTTATGTTTTAGCTGATATACACTTTTAGTATGAAAAATACCGGAAAATTACAAACTGACCGTATGGAAAGAACCGATCTTGAAAAGCTCTTCAGGCAGACCAAGAACGAGCTGGCCATGCTTAACGAGATCACGCATGCCATCATGCAGTCGCTTGAACTCGACCAGGTCCTCTACACTATTTTGACGGCCCTGACGACCCATGATGGTCTGGGATTCGACAGGGCCATGTTCTTTCTTGTTAACGAGGAGGCCAACACCCTTGAAGGAAAAATGGGCCTTGGCCCGCTTTCCATAGAAGAGGTGGAAAAAGGCTGGCATGAGATGTCCTCCTCAAAGTTCACCCTGCAGAACCTTTTCAATGCCTATCTTGAGTTCAAGACGGGCCCCGAATCAAAACTTAACGGTGCCGTTAAAAGCATTTCCATCCCCCTGAACGAAGAGTCCGGGATACTTTCGATGACCGTTCTTGAAGGTATGCCCTTTGAGATAACCACCGAGGAGGCGGGCTCTCTGGTCAACCCCCAGATCAAGGATCCTCTTAACCTGAAATATTTCGTGACCGTGCCCCTGAAAACAAAGAACCGCACCTTGGGAGCTATTGCCGTTGATAATATCTTCTCGGAGAATACTATCACCAAGGATAACATTAGGATACTCAATATGTTCGCGAACCACGCGGCACTGGCCATCGAAAATTCCAGGCTGTACGAAAAGACCGTGCACCTTTCTAGGACAGACTGGCTCACGGGCCTCTGGAACACCCGTTACTTCAACGAGATGTTCGATAAGGCCCTTAATGACTCGAAAGACTCCGAATCGTGCCTGAGCCTTCTGATGATAGACATAGACAACTTTAAGGAATACAACGATACTCTGGGGCACCAGCAAGGGGATCAGGCCATTAAAAAAGTGGCTCATATCCTCGATTCCTCCTCACGCAAGAGTGATTTTGTGTGCAGATACGGAGGCGAGGAATTCTGCGTGATAATGTCAAATATAGATAAACCTGAAGCGAAGATGATCGCCGAAAGGCTCCGAAGCAAGGTTGAGGACTCCTGCCGGGGCAACTGCTCCTCATCAGAACAACACAAGCTTACCATCAGCCTGGGTTTGGCCACTTTCCCCTATGATGGGTCGGACAAAGAGAAGCTTCTTGAAAATGCTGATATGGCATTGTATCACGCGAAGCAGAACGGGAAGAACATGACCTGCCAGTATTCTCCCGGGATCAGATGATCCATATCCCATAAAAAAAACAGGCCGGCACTAGACCGGCCTGCTGATTGAACATTTCCAGCGAGACTAAGCGGCTACAGCCACCTCTTCCGCATCGGAATTTTCCTGCTCTTCACTGAACTTCACCGAAACTATCTTCGAAACGCCCTTCTCCTCCATGGTTATTCCGTAAAGAACATCAGCGAGCTGTATGGTCATCCGGTTATGAGTCACGATAATGAACTGTGACAGCTTCAGGAATTCCTGGAGCACCCGACAGAACCTGACGATATTCGACTCATCAAGGGGTGCGTCTATCTCATCGAGTATACAGAACGGGCTGGGATTGACCTTGAATATGGCGAATATGAGCGCTATAGCGGTCATCGCCTTCTCCCCGCCCGAAAGCTGCATTATGTTATGCAGTTTTTTCCCGGGAGGGCGCACCACGATATCGATTCCGCATTCGAGCACGTTCGATTCGTCTTCAAGTATAAGTTCGGCCTTACCGCCGTTGAAAAGCATCCTGAAATAATCATTGAACTCTTTTCGTATGCTCTCGAAGGACTCCATGAAAAGCTTCCGGGTGGTACGGTTTATCTTGGTAATGGCCTGCAACAGCGCTTCTCTGCTGTTGGTAAGGTCCTCTCGCTGCTTTGTCAGGAACTGGAATCTTTCTTCAAGCTGCTTATGCTCTTCTACGGCACCCAAGCTTACCTCACCCATCTTCTCAAGATGCTCCTTAAGCTCGGCTATACGGGATGAAAGCTCTTCCCAGTCCTCGTTACCGTCAAACTCTATGTCAAGTTCCCGTATATCGACCTTATAAGCCTCCATCATCCTTTCAACAACAGCGTTACGCTTATATTCAAGCTCTTTTTTCAAGATATCCTGATCCCGGGTCTTATCCCGCAGGACTTCAAGCTCCTTCTCTTTCTCCCTCAGGTTGTCTTCTGCAGAGCGGATATCTTGTGCGAGTTGTTCCTTTCGCTCTTTTTTGACCTCTATCTCTCTCTCCTTTGTCTCGACAAGGGCTTTGTGTTCTAGATTTTCCCCTTCCAGCCTGCGGATCTCTTCGTCAAGAGCCTTAATGCGTTCACCGTTCTCGTTTATTCTCTTGCGCTTATCCTCGACATCCCGGACCATCCGCACGCAGGACTCTTCCTCCCTCTGAAGGTTCTCTGAAAGGTTCTCTTCATCTCTTACCAGCCCTGAAAGTTCTATCTTTATATCTGAAATAAGGTAAAAGGTCTCCTCCTTGTAGCGGGTGCACTCTTGAAGCGCTTCTTGCGAACTGTCTATCGCCTGCTGCAGGCGGGAGGCCTCCGCTTCAAGCTCATTGAGCACGTGATCATGACCATCGCTCTCCTCTTTGAGCTGTTTCAGAACCGCCTGTTCTTCCTCTATATCCGAATCCAGCAGGAGAAGCTCTTCGCTCAGAGTGTTGAACTTTTCCTTTACAGCGACCTTTCTTGAGGCTATATTGGCGGATTCGACCTCCTTGTTCCGCAGTTCGGATTCAAGCGCTTCCTTTTTTACGGAAGCTTCCTTGAACCAGTCTTCCAGGCCGGATATCTTTATATCCATCTGTTCGATATTCCGGGTAATCTCGTTCTCCTCCTCTATCATCTGGTTGACCTTCTCCTGGCGTCCGAAGAGCGGGACCAGGTCCTTCCCAGAGTAATTCCTGCTGCGCCTCATGCCCTTCTGGAGGAGTTCGCCTTTTTCGCCTATTATACGGCCGTCAAAATCCCGGTTATTGTCAATGAAAGACCGGGCAGCTTCGGAAGAAACGGCAACATACGACCTGTTGAAAAGAGCGACAAGGGCTTCACCGTATTCTTCTCCGGAAATAATTATCTCTTTGAGGTTTTTAAGCACGCCTTGAGCCTGGGATATATCCATTCTCGGCCCGCTAGAAAAGGAACGAAGCTCATCGAGAATGATGACAACCACGCTCTCCATCGAGTTATCCGACAGGTATTGCCAGATCCTTTCCGCCGCATGGCGGTCTTCCGCCACTATAGCGTGCGCCGCTTCAGCAAAGAGCGCTTCCAGCGACTCCTCGTAATCTTCTTTGACGTCGATAAGCTCGGAAAGTATCCCGTGAACCCCCTGAAACCGGGCATCACCCGCTTCGACGTGTTTCATTATCTCCTTAACGCTTTCCTTCACTCCCTCGCGTTCGGAGATCAGCTTTTCAAGGAACTGGCGGCGCGGTTTGATCTCGTTAACTCGCTTCTGTTTCTCCTGCCTCTGCTCGTTAAGCATCGAAAGCTTCTGCTGATTCGATACATACTCCTCGTTAAAAGCGTCGAACTGCCTCCTCTTGTCCTCCAGCTCCTTCAAGGCGGCTTCAGACTGCTCTTCGACTCTGGTCAACTCTTCGCTTACCCTGCCCCGTTCCGTTTCAACATTAGCCCTTTCCATCTGGAGCCTCTTCTGCCTGGAAAGCGCGTTCTGGATATCCGCGTTTATCTTGATAAGAGCGTTCTTGATCTTGGTCTGCTCGGTCACCACATCGACGGTCTTCTCCCTGCCGAGCTTGAGTTCATTGCGGTAATGCTCGAGTTTTTCGGTAAGCTCCCTGACATTCTCTTCCGCCGAAGCCAGTTCGTCCTGTTTGCTCTTTCGCCTCTGGCTCACTTCGGAGAACTTGACCTGAAGCCCCTCAAGGCGGCTGTTCAAGCTGTCTTTTCTTTCCGTAGCTTCCTCTATCTCCCAGTCGAGACGCTCAACGTATTTCTGAAACTCCTGTATCCTTTCCCTGTCAACCTCTATGACATGCGAGTTCTTGTCGAGATCCGAGGACAGCTGCATAACTTCACCTTGTGATCTCTGAAGCTCATCAGCGGTTATATTGAATTCCTCCTTGAGCGTCTCAAGACTCTTCGAAGTCTGCTCAAGCTCTTCGGCCAGGCTCTCTCTTACCTGTTGTACCTGATCATGTTCAGTATCCAGCGAGCTGTCGTCGCTGCTGAGGTCACGGAACTTCTTGCAGTTGATCTTGATATCCAGGCTTTTCAGTTCATCGAACCTGGACTTGTACCTTTCGGCTTTCCTCGCTTTTCTTTCTATGGAATTGATCTGTCGCTCCACTTCCCGGATGATGTCGTTTATCCTGGTCAGATTTTCCTGAGTGCGTTCCAGCTTCAGCATGGCTTCACGTTTTTTCGCCTTGTACCGGGTGATCCCGCTGGCTTCTTCGAATATGTACCTGCGGTCCTCCGGCTTGGAACTCAGGACCATGTCCATTTTTCCCTGCTCCACGATAGAATATGAGCTTGTGCCTATTCCGGTCCCCATAAGAAGGTTTCGGATGTCGGTAAGCCTAACCGGGGTTTTGTTCAGGAGGTATTCGCTCTCACCTGACCTGAAAAGACGCCGGCTGATTATGACTTCGTCGTAATCTACCGGCAGGGAACGGTCCTCGTTGGAAAGGGTTAGCGACACCTCCGCCAGGTTCACTGGTTCCTGCTTTTCGGTACCGTTGAAGATAACATCCTGCATGGAGGAGGATCTCATGGATTTTGTGGATTGTTCTCCCAGCACCCATTTTATCGCATCGACTATGTTACTTTTCCCGCACCCATTGGGTCCCACGACAGCCGTAACCCCGGGTTCAAACTTCAGCTTGGTCTTGTTAAGGAACGACTTAAACCCTACGATCTCAAGTTTTTTAAGATGCATGTTACCTCCCTATAAGCCCTTGAAGGCCTTGCCTTCTATGATCTCTCTGAGCCTTGAAATGTCGTCTTCGGTATATTCTCTGTATCCATTTATCGGGTTCCTTCGCGGTGGCGGGAAAATCCCTTTTTTCTCATAATTTATGACCGTACCACGATACAAACCCAGTATATCAGCGACCTGTTGAACTGTATATTTCTTGTGGCCTTTTGCTATCATATATGCCTCTTGTAGTTTGAAGTAGTTTGTATATGTTTGTATACCTTTGAATAACTATGTTCAAGTATACTCAAGTATATTAAGGTTGTCAAGCCGGGAAGTTCAAAAAATATAAAAAAAAGCCCGGTCTGTGAAAGACCGGGCTCAAATAAATATTTGATGCTTTTTTGCTATTTCATCGTGTTCTTAAAATGTTCCGTAAGCCGGGGTACGACCTTGAACAGGTCATCAACGATACCATAGGTAGCTATGTTAAATATTGGCGCTTCGGGGTCCTTGTTTATAGCAACGATAATATCAGAAGACTTCATGCCGATCAAGTGCTGGATCTGTCCGCTTATCCCACAGGCAATATAAACCTTCGGGCATACGGTCTTGCCCGTCTGCCCCACCTGGTGAGAGTATGGGATCCAGTCGGCATCGACCGCCGACCTTGAAGCGCCTACCGCCGCGTTAAGTGATAGTGCCAGCTCTCTTATAATATCGAAATTCTCTTTTGAACCCAGTCCCCTTCCCCCGGATACGATTATGTCGGCTTCGGCGAGATTGACGGTCTCTTCGATCTCTTCGACTACATCGATAACCTTACTGCGGGAGGCAAAGATATCTTCAGGTAACTGTTCGCTTATTATCTCACCCTTTCTGGAAGAGTCGGGTTCCGCCTCTTTCATTACCTTGTGTCTTACGGTGGACATCTGCGGCCTGTGATTGGGAGCTATAATGGTAGCCATTATATTGCCCCCGAAAGCAGGCCTGGTCTGCAAAAGAAGCCTCTCCTTGGGGTCTATATCAAGTCCCGTACAGTCGGCGGTAAGACCGGCATCAAGTTTTATGGCAACACGGGAGATAAGGCTCCTGCCGATCGTGGTCGCCCCGCAAAGCACTATCTCGGGTTTGTATTTACTCACCAGCTCGATAAGAACTTTGGTATAGGGATCATCTTGATATGTGCCCAGTTTGGGTGAATCAACAAGGTACACTTTATCGGCGCCTCTTGCAATGACCTCCTTGCAGGCCTCGTCCATCTTGTCACCGAGCACGATACCGCAAAGATTCACGCCGAGTTTATCGGCCAGCTCTCTGCCCTTACCCAGAAGCTCGAAAGCCACCGATTGGACCTTGCCCTTCTTCTGCTCGCAAAATACCCAGACATCCTTGTATGCGGAAAGATCTATAGCTGTTTTTGTCTCTTTCTTCTCGATGATTATGGCAGAAAAATTACATACTTCGACGCAAGCTCCGCAGAGAGTACATTTGGAAAGATCTATGACCGCCTTTTTGTCCTTCATGGTGATAGCACCAAAGGGACAGGCCTTTACGCAAAGCGTGCAACCAGTACATTTCTCGTTTATTACCTTTATATCCGGCATATCTTTCCTTTGTAATTCTATCTAGCCCAAAATGGCCTTTTTCATCAATTCCGCCAGCTCTTTGGCTTTTTCGTCCGGTTCCCCTTCCAGGATCCTGCCTCCCTCCCTGGGGGGAGGCGTGAAAACCTTAACGACTCTGGTGGGAGATCCATCCAGACCTATCTTTTCTGCGTCACAGCCGATATCGTCGGCTGTCCACACGGGTATTTCCGCTTTTTTTGCCTTCATTTTACCCTTTAATGAGGGCAGTCTCGGCTCGTTTATCTCCTTCACCACGGTGAACAGGGCCGGAAGAGGAGTTTCAATTATATCGTATCCTTCTTCTGTCATGCGCTCGACAGTAGCCTTATCTTTATCTATTTTTTCTATTTTCTTAACGTAGGTGACCTGCGGTATCTCAAGATGCGTCGAAACTCCCGGACCCACCTGTGCCGTATCCCCATCAGATGCCTGCTTTCCGCAGAATATCAGTCTGCAGTCGGAAAGTTTCTCAATGGCCCTGGAAAGAGTATAGCTTGTAGCCCAGGTATCGCTGCCCGCGAACTTTCTGTCGCTGAGAAGGATTGCCTTATCACAACCCATCGAAATAGCTTCCCTGAGAGCCTCTTCGGCCTGAGGCGGCCCCATGGAAATGACAACGACCTCTCCTTCGCCCAGCCTTTCTTTGACTCGAAGAGCTTCCTCTATCGCGTACATATCGAAAGGATTTATGACCGATTCAACTCCCTCCCTCTTAAGGGTATTGGTTTCCGGATCTATCTTGACATCCGTGGTATCGGGCACCTGTTTTATTAGAACCGCTATATTCATTTGAATCCTGCTGATATGTTATTTAGATATACTCTCCTTGATAAGAGCGGAGGCTATGACACTCCTCTGTATCTGGTTAGTCCCCTCGTATATCTGGGTTATCTTTGCATCTCTCATGAGCTTTTCAACGGGATATTCTTTCATGTATCCGTAGCCGCCGAATACCTGTACCGCATCGGTGGTCACTTTCATGGCCGTGTCCGAAGCATGCGTCTTGCAGATAGCGGAGATCTTGGCTATATCCTTCGCGCCCGAATCTATCATTCTAGCCGCTGAATAGATAAGACTTCTTGCTGCCTCAATCTGTATGGCCATGTCAGCCAGCATGAACTGCACTCCCTGGAAAGAGGATATGGAAGTGCCGAACTGTTTTCTTTCGCGCGAATAGTTCACTGCTTCATCGAGTGCCCTCTGGGCGATACCCAAAGCTTGCGCGGCTACCCCGGGACGGGAATGGTCGAACGTCTTCATGGCCACTATGAAGCCGAGGCCCTCCCTTCCGAGCAGGTTCTCTTTCGGGACCTTGCAGTCGGTGAATATGACCTCTCTGGTGGCTGAACCCCTTATGCCGAGCTTGTTCTCCTTCTTTCCGAAACTGAGTCCGGGAGTATCCTTATCTACGATGAAGGCGCTGGCTCCTCTAGCCCCTTTCGACCTGTCGGTCATGGCGATGACCGTATAGATTTCCGCTTCGCCGCCGTTGGTAATCCACTGCTTCGTTCCGTTTATGATGTAATGGTCTCCGTCCTTGGTAGCCGTTGTCTTGATGCTGCCGGCATCCGAACCCGCTTCGGCCTCGGTAATACAGAAAGCCGCGAGCTTTTTACCTGCGGCTATATCCGGCAGATACTTGGCTTTCTGGTCGTCATTTCCGAAGAGGAGTATGGGATAGGTGCCCAGCCCCGTTGCCGCGAAAGCAAGCGCGATACCGCCACATCCCCAGGAAAGTTCCTCGGCTGCTATGGACATCTCCATGACGCCGCCACCCATTCCGCCGTATTCTTCGGGGATATATACACCGCAGATATCCGACTCGGCGAAGATTTTGACAATGTCCCAGGGGAACTCGTTCTTCTCGTCATATTCGGCAGCCACGGGCTTTATTTTTTCCTCAGCGATCTGGTGGCATAGCTCCTTGATCATCTGTTGTTCTTCGGTCAAGAGATAATCCATGTTTCAACTCCTTATTTTACCTTGTACCCGCTCAAACTTTTCCAATTATGCAACCCAGCAGTATGCAAGAATACCGGCCGGGTATCATCCTTTAAATTTTTTCACAATAAGAGAAACATTATGACCACCGAATCCCAGAGAGTCACTTAAAGCCACGTTCACTTCAGTCTCTCTGGCCGTATTCGGCACATAATCAAGGTCACAATCGGGATCCGGATTCTCGTAATTTATGGTGGGAGGTATAACGTTGCATTCTATGGCTTTGGCACAGGCAATGATCTCCGCTGCACCAGTAGCCCCCAGCAAATGTCCAGTAACACCTTTGGTTGAACTCACAGCAAGTTTATCCGCGTGGTCGCCGAAAACCTTTCTGATCGCCGTTGTCTCCATCTTATCGTTCAGGGGAGTGGACGTACCGTGCGCGTTGATGTAGTCTATCTGTTCCGGATTAAGTTCCGCGTCCTCTAGGGCGACTTTCATGCATCTTATGGCTCCGTCCCCACCAGGATCAGGCGCTGTCATGTGATAGGCATCACCGCTCATTCCGTACCCGACCATTTCGCAGTAAATGCGGGCTCCCCGTTTAACCGCGTGTTCCATTTCTTCAAGGATGACTACACCTGAGCCCTCTCCCATTACAAAACCGTCTCTTTCCTTATCAAAAGGACGTGAAGCTGTCTTCGGATCGTCATTCCTGGTTGAAAGAGCTTTTAACGCGCAGAATCCGCCGAAACCCATCTTGGTTATAGCGGCTTCGGAACCTCCGCAGGCCATGAGATCTGCTTCCCCTCTCTGTATGATCTTGAACGCATCACCTATGGAATGGCTGGCAGTCGCACATGCGGTCACGGCCGCGGAATTGGGACCTTTGAACCCCAGCTCGATGGAAACAAGCCCTGATGCCATATTCACTATCAGCATGGGGATAAGGAAGGGTGATATCTTGGCCGCCGCCTTCGCTTCGCTTTCGGTCATGATATATTTTTCGTGTTCCGCCTCTACCGTGTGCAGCCCTCCAATGCCAGAACCAATATATACACCCGCTTTCTCCACAGCGAGTTTGTCAAGGTCCAGCCCGGCGTCCTCAACAGCCATCTTCGCGGCGGCTATCGCGAACTTGACGAACTGATCCAGGCGTTTCTCCTGTTTGGGGGTCATGTACTTGGTAGCATCGAAATCCTTGACCTCGGCGGCGATCTGAGAATTGAATGGCGTGGGATCAAAAGCATTGAGACGGCCAACACCGGTCTTGCCGTTGACCAAAGCATCCCAGTAATCCTTCATGTTGTTCCCTACGGGGGAGATAATACCCGCCCCCGTAAGGACTACTCTTCTTTTTGACATTGTTAGAATTCGTATGGAAGGTTGTTTATAATTTTCCCCTAATCCCGTGACGGCTTATTTGTTTGCCGCTTTTTCTTCGATGTAGTTGATGGCTTCGCCAACGGTGGTCAGTTTCTCGGCGTCTTCATCCGGTATCTCAGCACCGAATTCCTCTTCGAGCGCCATTACCAGTTCGACCGTATCAAGCGAATCCGCGCCAAGATCGTCAATGAACTTCGCTTCGTCTTTAACTTCTTCAATCTTAACACCCAACTGATCCGCAACGATCGATTTGACCTTTTCTGCTATTTCAGACATCTGTCCCTCCTTATTTACGGTTCGGTTACCGACCAAAAACCTGATTACTTACATTACCATCCCACCATCGACCTGGAAAACCTGGCCTGTGATGTAGGAAGAGTCCTCGCTTGCAAGAAAAAGAGCCAGTTTAGCCACATCCAACGGGCTGCCCATCCGGTTCAGCGGGATGAGCGTAAGAAGCTTCTCTTTTGAGTCATCGCTGAGTTTGTCGGTCATGTCGGTCTGTATGAATCCCGGTGCGATAGCATTGACATTAACATTGCGTGATCCCAGTTCCTTCGCGACCGTCTTGGTCAGAGCGATAAGCCCTCCTTTGCTGGCTGAGTAGTTAGCCTGACCGGCATTGCCCATAAGACCTATTATGGAAGCCATGTTGACGATCTTGCCTCCTCTGGCCTTCATCATCGGCCGGGTCACGGCCTTGATACAGTTAAAGGCACCTTTCAGGTTAACATTCAGCACGGCATCCCATTCATCTTCTGACATTCTGAGCAGAAGGTTGTCTCTGGTAATGCCGGCATTGTTGACAAGTATATCTAAATTGCCGAAATTGTCAAGGGTTTTCTTGACGAACATTTCGACTTCTTCAGGCGATGTGACGTCCATTTTTTCGGCTATGACCTTCCTGGATGTTTCATCCTCGATCTGTTTCTTTGCCGCCTCTAACGCCTGCTGGTCGACATCGCAAATAGCCAGGTCGGAACCTTCGTTCGCGAAAAGCAGCGCTATCTGTTTGCCTATACCCCGCGCCGCGCCTGTTATCATGGATACTCTGTTCTCCAGTTTCATTATGCCCTCCGTTCTTGTCAGATGTTGATTTTAACAGGTATATGTGTTTTGTCAAGCGATAATATCCTGAATGAAAAAAGCATGTGCATATGATAAATATAATTAATTGATCATACATCTTATATATAACTGAAATCCAGTAGACGAAACCCCTCTACCATGGTTTTTGATGGATAATAAGGTCGGCATATCGGGTTGAATGCTTTGGCTGGCAGTGGTCGCTTTGAAAAACCATCAGGCTTTTATGAGAACCTGTTTTCTGTATATAAGATATTCCTCATGCATCTGGATGGTGATCCTGTCCATGGGGTCCACTATGATTATCCATCCGGTGGAAGATGCAGGATCGTTCGAATTGACGCGATTTATAGCCTTGCGCAATATGTCGGACAATGAAAAGACGCCTTTGTGCCCTTCATGAATACTGTTAAGATTGAGCATAACAAGCGGGACAGGAAGCTTATACTGGCCGAAGCTCCCAACACATCCACCTCTGTGAGACTTTACCACCGCAAGCAGGCGTTCAGTATCCACCCCCTTCGCAGGGAGAAGCTCCAGAAGTTCTTCCATCTCCCCGACCTGGTCCATATTACGCGCCGAAAGCTTGGGGTAATCCCCGCACTTGATCAGCAAAACTTCCGTTCCGCAAAGCGCTTGCTCCATGAAAGACCTCAACGTCTCCAGACTTTCCGCCGTGGCGAGACCTCTTGAATACAGAACGACCTTGCCCCCCTGTAATATGTCTTTTTCCTTGATCAGGAGATTCAAGGCTTCTTCAAGATCGAAAATGACCGTATCGTTCAACATATCATCCGCATAGAGAACGATCGATCTTGATGCCCGTTCTTTGAGCTGGTCGCATTCGCTGCCCAGACCTTCCAGACCATCATATAGCGGGAATATGAACCTTTTGCGGAATGATGAAAATGACCCCCACAGGTACGGATCGAACATCTCCCCCCATGCGTCATTGGCGTCGCCGAAAATGATATCGTCGCCTTTAGCCCCGGTCTCCCGCGAAGCATAGAACAACTTTACCCTCTCAAGGGACTTTTTCCACTCGGCCTTGAGCCTTTCAACATCAAAAGAATGCCCTTTTACCTTGGCATCCATCAGGTCAACGATCTCATCGACCTGTTCCGGACAGACCTTCATTACAAGTCTGGCCATTCGCAACATATCCGTGTAGGTCGCATTGGCATGGTACTCATTATAGGCAAACCCCTCTGGAAGAGCTCCCTCCTCGAAAGGTGTTATGAACCTGGAAAAGTCATAGGTAATCTGGTTATCGGGGTGTTCTTCGGTCACAGAGACCAGTTTGGGATTACCAAAGGAAAATTTCATGTCTACGAACACCGGCACAAGTTCGCCTTCATCGTTCACGGCGGCAAAAAGGTTGGTATCATCCCTGTCGGTATACCCTATGATCTGGTCCAGAAGCAGCGACCCCCGCAACACACTGAGCCATCTCTGGCTGAAGTTCAGCTGGTCCAGGTATTTGTCGGAGTATTGGTTAAAGGTGCACCCCTCCTCTATCCTTTCCCTGATAAGCACGCTTTCACCGTTATCATCGATCACCACCCTGGCCTGTCTCACGGGAAGCCCCAGAAGTTCATAGAACATCGATCCGGCCGCCATGGCGAATATATGGTTGGGGGGAAATGTACTGGTAAAATATTTCCTTCCTGTTCTCTTGTGAACGAGTATCTTGTGTCTCCTCAGATATATCACATCTTCCTTGCCGTAGCCGAGGTCTATGTCACTATCCTTTTCGGCGTAGTAAACGCCTGTCTGCTCAAAATCGCTCCACTCGAAAGAGTCCTCCCTGAACCTTTCAATATCTTTTGGAACCTCTTCGGCAGGATAAGCCCATTGGACGCCCTTTGTATGTGAATGTTTTTCCGGGCTTTCAATGCCAAGACGCTTACGGATGCTTTCTGTATACTGCTTCAACCTCTTGATCTTTCGGCGCAAGGAATTCTTCTCGCTCCTGAAAGCCCGGCATTCATCCGCCAGAGAGCCTATCAAAAACCCCAGATCGCCCCTCATTTCCATACTCGTCCCTTCAATAAAGGATGTCCTGTTCTTCTCAGTACGCTGTATTTCTATATTCAGACTACGTATTTCTTCTTCCAGAATATCGAGAGAACGGAGCGTCGCCTTCTCGGGAAGCCTGTCCAGCGAGGCTTCACGGATATCCTCATAAGGGCTTTTGAGGAGTAGATGCAGCTCTTCGGCACTGAGGTCATCCATGTTCAGCCCTTCAGGCAGAGAATCAATATCGGTAATGTAATATTTTACGTCTTCTTCACCGAACCTGGCAGTAGCACGATCCTCCGCGGGCAGGATATCAACCGCAACGAAGTTTCCCTCTTCCAGCTCGATCTTCATCACATGCCTTCCGGGCTCCGGATCTATGTTCTTGTAAAACACGAATTCCCTGTTCTGGCCTTTGTGCAAAAGATGAAACCCGTCATCTTTTCTTTCGAGGTTCTCCCAGTCGAATGAAGCGATCTCATCCGCCCGCGGGAACCTTTGTATGACCATGGCTCTGATCAGGTCCTTGGCCTGCTGCTGGGGTAGATCCTCTTTTAGCGCTTTGGCTATTGTTTGGAACAGAAAGACCACCGGGGACCTCTGGGACAGACCCCTTCGAGAGAGGCCGCTTTTGACCTGCGGAAGACCATCGTTAAAAACAACCCTGCAGGGAGGAGAAAACCTGTTAGGTGGAGATAAACACGAATAAGTGGTAGCTGTTTGAGGACTTTGCGCGAGAGAGAACAAGGAAAAAACAAGAACCAATGATACCCAGCTCTTAACAAGTATATTCAGATATGGACATTTATCCCGTCTACGTGTCATGATAAACCCTATAAAAATCAACAAATCAAACTTGTTTTTATTTTAACACACAGGGCGGGAAAGAGCAATTACTTTATTATTACTGTCATTCACTCGCTTTTTAAGCTTTCGGAAAACGCGCCCCCGGTAAGAGCGTCGATATACCCGGTCAGCTCTTCCAGCCTCAATGACCTTTCCGAGAGGTTCTTCCGAATTTTGGGGGTATTTTCGTATTCTTTCTGTTTCTTAGCAAGCTCCCTGAGGAGTTTTCTGCGTTCGAAATATAGGCGTGTAACCTCTTCCAGTATGTCTTCCCTCAGCTGAACCATCAATCTGCTCCTTACGTCTATACTGGTCTGGGCATCATTCCAAACCAGGTCCGAAAGGTCCCAGGTAAGATCGACCCGCCAGTCACTGTCCTGCTCCCTGGGGCCTTCTATTACATATGACTTAGAGGAACTTTTGTAGATCTCGATATTGTCGTCGTATGATTCGGAAAAACTCACAGAAAGCCTGGGTAGCACCGCTTTCCAGCGGGCACCGTTACGCCAGGACTTGATCTTTTCCGGGCTTACTTCGGCGTATTCGATAGCCATCTTCTGCACTTCAAGGACCGTCGGTCCATTAACAAGCGGGTAACAGTCCCGATCCGATCTGCGGAGATCTATCTTTTTACGGTAAAGAATATTCCCGCAGCCAATCCACAGGATCAACTTCCCCGCCGGGGTAGTTTGCGCCTTAATGCATGATATACTGCCCGGCAGGACCGCCTCAAAAACAGTCCGCCAGGAATTTGAAAGGCTCGAATAGCTGAACACCCTCCTTCCGGTGGAAGCGAAAAGCCTGTCCCCTGAGCAGGCAAGATGCCTTACTTTGGAAGAAGGAAGGCCCGAGGTGCTTATACGGCCCAGAAGTTCGCCCTTTTTGCTTATCATGATTATCTCTTCCGGGGTAGGAACATAGATACTTTCCTGGCCCCTTACGCATATAGAACGGAGAAAAGTATCGGGCTCAGCGAACTCTTCGGCCTTGCGGATATTCTCTTCCGGTTCTTCAGCGGATGAATAATTCCACTTTTTCCATGAAGCCTCCTCACGGGATGAATAATATATATCTCCCCCAGAATATACTACGATAGCCGCGCCGAGACAGCCTAGGTCTTCTATCTTCCGCCATAGAGAACGTCCCGGCTGCTTGATCCATTCATCGTCTTCTATCTCGTAAAGCTCTTTCCCGGACCATACAATTACGGTTTCCTCGGAGGCGCTCCCGCATACAGCCACCCCATCCGTCTCGCGCTTGCCCGCAACAATGTTCCATTGCCCGCTTGTGGTTTTCTTCCTGAAAAGCCCCCGGTCAGTCGCAAGGTATACATATTTTGCCGAGAAAGCGACGCGTTTAACGCGCACACCCGTCCCGAGTTCTTCGTCCCTGAGCCAGTTCATTCCTGAATCACTGCTGAGAAAAAGTCCATTTTCGGTGCCTGCGTAAACTGTACCGCCATTGCGCGTAAATCCAACGCACAGGATCTTTCCCGAGACCGTTTCAACAGATATATCACCTCCGGCGGAAGCTTCCGCCCCAACCGTCAACAAACAAGCTGCCATGAAAATATATACAGCTAAAATCCTTCTCATTGCCGCCAACATTTTGTGCTCCTTTCCGCCCCGTGCGGGTTTGAATTTTCTTGACAACTGGAAGAGTTTTGATAAAATGTTTATGTCAATAAAACGCGGATCCATTTCTGGATTTTCCGCGGTAAAGGCGGGTGAACATCCCCTACCCTCACCCGCCTTTTTATTTTATGTTACATTTGATTTTTTGTCAATTTATTTTTGGTTTTCCGTCATATAGGCCTTTTGCTTATTATGTTGCCTGCGGGGTTCTGTGTCCGTATAATATAAAATATGAAAGCCGATTTCCCTGAAGATTTCCTGTGGGGCGCCGCAACAAGCGCGCATCAGGTAGAGGGCAACAACTTCTTTAACGACTGGTGGCGGTGGGAACAAGAGGGACACACCTCTGCCTCCGGAAAGGCCTGTGACCACTACCATCTCTTCAAGAAGGATTTTCATCTAGCCAGAGAGCTGGGGCATAACGCACACAGGCTTGGCATAGAATGGAGCCGTCTGGAAAAGGAAGAAGGTACTTGGGACTATAAAGAATGGGAACACTACAAGACCGCACTGGATGAACTTATCTCTCATGGCATAGAACCGATAGTAACGCTCCATCACTTCACCCTTCCCCTGTGGCTGTCAGATAAAGGCGGCTGGAGAAGCGATGAATCGGTCGACCGATTCTCGCGTTTCGCCCTTAAGGCCATTGAACAGCTGGGTAGCCGCACCAGATACTGGATCACCATAAACGAGCCCAATATACTCGCCGTACTGGGTTATTTCTGGGGTAAGTGGCCCCCCTGCAAAAAGGATTTACCCCAGATGCTTCTCGTTTTACGTAACATGCTGAAAGCGCACTCACAGGCTTACCGGATCATGCACCTTCATTCGAAGGAACACCCCGGGATCAAGCCGCCCAGCATAGGCATCGCCAAAGCGGTCACGGCCTTCCACCCCGCGCATCCCTTTTCGCCGCTGGACCGGCTCTACGCATGGTCGAGGAACAGGTTCCATAACCATTCTTTCATAAAAAGCGCGATCAGGGGAAAAGTGCTTATCCCAGGTCTCGCCCGTGAAAGACTCCCCTGGAGGGATTCCGTTGACTTCATCGGACTGAATTATTATTTCAGGCAGTTCATCAGGGCGAACAGGACCGCCAACAGCTTCCCCTTCGGTGAAGTCCAGCCGCCCGGGGAGCGTGAGGATACGGGGCCGGTAACGGACATGGGATGGGAAGTATATCCGGAAGGGCTTTACGAAACGGTCAGAGATATGAGCCGATACGCTAAGCCTATCATGATAACCGAGAACGGAGTCGCTACCGCTGACGACGAGCTGAGGTGCCGCTTCATAAAGGAACACCTCGAACAGCTCTCGAACGCCGTCGCCGAGGGCTATTTAGTGATCGGCTATATCCACTGGTCGCTGCTGGATAACTTTGAATGGGCCGAAGGGTTCAGCAAGCGTTTCGGTCTTGTCCGCGTGGACTTCTCCAACATGGAAAGAGAGATAAAGCCTTCGGGAAGATATCTTGCCGGGATCATTGCCACGGGAACGATCTCTGATTAATCAGACGAAGACCTTCTGGTACTCTCCCTCTATCAGTTCGATCTCTTCCGCCTGCAGCTGCCAGTCGGCCGCCTTTATGTTCTGCTCCAGCTGCTTCTTGTTACGGCAGCCTACTATGCAGCTTGCTACTTCATCGTGGCTGAGAACCCAGTTTATCGCGACCTCAGGAACCGCGACCTTGCGCTTTTCGGCTATCTGGGACAGCACGGAAAGGACCGGTCCGGCTTTTTGCCAGAAAGGCTCGCTATAATATTTGTAGAAGAAGCTTCTCACGTCCCCCTTCGGGAAGCTTGTGCTGGAATGGTATTTACCCGTTAGTATGCCTCCGCCCAGAGACCCGTAGGTAAGGATCGAGATACCTTTTTCCGAACAGAACGGAAGCAGTTTCTTCTCGATATCCCTGGAAAAAAGCGAATACTGGACCTGATCACTCACAACCGGCAGTATCCCGAGGGCCCTTTCCAGTATCTCCTTATCGAAATTGGAAACCCCTATATATCTTATCCTGCCCTTATCCCTCTGCCTGATAAGTTCCCGGAAGGTCTCCTCAAGTGGCGTATTAGGATCCGGCCAGTGGCACTGGTATAGATCGATCGTATCGAGGCCAAGCCTCCCGAGCGAGCCTTCTATCTCTTGGCGTATGAATCCGGCGCTTAGATTGGGTCTTATGGAGCTGCCTTTCTGCTCAAGGCCTGTCTTTGTGGCTATTACAACATCCCCACGCCTGCCTTTTATGGCCCGGCCTATCACCTTCTCGGACCTTCCGCTCCCGTAAATGGGTGCGGTATCAATGAAGTTCACTCCTCTATCTATCGCTTCGCGCACCACCTTGACCGACTGGTCGTCACGGACCTCGCCCCAGCAGTCGCCTCCGAATACCCACGACCCAAGACATATACTGGAAACTTCAAGTTCGGTCTTCCCTATTTTTCTGTATCTCATGTTTTCACCTTTCTTTGGGCGTTCCGGATAATTATACCTTAAAACAAGGCCGGCTTGCATGTTCTTTTGCCTTGTGGTACCTTTTAACCATGAATAAGACCCTCCGTCTTGCGACGATCACCGGCTTTTTAAATACTGCGGCCTTTGTGGCCGTTTGTCAACTTTTCGACAGTGATTTCGCTAATTCCACCATCGACTGGTTCTCGTTCGCCGCGGGGATCTTCCTGGCAGCCGACGGCGTCTATCGTATCAGAAAGCACAAAGCAGACCATCTGCCCGTGCAGATATCCCGTCTCGTGCGGATACTCATAGGAGCGGACATCTTCATCATCCACCTTATCCAGTTCTTCTGGGGGATCGACGCCCAGGTCCTGGACACCCCGCTAAGACAGACTCTTATAGACTGGACGGCTTTCTCCTTCGGGATATTCCTTTTCGTCGAAGCGGCCATCAGGCTGTTCACCGCGCAAGAAAGGTCTTTTGCCGACCAGCTGTCGAGAATTGTAAGAACGGTGACCGGCACCTCGGTATTCACCATTCATCTTCTTCAATTCATGCGCTAACTCCACCACGAGCCGTAAAATCCATGGTCCTGTTCCGGTTCGTGCATGATAAGCCCGGCGACCGCTTCCTTGGTCATTTCCCTCATATATAGAAGCGCTCTTTCCCGGGGAACCGTGTGCTCGAATGTATTCCAGTCGATCTTTCTCTGTTTCATGCGCAGAAGCTTGTATAGCTCTCTCAATCTCTCCCCAGGCCAGTCATCCAGGTCAATATGGCGATACCGGTATTCCAGGATACCCGAGGCGCTGATCTCGTCCGATCTTCTTTTCTTCGATAAGCTGAGTAATTTTTCGAGAGTCACTTCCCGGGCCACCTTGTCTTCCCAGGCATCCGGATGAGTGTTATTAACGGATGCTATGAGGCTGATGAGTTCTTTATCGGAGAGACTCCTCGTGTAGCTGAGGACTTCCCCGGCTTTAGATCCCTCAGGGAGGAAAACAATGACAAGACATAGAAGCGTGGCCAGGAAACTTTTCACGAATGATTCTCGATTATCTTCAGGGCTTACTGTTTATTGATCATCGTGAATATTATACTACCTGAGCCACATGAGCCAAGATAAATATTGAAAAGCGTCTTTAAAGAGGGATTAGAGCGACCTGAGTATCTCATCCTGAGCAGCCTTCCAGTCGCGAATCTGCTCGTAATCAACAGGCCGTATCCTCAGTTCTACCAGGCCATCCAGGATCTTATCCAGTATATCCGGGTCCTTATCAAGATCTATCGCGGAGGGATCGGTTACCAGCGCCTTGATCAGGGCAACTAGGCGTTTCTCAGCTTCCGGGGTGAACAGGTCCGTCTGCTTGAACCTTTCATAATTCAAAAGGGCTTTACCCAGCACAACATGCATGACCTCGTCCACCGCCCCGTCATCGGGTATACCTCCCACCCTCACGACGACTACCCTTTCTGCCAGGCCTTCAAGCTCCATATCCCTGAGGGTCTCATCCAGAAGGTCCTCCACCAGTGAATAGCGTTCCGCCGGAGCGTATATTATGGCCCTCGGCATTTTGTCCGAGTACTCCGGACGTGTCATGTTCTCAAGGAACTTTTCGAAAACTTCTCTGAGATTGGCTTTAAGCGCCCGGTCGGTCATATCCGCCCGGTAGGCATATCCGTCAGTGATGGTCTCCGAACCGTATTTTCTGCGGAAGAGCCTGGCGGCGCTACTGTCTACCGAAGGCTTTGCCGACATCATCATACGTTCATTGGCCGGGGTCACTATCCAGTCGACGACCCCCGCGAAAAAGTCCTCGACAGCATCTTTCGCGGCATTGATCTGGGCCTTTCCTGAACGGGCGTTTTCGCCTACAGCTTCCATGTCCTGCCGGGAATAAACTTCTGTGAAGCCATGTGCGGCTTCCTGTGAAAGACTGAGATTATGAAGAAGAAGGATGTATTCAGCGGCGACAGTATCCGGGATGATGCCGTATTCCATATCATCGAATGAACGTACGTTCACAAGGTCCACCCTGAAAGCCCTCTGGGCATCTTCAGTTACAACGAACTGCCCCAGGTGCATATCACCGGCGATCATCCCGTGTGTGTGCAGGGTTTTAAGCGTCCGCCCCACCGCTCTTCCAAGTTCCGCAAGACGCGCCTTCTCTCCGGAGTCCTGGAGGTCCAAAAGGCGCTTCTGTGCATTATTGCCTATCCAATCCGACATGAAAGGTATAAGAGAAGTATAAAGAAGCGTCCTGAATTCATCCCGGTCCGCGCCGAGTTCGGAAGCGGCACGATCATAATCTCCCAGATCGTTCAGTTCAACAAGCTCGAAAAGCCCCTCTTCAGCGCCTCTTCTGAGAAGGCTTATCGTCCCGGCTGGAAGCTCTTCCTCGCTCTTGCGTTCTATGTTAGGGCCTCTTTTCCACATGGTGGTCATCGGCAGATAAACCTTTCTTACCGGCGGGACCACCATCGTGCCATCTGGATTACGCAGGCGTAAAAGCTCCAGGTAGTTCCTTATGATCCTCTCATCGGGCGCGATACCTCTCATATGGACGGCCTCCTGCTCATATTCCATCGGGTACCCGCGCCCCAGGATCATCGCGCTGAATGGTTCAGTAATTATAGGCGAGACGGCGCCTTCTGCGGGTACGGCCGTTATGGCTTCTTCAGGAGGACCGCGTCGTTCTTCGACCTTCGCAAGGTACGAACCAAGACTCTTCATGAAAAGCTCCGAAAATGGCATAAGAGCGGGCATCATCTCCTCGGTCGTCCCGGAAAAACTGACACCCATCGGATAAAGCACGTTCCGGAACCCTCCTCTATAATTGAAATCGGAGAAGATCCCAGCCATCGCCTGCGGATCCTTCCGTTCGATCGGGCTGTAATGGTCGTAGACCTCCTTCAAAAGTTCAATACCCTGACCTTCCGCCAGGTCGGGATTCTCGGCCACGGCCTCAAAGATAAAATGATTGTTCTCAGGTTCTCCGCCGATAGTGGGTTTACCGGTCTCGTCCTCGGTCTTCTCAAATAATCCGTACTGTGCCATTAAAGTGGCGAGAAAGATCATTTTATGCCTTGCCCTAGCTCCTTTTTTCTCTATATTTTCCGCGGCTTTACCTGTAACATGAAGCCTCCGGTTGCCTATATCCACCATTACCACTTCGCCGTTATCCCGCACCACAAAGTTGCCGCCGTGTATATCAAGAGGTACGTACCCGTTAAGTCCTACCGCTATGGAAAGAAGCACCTCCACTATTTTCTTTCTCATGTTCAGCGTAAGCTTCCCTTCCCTGGCAAGCTGGGTGGCGGTCTTGCCCTCGATGAATTCTTCAGTGAACCACTTTTTACCGTTCCATGTCCTGGTCGCGCCGAACCGTGGCACTACCTGTTCCCGGCCCTCCTGAAGCTGGTCGAGTTCCCTTATCTCCGTGAACGCTATATCACCTACAAGCTTTTCGGTCTTTGTAGCAACGGCCATAGTATAGGTCCGGGCCTTGTCCGGAGAAGAGAATTCTATCCTGAAAACATGTTTATTGCTTCCCTCCAGATGATCGGTGATATAAACATCCTTGCCGATATCCCCGAAATCGAGATTCTCGTTCCCGGAGATCTTCCTTAACTCGTCCACTAGTTTATTCCTGGTAAGGCCTTCCAGATAATCTTTGGCCATCATCGCCAGGTCCATGTATCTTTCCATTTCCTCGGGGGTCTGCGTGTCGGGATCGGCACCGGTTATCAATACATTCATCTCAGCGCCTACATAACGGCCCCTGTAAAGATCTGCCACATCTTCCATATCCAGCCTTATCAGGTCGCCCTCACCCTGCCTGAGCATGAAGGACCTCTCCTGTCCGGTCCCGACCCGGTAGCATATGACTATCCTGTCATCGGCGCCGGTACTATCGCGCCTGTAGCGTATGAAATCCCTCAGGCCTCTTGCGGCAAGCTCCGGGTCCATATCCTGGGCTTCCCACGCCTCAGATGGCACCCTTTCTTTGAGTATGCTGGCGATCTGCTCCGTCTTGATCTTTTCGGTGAGAGCCCTGTCCATAAATGGAAAGACCTCCCTCTGAAAAGCCCTTAGAAGGTAATGGGGGTTCGCCGGGTCTTTCATTGCCTGGGCAAGGGGTTCGCCTTCCAGCATCATCGGTTCGCCCACCGCCTCCCCGTCAAGATAAAGCGTCAGCCTCCCCCCATCGAACACAGGTTTCAATACCGGTGCCTCCCCGTCTTCTCTTGGCTGTATAAGATATTCGCCCAGCTCATGCAGCCACGCAAGGTCATACTGGGCCACGCTCTCGTTGACGATGATCATGTTCTCGTCCGGACTGCTGGAAGCCCAACCGAAAACATCAGCCACCAGATCCTCCGCGCGATAGGTGTAGAATTCCGGCAGGCGTCCGCTGTCGGATCTGTCGATAAAATCAATAATGGCGTTTATGTATGAAGCGTAGTTCTCTTTATCCGGCGGCAGGTTGTCCCTTGCAAGAGAGAGGAACTCCTTCAGCGAATCTATGTCTCCGGTATCCCTGCCGGTGCTCCTGGTGATCTCCACCTCTTTGCGCACTATTTTCTTTTTTCTTCCCTCTGTTGTTTCAACCACCATGAATTTTTTACCGCCGGACTCTTTTATACCAACCACATTGGCAAGTTTGCCGATCTGCGGGGATACTCTGTCTCCCATGCCTTCGGCGGGAAGAATATCATCCAGCCCCGGTGGCAGCGGTTTGGGAGCTATATCCTCAAGTTCCTCGGCTGAATCCACTCCCGCCAGAATAAGTTTCGCTTCTTTGACGGTATCCGCTCCGCCCCTGTCTAGAGCATCGGTCCATCCCTGCTGTATGAATATATTCTCTGTCAAGAGCGCGGCCACCAGCTTCTCAAGGGGCGTCTTGGCCTGGCGCTGGATACGCCTTATGACCAGATCCCGGTCCTGGACCCACCGGACCATTGCAGGCGAAACCCCACGCTTTGATTCGGCGAGAATCTCCTGGTAGGTCTGGTCGGACATGGTATAGGGATTCTTGCCTTCGTTCATAAGTTCGTAAAGTATATGTCCCAGCGCGAACAGGTCCGTTTTGGGTTTAACAACACCCTCTATCATGGATTCGGAGGAGATATACCCGGGAGTCCCGATGAACCGGCCCATACCGAATTCTACTTCTCCTTCGGGCGCGTACACGGACAACCCGAAATCAGTTATCTTGAGCTTCCCCTCGGAAAGCAGTATATTATTGGGCTTGATATCGCAATGCAGTATCCCCCTTTCATGCAGCTCGCCGATCGCCTCAAGAAGTTCTTCGGCAACGGACCTGACCTCTTCGTCCCTGAACCTGTCCCCGATACGCTTTTTAAGGTTCATTATGTCCCAGAGCGAGCCGCCTTCGGCGTATTCCTGTATCATGTAATAGTATCGCTGGCCGTTGAGCTTGTATGTGCCGAGCTCATAAGCATCAATGACGCTGTCATGGTCCTCAAGATGCCTCATCGTAAGATATTCGTTGAAGAACTTTAATACCACCTGGGGTGCAGCCCCCGGCAGAAGTACCTTAACCGCCACTTCCGAGCCATCGGGGGTCTCGCCCTTCATCACCGCCCCGAAACCGCCGGCTCCGAGCGCTTCCTTTAACCGGTATTCACCTGTTACTCCCTGTATGGATTCCGGGATGGCTATCTGGCGAACGGTCCCGCCGTGAGAGGGCACTCCTATCTGCTGCTCGCCGATCATCTTAGATCCCGAGATGATCTTATCGGCAATTATATCCGTGAGCATTTCCGCACCGGCCGAGCCCAGCTCACGCAGGTCCGCGCTCAGTATGTCCCTGGTCTCTTCAAGGGTAAGTTTTACCGGAGCCCTTACCGGCTCGGCAGCAGGCGTTTCTATCCCGGTAACAACTTCGAGCATGGCCAGCTTTGCCGGGATCATGCTTTTTCTGTTCCTCTTCAGGAATTCTTTCACCGCCTCGTCTATCGCGCCTGTAAAATATTCGGCTTCATCCGTGCCGGGCTCAACGCCGAAGGTCTCATTGAGCCACAGGTCCACGAGGCTCTTGAAATCAGTGAAATCCAGCTCCATAAGCGCTCCGGCGTCAACGATGTAAACATCCTCTGTCTCCGGCTGCTTGACGAAATTCGACCCCTTAAGGTCGTACATCGTCCAACCGGTACCTGTTGTCATGTCAAAGCTGCTCAGCCACAGGTCCACAAGGCTTTTCACCGCTTTCCGGTACATCGGCCGCTTCTCTTCGTCAGGCACTTTATCCAAGTCCACTCCGTCGACGTAATCGCCCACCGTGAAGCCGTATATATCACTGCTTTTGAGTATTCGGGAGATGAACGCGTCAAGCTGTTCGTTTATGAAATACGCGCTTTGCGTCCTTAAGGTCTTCTCCCCTGTCCGGTTGGCCAAAAAGAACGCCACTTCCTCGTTGGTGAGGGCCTTTATCCTCTCCAGGTCCTTGATGTCCCTTGGCGTGAGCAGCCTCAGGCTGAACGTGTAAGTTCCCGCGTCTGTTCTGGCCTGCACGCGGAAGACGCTGTTGAAATCGCCTCTTCCCACGAAACTAACGTTCTCAACGACGAACAAGTCGAAATCTATGCCCTTAAGGTCGGATACGTCTTTTCGGATCCGGTCGAGTTTTACGGCAAGTATATCAATAAGGACATCTTTCATGTCCTCCGGGTCATCAATGCCCTCTATGCCCGAAACAAATTCATCCAACCCCTCCCAGAGAGTATCGGGTGATACCACCGCCTCGCCCAGCTTCAGGGTCGGCAAAAATCTGTTGAGTCCCACAACGGCAAGATTCGCGATACTGTGGTTCAGGATAGAAAGGCCCATGAAAGCGACCGGTCCCGCCGAAAGGAAGGGCAGGATAACTGCGTTGGCCACGGCTACGAGCGAAGGGACCAGAAGAACCCTGAATACCTCCGGCGGGGAACGGGTTCCCCTCGTGTGATCCAAGACGAATTTTCCGGCCATGAACACCTGAGGTATTATCATGCCGTGCATTATGAGGAGCCAATCAAGCCCGGAAGTAAGGATATATGACAGGGCCGCTGTCACCAAAAGCGGAAGCCCCCTGTAGAGCGCCTCTTCGGCTACAGGCGCGGCTAAGAGGCTTCTGGCTAATCTAGGCATATCGGGCGTGATGCGCCTTAGCCATCCAGTAACAGCGGATCCCAGCTGAGCTCTGCGCGGCCGCGCGCGAGCACTCTTTATCCTACCTTCATCAAAAAGGCCGTCAACCATCGGATAGAGCATACCGAACCCGGTTCTCTGGTCCATGAAGAACAGGTCCTTGTAGTCAGCGTCCGAGGCGATAACCCTTTCCCCGATTGAATCCATTATTCTCGAAACGGTCCGCGCTCCCGGAGAACGCAACATGGCTTTATAATCTTCCCAGTTCTGGCGCGATATGAGATTAAGGTTGAACTGTACGGCGATCTGCAGCAACAAAGGCTCGAAGACATCGTCAAAAATAACTCTTTGTTCCGCATCCCGGTCAGGCGTTGCCGGGCGTTCCCTTACACCGGGGGCGACTTCCCCGGGGGATGCCTCGGGAGGCGCCTCTTGGGGTGTTTCTGCTCTCTCCCGGACCGCCGCGACCGCGGCATTAATATCTTCGGGTGTGGGGGGCTCGACAGCCGCAAGTTCTCCGAACCTGCCGGAAGGGACCCTCTTATCCGCCCGCTCTTGCGCCTGCCTCAGAGCCTCCGAAATATCGCCCCTTCCGGGCATTATGGTCCTGGCAAGAACAGTGCCTTCACCCAACCCTAGACCCAGTGCGTTCCGGCGGCGCTCGACCTCATTTTTGCGCTGTTCGATCATATCCGCTACCCGTTGGTTCTCCTGCACTATATCATAAACGCCATGGGCGTATCTGTCGTACCACCTGGCCCATTGCATCTTCTCTCTCTCGTTCTTGGGCACCATCTTAAGATCCGCCTCACCCCTGGCTACTTTTCGGAAATCATCCAGGTAACCGAATGTCTTCAAACCCTCCCTCCCTCTGTAAGGATCGGCCTTGGGGCTTTGTGCGACATCCAGAATTATCGGATCGCCCGAACTGGTGACATAGGCGGCGAACCCGTGACCCCTTCCGGTGGGCCTCACGTAGAAGACCATACCCTCGATCATATTATCCTGTATCAGCTTCTCGAGCATCATGCCCACAAGTATACCCATGTGGCGGCAGACGCCCCTTTTATCCGAAAGAACTCTGTTTATGTCGAGGATATAATGGAATTTGGCGTATTTATCGGTCTGTTTCTCGTCATAATCAACGTTGTCCCTGATGGCGTCGAAGACCGCTCTTATCAGAAGACCCTTGGCCATCCCAGATCCCAGATCGTAACCGGAGTCCGCCAGATCCTTGCTCGCCTTTCTGACATTATCCCGCACCTTCTCATAAAGTTCTTGGATAGGCTGGCCCCATTTGGCGTGGATTATCTCTCTTTTGGCTACAAGGGACCTTCCTTCGCTCTTCCCGCCGATTATGCGGTGGCCGTAATTGCCTTGACCGGGACCGGCAAAAGCCGATTCGCCTTTTGATATATCGAAAGACTGTTTCACCTGGTTTATTCTGTCAACAAGACCCAGGATAACTTCCCTTCTCAGCGCCCTGTTCTTTATCCTCTGATAATACGGAGCGTTCTCTCTTATCTTCAGACGCGTTTGATATTCGGAAGTCCCCGGGAAAAACCGGGCCTCTGGTGTTTCACGATAAAACCTTGCAAGTTCCTGAAGACCGTATTCGCTGATAATATTGTTCTTCAACATGCTGCTGATCTGCGCCTCCGCCAGCCGCGTGTACATCCGGTCGGTATCTCTTTCTGTCCCTGAAATGTCCACGCCCATTTCATCGGCCTCATCGGCGATAACCTGGAAATAACTCGCATGCATGAAACCGGGGCTCTGCATATATTGCCCCAAAAACCCCTTGATCTGTCCTTCCTGGGAACCGGAAAGCTTCTCTTCCGATGCGATCCTGTGCAGGTATTCAGCGTCACGAACCAGCTGCTCTGCCTCGAATTCGATCCCGGTACGCCCGGTAAGCTCGTGAGAGATCTCATGGGCTATACCCATTCTCACAACAGCCATACGTGCGCGGCGGTCGGCTATTCTCTCGACTATCCTGTTGACACCGATAAAACCGTTGCGCACATGGTCTTCGAACATATAAGGGGAATGGTCCAGAAAACCTATTACCAGGGTCTGCGGCAGGTTTTCTATCTCGCCTGTGCCTTCCAGCGATACAAGCACCTCTCTTATCAGGTCCCCCAGAAGAGCCCCGTCAATATCTATGCCTTCTTCTACCAGAGCCTGCACCTGCTCACCTTTCACCAGTAGAGGCGCGCCGTTGAGATAAACAGGAATGACCTGCACTACGGGCATCTTTTCCCTGGCAAAGTCCACCGCCTGCTGGGAATTCGCTATAGCGACTTTTTCACCGTCCCTGACCGAAACAGAAGCATAATAAGGTTCGGTGTGTTTTATCTCCAGCGATTCGGCAAAGACCACGCCGGTTTCGGAAACGTATTCTAGTTTGACGCCGAGTTTTTCCAACTGCGCGATTATAAATCGTTCAAGTTCTTCACTAACCGTTTCTCCCAGCTGTCTCTTTTTCTGTATATCTTCAAGCATTGATAGGAGCTTGGACTTAGTCGCCTCGACCACTTTGGGGTCATCCCCCCTGAGGCTGGGATCCACAGAAACGGCATTCAGCGAATAAGTGCCGTCCCCGTTGTCGGTGACCGTCACATCGATCATGGGGCCGAATACAGCGACACCTATGGCAAGAACTATGTTTTCCTCTTCGTCGGGCTTGCCCGATGTTCCGTAGACCTCTCTTACATACGGATGAGACGCTTCATGTTCCAAGCTGTATGCCAGCAGGTTCGCATCGGCAAGTTGCCCGACCGGAACGTGAATAACACCCTCCTCGTCTATGTAAGCACCGAGCTCGGCGCCCCTGGTGGTCACCGCGGCGATGAGTTCCACATCCGTCATCAGACGTGAAGCCAGATCCTCCCGCACGAGTCGAAGCACCCTGAGCATCCTTTCGTCCTCCCCGCTCTTTTCAAGATCTGCGATTCTCTTGTCGATCTTATCCAGGGAAATGCGCCTGACTTCCTCCAGACGGCGTATATCCTCACCGGTCTTCTCAAGACCAAAGACCAAATGCGTGCCCATGGGTGATATCATGTTCTGATAACCAGGCAGAACCTCTCTTGAGCCTGCTTCTTCTGGAAGAGGTATGGTCCTTTCCTCCCCGGCGATCAATATATCAACGGTCCTTTGGGGTTTCTCCGCGGGGGCCCCGGAGGTCGGCTTGGCGGGAAGTCGCCGGGTGACCTCTTTTATAACCGCTCTCTGACACGCCGTATACAGGACCAGCAGGAACAGACCGGAAGCGAATACCGGTCTGTACCTCCGCCCCAGCCAACCGATGAACCTCTCAGCCAGAGCGGCAACGGATCCAGCGTCTTTCAGTCTTGACAGGTTATTGCTGAACCATGCTTCGGACAATCCCCTATCCGGCTCTCCCGTGCCGGGATCGCGCCCGACCGAGTTGAAAACAGCGTACCTCGCCGCACCGGAAGTGTTCCTGTCAAGAAGAGGAACGTCATAACCGGACAGTTTCTTCTCAAGGCTCTCCCACTCGTTTCCTATATCCTCAAGGTTTTCCGGGGCCAGAGGTCTTCCACGTCGGGTCAGTGAGTCGATCGTATCCGCCGCGGCCTCATTCAGCTGTAGGGAGCTTTCTGCGACGGGTTTGCTTATATTCTTTGTGATCCCGGAGGCTGAGGAGTTCAGCATCTCTACCCTTCGCCATGTCCCGTGGCTTATGCTCTTATAAAAGACCATGTCCCTGCCGTTATATCTTCCGACGATAAAAATCCTGTCTTCACCATCTTCGGGCACGCCCCTGAACGCGTCACGTATTATCATGTAACCATTGAGATGCGCCCATATCCTGGCAAGGAACGACGGATCGAGATCGACTATCACCTTGGAAGGTATGATCTGCTGGGCGTTGAAGTTCTCCGAACGATAATTACCGTATATCCTGTAGAAATATTTCCTGAACTTTAATATTTCCCGGGCGTCCAGCCTCTCGTCCAGTTCTCCCTCTATGACGGATGCAATGGTCCTGAGATAGTCCAGGATAAGCTTTTTGGTATCCCTGCCTTCATTGGCAGCCACTCTGAAATCACTGAAAAAATCACTGTCAAAATGCTTGCGATAGAACCTGTCGAACCCGCCTTCCTTCTGAACCGCCCTTGCAATGAACTGCGGGTTGGTCTCAAGGACTTCGCGCAGATCGACCCGGAACTTGCTGGCCAGGTCCTGTTGCAGGTTGAGATCTATCCATTGGTCGAAATTGAACGGCCCCGGCAGGGCAAGGTCCCCTCTGCCAAGGAAAAACCCCAATGACTCCGCGAAAATGGAGGCCATGTTGATCACAAGGACATAACCCAAGAGTATGCTGCTCAAAGCGAACGGTCCCATGCTGGAGTAGGACAAAATGATCCCAGCAATCGAACTTGCGGCAATATTACCCAGAAGACCTCCGAAACGAACGAAAACCGGAGGAGCCCTCCCGGTCCTCACCTGGCCGGTATAGAACACCCCCAAAAGGTCCCAGTCCACGAACGCCCCGCTCAGTTTCGCGGCGGTGATATGCCCAAGTTCATGGAAAGGCGTCGAGAAAACGGACAGGACCCTTACTATCGTATTGAGCCAGGGTGCATCCCTTCTTAGAGCATTGGCCAGTAGTGAATTGGACGGAAGTTCGGTGGTTTCCGAACCGACTATGTCCCCGAGCCCTCTGGGCGGGTTCACAGCAGGCGGTTCGCCGAAAAAGTCGGCAGCCTCCCGAGCAACATTCTGGCTGGTAAGATCTACCGTCTCCGCCCCGGTGCTCACACTTTCGGGCCCGAGATCGATAGTGCTCGCTACCTTCACGGCGCCGCTGGTTGCACTATCAGCGGGCGGACTCCTTCCACGAAGGGACTTCTGCGTGCGAATCTTTTTGGTGGACGACGTTATCCTGCTGACCGCCGTACCCGCCTCGTTTATCCCGTCCTCGTTCTCGAGCAAAAGCATGGCGATGAATTTTTCGAGCTCCGATGATTCCCGGGAATGCGCCCGGCTCTTACCCAAAAGCCGTATCGTTTCGCTGGTCGACCTTCTTTCCTTCTTATCCACCCATTCGGCATACTTTTGGTTTTCGAACAGCTGGTTCATGTTCTCTTCTTCTTCATCGGTCCTGTGCTGGGGAAGCTTGCCATCATGCAGCATCTGGTAAAGGATAACCCCTATGGCATAAAGATCGGTTTTGGCGTTGTATTTCACGTCCTGTCCGTGAACAAAGAAGTTCCTGAGAACATTATTCGGCATATACTCGGGAGTTCCCGTAAGGGTTTCTGTCGACAAAACTCCCTGAGGAGTAAAACGTGAGATGCCGAAATCAGCTATCCTGAGCCGGCCGTTCACATAGAAAATATTCTCAGGCTTAAGGTCAGCATGGATGATGCCTTTCTTGTGGATAGCTCTTATCGAGCTTAGAAGTTGTCCGGCGATATCGTATACCTCTTCCTCGGCAAAAAGCTCATCACGCACCCCCACGCGTTTTTCCGCCTGACGGGTCTGGATCATCGTGCCCAGGTCACCGCCATCGGCGTACTGCATGGCAATGAAATAATATCTTTCGCCATTATGCTCATAATATCCTGCCTCATAAGGCCTTATAACCCCGGGGACGTCTTCAAGACGTTTCATCATGAGGTATTCCTGCAGGAAATTTATCACCGCCGAAGGAGAGCTGCCCGGCTTCAGGATCTTGATCGCTATGTCCCGTTCTTTAAGTCTTCCTTCCGTGACTTTGGCCCGGAAAGCTGCCCCGAAACCGCCTTTCCCGAGAAGACTTTCCAAGCGGAAAGTGTTCGCGCCCCGGGCTTTTCCTCCCATTATCGTATCGGGTATGACCATGGTCTTGCCGCCGAGCTTGATCGCTCGAGCCCTTGGTTTTTTCATGCGTATGTTCCGCTTCGGAAAAAGCTCTTTCCATCTGGGGTTCTTGATCATCCTCCTGTTATCAGATTCGGCATATATATCCGGCTTATAGCTCAAAAGCTGCGTATCCACCCCATCAGGGAACAATCTGTAATTCATACCGTTCCAGGCATAAACAAGTGCCAAAACAGGAGAAGCGATATAGCTGGCGCCATAAGCTATTATTTCGTCCGCGAGGCTCCCTTCTTTTATGCCGCGGCGCCGATTCCAGTTATGGACCGACTCATGAAAATCCACTATATGCCCAAGAAAGGGGCCGAACTTGTCACGTATCTCCACGAATGTCTCATTCGCCGAAGCTGCTTTGTCCGTATTGAGCTTTCTCTGCACCCTGAAAGCCTGAAGCGTCTGGAAGGCCATTATCAGTGCCTGAAAACTGAGCACCGTATGCAAAAGGAACATCATCGAAGGATTAAATCCGGCCATGATCGCAAGAGCGCTACCGGCAGCGATGAATGTTGCCGGGAGCATTGCCATTAAAGCGCTCTGCCAGGCCCTGACGGCCGGACCCAGCCCCCTGAAACCGGGAGGCAACTGGCGCCCTTTTTCGAGGTTATCTTTCATCCAGTCCTCACCTGCTGCCAGCGGCGTCGCGCGTTTTGAAAGGTTCGATTCGAAAAGCCGGTAGGCGCAATTAACGCGGATATTGCCCTCTCCATCACGGCGTATGTGCCTTACGGCGGCATCGGGACCGTCGATCTTTTTCTTTAAAGCGTAATCAGGATTATTGAAAAATATGGTCTCCTGGCCTTCGGTATCCCTGCCCACGGAAAAACGGATCTCGCTGGGCAGTACGAAAACGGCATTTTCGGGCTGCCCGGTTTCGTTATTCATTGAAGTCTCATATGTGTGGGGTTCATCCAGACGTACCCTGAAAAGAGACCTGCCTGTCGCATCCTGAGGGAATACTTCGACGTCCCGAATCCTGTCCCAGGGAAAGTCCTCTGCGCCGATAACACCTTTCAATAGAGACAGCGCCCCGCCTTGAACGGCCAGGGCCCTTCCGCTCGAGCTGCTTATCCTGGCCAGATCCGTGAAGATATCCAGAAGCGTTGCTCTTCCGGCCGCATCCTCCGCGGCATCCAATCCCGCGTTGCGATCAAGATACTCGAAGATCATACCGCGGACCATCTCTTCGGTTATAGCAAGAGGTTCAGTGCGCGCATCTTCTGCCGTACGGTCTTCCGCGGGTGGACCCGCCACTTTGAAGACATCCTCGTTGATCGCACCCCTGTAACCAGCCTGAGAGAGCAGATCGCTGAGACTGATCTTTTCTGTCTCGGCCTCGCCTTCACCGAAAACCAAGGGCATCCCGTCATCCCCCGTACAAGCGCTACCGTCGGTTTTGACCAGCGCCATGCGCCTCCCTCTGGCAATACGCTCCTGGATAATAACAGCGCTCCTGAAGGCATATATAGCAGCGTCCCCCCAGACCGCACGTGCCAGTACTGGAGAAAGCATACTGGCTATCTGTAGCATTGAAGCCTGCGCGATAACAGAGCGCAGCATCTGCCGAAGATTGGTCGTCTCCCCCGCCAGGATATCGAAGTAAGGACACTCATAATCTTTTTCGATTGTGAATTTCGGGAGAATGGAGATATAGGATATCTGGTTCTTTCTGAGCAGGTCGCAGAGGTTCTCGGTATGAAAACCTCCGGTCATCAGTATGGCGCCTTTTATCCCGCCGGAGGTATCAGAGAACCTGAGGTTTTCAAGAAAGACACGGTCCCTTTCGAAGGAATAGGCGTAAAAACCCGTTATCCTCCTGCGGTATCCGTCCAGAGCGGCGATGCCCTCACTAAGCCGCGCGCTTATACCGTAGCGCGGAGCTTGTTCGTCGATAAACCTGAGGTAATGGGCAATATCGAAGGAACTGGTGTTACCAAGATAATATTTGTAGTCCGTCTTAGTGAGGGAAATGGCGAAAATGTTCTTCATCAGGGCCAGGTTCCGGGAAAGAAGATTGAGCCGGCGTTCAGTATCGTTACGGTAAAGCCGGTCCTTTATCCCCGCCTCTAGTTCGTCCATCTCTTCCATGACCCTTGACCTGTCCGCGGTCTCGTAAGTGGAGACGTAATCGATGTAATCGGAAAGAGCTTTATATTCACCAAGATCCAGTCCAAGGCCGCCGGCCTTCGTCAGAAGATATCCGTAAAAAGCCTTGCGCGAGATCTTCTTGGTCTTGAAATCCACCGTCCTGGTGAGAAGCTGCCTTACTTCGTTACGTGAAAGTCTCTGCTTGAGCTGGAGGATGAGTTCGGCACGATCGGCATTAGCTCTGGAGAAATCCACTTTTTCCTCAAGTTCCATCGCCTTGTGGAGAAGATACAGGTTCTCGAACCTCTCCACCGGTATCTCCAGACCTTCAGACCTTTCTATCAAAAACTCCAGATACGCCCGGAAATCCATGTTGCCGGCCTTGAAAGCACTGTAGGCCATGTCGACTTTCAAGAGTTCCGAAGGATAAATATGGCGTTTCAGGTTGTTGAGGATATGAGTGATCTGCTTTAGATATTCCTGGACTGTCTGCTTATAGGTCAGAGAGTCCCTGTATACCTGAAGGTTCTTTAGGTAAAGATCCTTGTCTTCGATACCCCACAGGAGAACTTTACCGGGGTTGTTTATTGCATAATACTCCGCACCATTTATCTCTCCCTTCTTGACGAAGTAATCAGCGACTTCCCTGCGTATGGCTTTGCCGGAAATCGTAGTAAAAACATCGAGATCGTATTCACCCGATCCGCCCTCCAGGTTCACCGCGGTGATACCATGCTCTTTGTTCAAATAATCTATGAGGTCCGCCACCTTGCGTTGAGCGAAAACGTTACAGTGAGCGTCCTGTATATGAACTATGAATCTTTTGGATGCGCCTTTCGACATGTACCGCACCTCACCAAGATGGCCGGGTATCGTGAAGGTCTCTACATCAAGACGGGCATAGGGAGATTCCGGTTCCAACGACATCTGGTAGGGAGCTTCCTGTTCTTCAAGCGCCGCCCAGGCATCGGAAAGTATAAAGTTGTTGAAAAAAGCAAGAATGACCACAAGGGCCACAGCCTTTTTCAGCAACTTATATTTTTCAACAAACCTGATCTTCATCTGGAATCACCTAATTAAATAGTTTGTAAAATACTTTAATATCTATATATAAAAAGAGTCTTTTTATATTTCTAACTATAGAAATAAAATTCTTACTCATATTATATATAAATTCTCTAATTTTAGTTTACACCTCAAATATATTTAATTCAAACCTAAATTGCTAACTTTTTTAAACACTAATTTTGACGGTCTTTGAAATAAAAAACCCAAAAATACCGTAAACAAGTATTAATGGGTCCAAGTTTTTTTCAACATCAATAGAAAAATTATGCTCTTATAAGCGCCTCGCGGGCATGTTCATATATCTCTCTTATCTCTTCGGTATTCAGGGGCATTATCGGCAACGCTTTGATGATCCTGTTGAGCGCTCTGACGGTCCTGTTTATGTCCCCGGTAGCCAGATCCACCAGATCTTCCGGCTTGAGATGAAAATCCCTAACTCCCTGCGACCAGCAGAAATCCCTGTAGTTTTTGAGGGTCCGCTCAACGAATTGGGCGTCCACCTTCCCCTGCTCGGACTTCTGCCTGGCTATAAGGGAGAGTTTAAGACCCAGGATTATTCCGCGAATGAAACCCGACCTGTCATAATTCAATCCCACAGGTGAAATGATCGTCTCAGTGGGCATAATGCCGCCCAAGCCCCAGTCGCCGTCGCTCTTGCCGCGCGCGGTGATCTCTTCGGCTTTCATTACAGTGAAAAGCGTTATCGTGTTCTCCCTTGAACTGGTGAAGCCTTCCGGCAGGTTTTTCTTCTCTATACCGTATTCGGCGTATTTGGAACCGGTAACACTTCCCGGCCCCAGAGAGGAATATAGTTCTATGTAAACATGCCCAGAGTCCTGGAGAGCAGATAAATAACCCTTTACAAGATCGGGCCCTGCCGCCTCAAGAGCCTCTACCGGGATCCTTATAAGAACATCCTTCCCGGAAGAAGAGGCCAGCTGGTCCCTGAGGAGACCGGCGTTGGAATCAACAAGTTCGGTTATCTTATCGCTTCTTCCCAGAGAAGGAGCTTCGGGTACACGCGCCCGGCCGAGTACCTCATCCGTCAGCTGAGGGATAGCCGTACTGTCTGCGTCAGCCATGGCTTTATTAAAGCTTTCGGCGAGCTTTGGTATGGTCACTCCAAGAGCCTCTTCAGAGAACATGACATAGATATCTGTCAGGCTCGAACCCCGGGAATAACCTGAAAGCGAAGCCAGCCATCTTGCATCGGGGGCCTCTTTATGATTCTTCAGCAGATAGGTCTCATCGCCTATTCTGGCGGCAAGGTAAGGTGCGGTCTTGCCTTTGGTCTTAAGAACTTCGGCAACAGCATCCAGGTTTTCTCGGGTAAAATCAAAATCTGGGTTGAAAAGCGAAGCTTCTTCCGCTTCCAAATCCACTGAGACATCATTGAACCTGAGACCTCCCAGGTTTATCATATAATCGACATATCCGGGTAGAGCAAGTGTCCAGTCACCGGTCCTCACCCTTTGAGCCACGATATCATCTATATTGCCCCGGGCATCATAGCGGACATTGACCTGTATACCTTCGCCTTCTGTAACGCACTTTATATCAAGCTTTGTGCCCTGAAAATGGCCGGCGCCGGTACTGGTCGTCTGAAAAGATCCAGGCAATAGATCGTTCAAGAAATAAGTTTCATGTATGGTGCTCACCCTGCCGAGGCGGGTCTGGTGCAATATCCCTTCAGGAACAGGATAAAACCCGTGATCCATAAGGTACATAACGACATTTTCCTGCACCTTCTCATAGTGCTTCCGGTCGTACATAAGCGCCCCGGGAAGGTTATCGCCCAGTTTTGCGACGCCTTCTATTCCCCGCCAGTAGAACCCGGGAGCGCCCTCCTGTTTGACCTGTTGAGCGGCTTCGGGTAAAGAGGAACTGTCAATGTAACTCTTCCCGCGCTTGTCGTTCTGCGCCATCTTCTCATTAATGGAGCTCAGGCGTATCGAACCGGCCTTACCGATTTTCCTTTCATCCCAGGAAATGATCGTAAGGGCCTGTCCTGCCATCAGCTGCACAGCGCGGGAGACATCCGGATTCTCCGATAGATGCGCGGCATTCTGCTTTACATCTTTCAGGAAATTCTTTATTGAGTCCCTGTCGCCGTGCTTACCGGTATATGCATCAACAAGCCGGTTGCATATAGAGCAGAATACGCCCAGATGCGCATCCTGGAACCCGGCCCCGGTAAAGAATATATCGGTGGCCCTGTTGGGCCTTCTGCCATTCAGAACCAGCTGTGTTATTTCGTGCTCCATGATCAGTTCTTCCTTGTCAGAGACGGCATACTCTCCTGGGGCGCTGCCGGAACTCAACAGATCTATCTCCACCAGTATCCGCGTACCGTCCAGCAACTCGATCACCGCTTCGCGGCCTGTTTCGGGAAGTTCATCTTTTTCAAGAGCTGAGAACTTCAGAAAATGCATGCGGGGATCTACCGAGTCCTTGTTAATGTATAGCGCGTAAAAAGAGCCGCCGATCCTTTTCACATGCCCGATACTGCATCTTTCAAAATCCGCCCCGCCCAGGGCCTCTTCCATGAAAACCTCAAAGGGGCCTTCCCCGAGACCATTATCGAGGGAATGCCCCAGAAAAGCAAGAATAACTTCGGTATAAAGTTCATCCGCGTATTCGCCGGGCGGGTTCATTACCTCCAAGCTCCCGTCCGGGTTTTTGATCAAAGAATATAGGGGTTTAAACATGGACTGCACGCTTAAAAGATTTCTTGTGAATATCCCGCTATTATCCCGGGTGTGTCTGGGGCAAGCCCCTGCTTTATCCTGAAATGCGTAAGAAGTGCCTATATTGAAACAAGATATAAATATGATGAGTAAAATGGATACGAGCCTGTATGTGCTGCTCTTATGGTTAAATCCCACTACTTCCCCCTAACTTAATATTTGTTTTGCTAACATAGTTATAATCATTATAAGAGAAACCCACCTTGTAAAACAAAGCATTTTTCTCGCTTTTTTATTTTTAACGTAGGTGTGGTGTCTCCCCTGAAGCCCTCAGCAATCTTGATAAATTCACCCGAGCTTATCTCTTTCACAATATAATATTGACTAAGACCGTTAATCAATATAATATACCTACATAGCAACTTCGGGAGAATACATGCTGTCACAACTTCTCATACAGAATTTCGGACTTATCGACCGGATAGAGATCGAGTTCTCATCGGGGCTTAACGTTTTCACCGGTGAGACCGGGGCAGGTAAATCCATACTCATAGATGCCCTGCGATTCGCCCTTGGCGAACGGTTCAATACCGCTTATGTGCGCGATGCGGATAAACCCTGTATAGTTGAGGCCGTCTTCGACCTTTCCGAGGAAGTTATCTCGTCCTGCCCGTTCCTTTCTGAATACATCTCTTCCGACGATACGGTTTTCATCATAAACCGCACTTATATGCCCGAAGGACGCAACAAGGTCAAGGTGAACGGTTTTTCCCTGACGGTCAGCCAGCTCAAAGATATCGGAGATCACCTTGTGGATTTTCACGGGCCGAACGACCACCAGATGCTGCTCTCGGATGAATCCCACATATCGATACTCGACCGCCTCGCTGATCTTGATAAGGAAAAGAACGTTTACGCTCGTGAATATGAAAGATATTCCGCGCTACGAAAGGAACTTAAGGAGCTTCAGGACCTGGCAGAGAGCAGCGAACGTGAAACAGATATCCTCACCCATCAGATCAGGGAACTCGAACAGGTCTCGCTCGATGACGAGGAGTACGAATCTGTTAAAGCCGAGATCACGCGCATGAATAACTCCGAGAAACTTGTCGAATGCGTGAGAGACCTTATAGACATACTCGACAACGAGCAGACCGGCGCGGGAAACGCAATAAGCCGCGCTTTCGGTCCGATGAACACCCTAAACGCGACCGATAGCTCGACCGAAGAGCTGGCGGAAACCTTGGGCCGCATGCAGGAGGACGCATCGCTCATCGTAACAGCACTTAATAGGTATCTTGAAGAGCTTTCTTTCGACGAAGAACTCGCCCGCGAGGTCAATGACCGTTACGACACATATTACCAGATCCTCAGCAAATACGGCCCCTCCCTGGAGGATGCGAGGGAATTCTACGAAAAGTCCCGGGAAAAATACGATCGGTTAGTGGATATCGAACACAATGACGCGGAACTTCGCAAAGAGATCTCTTCCTCAGAAAATGCACTTGAAAAAGAAGCCGGGAAAATGACCTCAAAACGAAGATCCTGCGCATCTTCCCTGAAAGGAACCATCGAAAAAGAGCTCAAGCAGCTGGGCATTAAGCACGTTGATTTTGACTGCCGCATAGAAAAAACTGAATTCACTCCAACCGGATGCGACAGGATCAGCTTCTATATAAGCCCTAATGCCGGAGAGAAGCTCAAACCCCTTTCGGAGATAGTCTCCTCCGGGGAAGCGGCCCGCCTCATGCTCGCCCTTAAAAAGGCACTGACCAAGGTTGACCCCATACCCGTCCTGATCTTTGATGAAATAGACTCGCAGATAGGGGGCCGCCTGGGCCAGATCACCGGGCAGAAGCTCAAGGATATCTCTCATGACAGGCAGGTTCTACTCATTACCCACCTGCCGCAGATAGCTTCCTTCGGCGACCGTCACTTCAAGGTATCCAAAAAGGTGGAAAATAGCCGCACCCTGACCGGGGTCACCACGCTCGAAGGCGAAGCCCGCATCAGGGAGCTTGCGGACATGATGAGCGGAGAAATGCAAAACCTTATAGCGGTTAAACATGCGCAGGATATGCTCGCCCGGGCAAAAAAATAAAATAAACGATTTTTTTGAACGAATTATCTTGACAAATGTTCAAATATGGCCGTATAATCAATTTGTTAAACGCTTAATTTGTTTGACAGCGAGAGTGTAATGAAGACGACTATAAGGAAGTAAAGATCTTGGAACCGTACGGCTGAAAGCCAGCTGTGCGGTTTTTTTATGTCAAGATATTACTTGCTGCAACTGTGAGAAAGGAGGGTAGGGAATGTCAACAGGTAAAGTCAAATGGTTCAATAACGAGAAAGGTTATGGATTTATTGCTCCTGACGATGGCGGTAAAGATGTATTCGTGCATTACAGCGCTATCCAGGGTGACGGTTACAAGACGTTGAACGAAGCCGAAGCGGTAGAGTTCGAGGTCAAGGAAGGACCGAAAGGTCTGGAAGCCGCCAACGTGGTAAAAATATAACTTTATTGTTATAAAAGGACAAAAAAACAAAAGCCCGGCATAACTTGCCGGGCTTTTTTATATTATATTATTACTTCCTATTTATTGGCCGGGGGCAATACTATAGAAGCGGTAGTACCCTTACCCACCTTACTTGTGTACCAGAGATCTCCACCGTGAGCCTTGATTATACCGTAGCAGACTGAAAGCCCCAGCCCGGTACCATGCTCCTTGGTGGTATAGAAGGGGTCGAACATGAGTTTCATGTCGCTCTCGGATATTCCGGTACCCGTGTCTATAACATCTATGCGTATATTAGGTCCCTCCATTGTAACATCTATGGTGATAGTGCCCCCTTCGGACATAGCATCAGCGGAGTTGCGAAGCAGGTTCATGAGAACCTCCTGGATCTGTTTTTCATCGATCCACACATCCGGGACCTGGAACTCCATCTTTTTGACGATCTTTATCTTCTTGCGGGTGAACTGGCCCTCTAGTAGGCTTACCACAAGTTCTATCGAATCGAGTATATTCGTCTTCTTGAAATCACCCTTACTGGGCTTCGAGAACATAAGAAGTCTCTTGACGATGCTCCTGGCCTGCTCACACTGGGAGAGTATCACCTTAAAGGTCTGTTCATGTTTTTTGTTCTCGACCCCTTCCATGAGGGCCAGCTCTGCATTACCCGATATTATCATGACAGGATTATTCACTTCATGCGCGACATCAGCGGCAAGCTTCCCCAGCTGGGCTAGGCGCTGGGATTTCTCGATCTTCTTGCGTTCGGTTATATCACGGAACACCCCCCTCGTCCCCGCGAATTCCCCTTCATGGTCAAATATGGCGGTAACCTTCATTTCGCCGTAGACATCCACCCTGTTCTTGGTCTCCCAGGCCGGCTCGTAGGTTATCTCTCCCTTTTCCAGTAGCTTCTTATGCGCATTCTTGAATCCCGCCAGATTCGCCCTGCTAACTATCTCAGTTATATGCATGCCTATCATCTCTTCCTTGAAATAACCGAGCGTGTTACACATGGCTTCATTGACGTAATTAAAATTACCCTCCCTGTCGGTTATGAACATGAGGTCGCTGGCCGTCTCCATGAAGGTCCTGAACTTCTCCTCGGATTCCCTCAGAGCCCTCTCCAGTCGTTTTCGATCGGTGATATTGGCCACTATCGCCTGCATAAGCCCCCTTTTCAGGTCTACGCAGCTGGAACTGATGCCCACGTCTATTACCGTGCCGTCGCTTTTGACGAATTTGGACTCGAAACGCAGGGCGTTGGTCTTACCGCGGGTGCGGGTAGCGTGCTTGGACATGGTAAGCTCATCTTCGGTCTGAAGCTCCAGGAAAGGTATGTTAAGAAGCATATCTTTCGTATAACCCAGCATCTCACAGGTCTTTTCGTTCACATCCACGATCTTGCCGTCTATATCGTAGATAAAGACCGCGTCGTTGGACTGTTCGAAAAGAAGCCTGAAATGTTCTTCCCGCGCCTGCAGTTCCCTTATCAGCTCTTCCTGCTTGGCACCAGCACGGTTGAGCGAATCAATGTCGACCCGCGCGTTTCTGAGCTCATCGGTGATCTTGTCGAATTCGCGCGAAAGTTGCCCCACTTCATCGGGGGTATCCTGACCGACATGGTATTCCAAGTTTCCGGATGAAATTATCCGAACTCCTTTTGTCAGTTCACGCAAGGGTATGGAGATAATTTTGGAAGACAAATAACCTAAAAGCGCCGTGAACAGGGGAATGAAAAAATGGAATATCATGCCTGCCGTGCCTCTTCCGGAAAAAAACCATGATAGACCGGCAACAAGCACTCCGACAGCGAAAAAAGATATAGTTATTTTACTTTCTACTTTCATTATTTCCTTATACGAACTGACATTAACATAGCATGATTTCGCAAAGACGAGTTGAGGAATCAGGAATATTTCTCGGGAATCTTAAGGTCATCCTTTGGCGCAACGGACCTGACTATAGTCCACTTGAACTTGCCCTTTTTATCCTTCTCAAGAAGATTCACTATAGTGGGTTCTTTGTACCTCTCCCCGTTAGCGTCATAAAGGATCTCGACCTGCGGTCGTCTAATATCCATTGCACTGGTCTGTATGACCAAGGCGGTTTCCTTCGAGTCAAGTTCAACAAGCGTTCCAGGCGGATAAACACCCACCAGACTAAAAAAGTTCTTCAATAGATCTGGATGGAACCTCGTACCGGAGAGTTCCATCATTTTATCGTAAGCTTTCTCGGGACCTCCGTCCTTGTGATAGGAAGGTTTGCTTCTCAGCCTGTCATAGTAATCCGAGATGGCGATCATCATGCTCACAAGGTTAAGGGTATCCTTGCCGTAAAGCTTTTTCGGTGGTCCTGACATATCGTAGGGGATATTATGTTCAAATGCGACAATAGCCGCAAGTATCCCGACTCCCGGGGTATCCAGCAGTATCTTGGCTCCCTGAACATCCTGATCAGCCCTCTTTTCCTTCTCCTCCTCGGTGCCAGCATCCTCCCACCAGAGGTCATCACCGGGTTTGGCAAGCTTGCCTATATTATTCAATAAAGACGCAACACCGATATCAGCGAGGTACTTTTCGTCAAGCCCCAGAGCTTCGGCCTGCATTATGGTGAATATCGAAACATTCACACCGTGAACGAACATGTTCTGGTCCTGGCTCTTAACCGAAGTGAGCATAAGAAGCAGGTTCTTGTGCTTGAGCAGGTCCTTGAGCATGCTTTCAACTAACTGCCTGGCCGATTCAACGTTCAGCGGCTGGTTACCCTTTATGTTCTCAAAGGTCTTCTGAAGGAATTCAACTCCCTCCTGGTAACCTTTTCTCATGCCCATCCTTATTTCCGGGCCGCCCCCTCCTCCGCCTTCTCCTTCGCCTTTACCCTCTCCGGGTTTTTCTTCCTTTTTGAACCCGATATCGCCGATAGCTATGTTCTCTATATCCGTTTCCCGGAATACGCTCTCTATGGTCCGCGTCTCCGTCAGATCCTTGGGCTTGGTCACCAGGACCTTGCTGAAGAACTCGCCTAGTTCTTCCCTGGTAAGCGCTTTTGAAAAACTGATCTTCTTGACGCCAATGTCCTTCAGGTGTTCTATAAAGGTCTTCATCTTGCGGCTGGTTTCGTAAAAAGGTTCCTTTTCGAAGGCGATTTCATCGCCTATAATCCCTATGGTCATCTCGTCCTTTACAGCGAGTATCTCCTCCAAAAGGGCGTACACCCTGTCGATGGATTCCACCGTCAAGCGGTGCTCCTCCCCGTACATAAGGCTCATCTGCACCCCTCTGGAAAGCCCTACGATCAGGTCTTCTACTTTATCCCTTAACTCATTAGCCCCATTGCTTTCTGCCATCTTACCCCTCTAGATTTTCGTGTTCGGCACCCGTTTCACCGAGTTTGGTGATTATCTCGCTCATTTCCCGGACACGGTCACTTTTATCCTTAAGTCCCTGCTCCACAAGTTCCAGTGCTTCAGGCGTCCCCAGCCGTCCAAGACCTGTAACTGCCGCTATCCGTATGTTCTCCCTTCGTCTGGTCCTGAACCAGCCCCTTTTGAGGAAGTTCCTCTTAAGATGCGGAAAGGTCTCCTCAAGCTTCATCTGTCCGCAAAGGTCTATCAGCTTGGGCAGGAACCTTCTTTTGAACCAGTTCCTTTCAGTATACCTGAAAAGGCCATTTATGAACTTCTCGTCCTTGGTCCTTAAAAGCACTCCTGCTATCTTTTTCTGGACCTCCTCGTTCTTCTCCTTCTTGAAAGCAGTAAAAAGACCCTGTTTCTCCTCATCGTTCACGGGCACGAAAATATCAAGCGCCTCTAGGCGTATCTGGGGATCCTTGTGCGCAAGAAGCTTTTTGGAAATAAGATGCGCCTTCTTGGGATCAAATTCGGAAAGTATCCGGAAAAGGTTCCTTACCACCAGAGGCTCCCCGTACTCTATCCTGTCCATAGCTTCCTTGACGACCTCTTCCTGCATCTTGGAGACCACCGTCCTGAACTTGTTTATATGCGCGGGATTCCTTTCCCTGATAAAGGCATCTACAAGAAGACGGGCCGAATCGCTTTTTGTCCTGAGAAGTATCTCTGCTATATCCTCGAGTTCACTGCTTGTCGCCTCGGGGATAAAAGCGATCAGACTGTCCTTGGTCTCTTTGGTGGCTATCCTGTTGACAAGTCCCCTTGTGGCCATCACCATATCCTCATCCTCAAGCTGTTCGGGACGCTGCTTCTCGGTAAAGAACTCCAGGATCTCCTTTATGCGGATTATCTCCTTTGAGTCCAAAAGTTCAGGCAGAACGTCGATTATCTTCTCCCCGTACTTATTGAACTCCTCCGAATCATTCTCGAGCCAGAGGATATTGAGAAGAAGCCATATCTCCTCTTTCTTAAGCTCGCCCTCCTCGATCGACTGTGCGAACTTGTTTATCAGTGGAGATAGCCTTGCCATGTAAACAAGAGTGTCTATTTTCTTATTGACCACCGCGTCAACGGTTATCTTGTGCATCTGGTTCATGAAATTACTCTGCGGATTAGCGTCGAAGATCTCCTTGATGGACATCTGCATCCTTGTAAGCGTGGCAGGATTCAGTATCTTCTTACTGAAGAGTTTATCCGCTACCATCGATACGATGTTATTCGCCTTTTCCGAACCCGGTGCGAGCTTATCAAAAACCTTAAGAAGGTTCTCGTTGAAGGTATCCTCATCGCTAATGAGGTTCTCGATAAAACCAGCTATGTAATCATCCGAAAAGTCCTTCGTTATCTCATCTGCAAGATCGAAATTCTCCCCCTCTACAACCGCCTTCTCAAAAAGCATGTTTATAAGATCCGGGTGAAGCTGGGAGACCACTTCCATGAGCTTCACCTTCATCTGCTTGGCCTCAGGCTTGGAATACTTCTCGAAATACCTGCAGATCTTGCCCACGGTCTCCTGAATCTCCTTGGCGGTGGCCTCGTCCTGGAGCGTGTTCACCGCTTCCTTGTAAACCTTGTTGAGGACCTTGGCAGAACCCTGGGTATCCTCGAAGAAACCCGTCAGGAATTCTTTCTTTGACTCGGGAAGCCCCCCTCCCTTGGCCTGCTGAACAACCTCAAAAAGGGACTGCCAAACCTTTGACTCTTCGGAAGCTTCTTCCCCCTCCCGGGTCTTCTTAAGAAGCGCGCTGTAATCTATCTCCTTGATCACAAGGTGGGGAGTATCGGGTATGTTCTGGAGAACCCCCCCCATTTTCCTTACGGCGCGCTTATCGTTCTTGATGATATCGAAAAAGTCGGTAAGCTCCTGTATGGTTATACCGTCAAGGAAAGTGAGCGAAATAAGACCCCTCTGATGGAGATAATCGGCGACCTCAACGTAACGCGGGTCTTCCTCCCTGACCTGCTTGCCGTTAAAATAGATATTATCCTGGGCGATACCCATTTCAAGACGGTCGTTATCGACGAACCATTTGCTGAGAACTCCCTTGAAATTATCTATTGAAGACTTGCATATAGGATGGTCAAGCGAATACAGGGCGCTATTCTTTATCGCAAGGCTGAAAGCCCTTATAATGGAATCATAAACTTCTGTTCTCTGTTTGGGCGTTTCCAAGGTAAGTATACTCCTATTATTTATATTATTAGTAATATTCAGTATATCATAAAAAAAGCAAGCGTCAAAATGCCTGCAGCTTAATGGATGCTCACTCTTTGTAAGTTATTATATATAAATGTTTTAAAAAATATTCAGTTTTGCAAGTTGCGTCAATGAACAGCAGCTTCCCCCGAAAA